>CAYTAP010000026.1:0-34920 GCA_964435775.1 uncultured Tepidisphaeraceae bacterium
GGTCATCCTCGACGAGATCGGGCGCGGCACGAGCACGCTCGACGGGCTTTCCCTCGCATGGGCGATCGCCGAGCACATCGCCGCCGACACCCGCTGCCGCACGCTCTTCGCCACGCATTATCATGAACTGACCGATCTCGCCCAACGGTTTCAGGGCGTGCGGAATCTCAACGTCGCCGTCCGCGAATGGGAGGATCAGGTCATCTTCCTTCACCGGATCGTCGAAGGGGGGACCGACCGCAGCTACGGCATTCACGTCGCGCGTCTCGCCGGCGTCCCGCGCGAGGTGCTCGATCGCGCCCGTCAATTGCTCGGCGAACTGGCCGTCCAACACATCGCCCGTCCGCGCGTCAGCCGGGGGCGCAAAAGCGACCGCGCGATCGACGACGCCCAGCTACCCCTGTTCGTCGATCCCGCGCAGGAACTCCGCCAGTCCCTCGCGGCCGTCAAACTCGATGACCTCACTCCCAATCAGGCGATGGAGTTGCTCGCCCAATGGCGGAAAAAGTATGTGAATGGGGGCCAATCGTGAATACGGATGGCAATCACCAGCTTGCATCTCACCCTCTCCCGCGTACTCGCGGGGGAGGGCTGGGGAGGGGTTCCGCGCTCTTTTGCGCGACGGCCCCCTCCCCAACCCTCCCCCGGCGTACCGGGGGAGGGGGAAAGAGGCGACCTGCTCTCAAGGCACTTGTCCTGTGACAGCAATGATCAAGACGCAAAGCATCAATTGCAAAGCCCCATGCGATGTCGTACCTTCGGCGGCGATGCCGAACCACTATGATTCCGTCGCCGTGGCCGGCTTGTTGACGCGCCTTTGCGATCAAATTGAGCAGGCTTTCCCCAATCATCCGCCGCTGAACGTCATCGGCATCCGCACCCGCGGGCACACGCTGGCGGATCGGCTGGCCGAGTGCCTCGCCTCTCGCGGCTTCAACGACATCGGACGCGGCGTGCTCGATATCACCCTCTACCGCGATGATCTGTCGGAAGTCGGACCCAAGCCGATGGTCCGTCCGACCGAGATCAACATCGACATCAACGACAAGCCGCTGTTGCTCGTCGATGATGTCCTGTTCACCGGACGCAGCATCCGCGCCGCCCTCGACGCACTCTCCGACTTCGGCCGACCCAGCGCCATCCGACTGGTCGTCCTCGTTGATCGCGCCGGGCGGGAGTTGCCCATCCAACCCGACTTCTCTGCCTTGAGCTTGAGCAACATTCCCCCCAGCCATCGAGTCAATGTGCGGCTGAGCGAAACCGACGGCATCGATGAAATCGTCATCGAGCCCATCGAGTCCAGGGAGATCAAGGAGTCCAGGCCATGACGCTCGTGGAATCCACCCCCAACCTCTGGACCCGCAAGCATCTGATCACGCTCGAGGAGCTTTCCGCCGAAGAGATTTGCCTGATCCTCGACACCGCCGACTCCTTCAAGGAAGTCTCCCGACGCAGCGTCAAGAAAGTGCCCGCACTCCGCGGGCGTGTCGTCGTCAACGCCTTCTTCGAGGATTCCACCCGCACCCGCACGAGCTTTTCCCTCGCCGCCCAGCGCCTCAGCGCCGACACGATCGACTTTTCCGAAAAAGGGTCATCGGTCTCCAAGGGCGAAACCCTCATCGACACCGCCCGCAACATCGAGGCGATGGGCGTCGACATCATCGTCCTCCGTCATCGCGCCGCCGGGTCGGCCAGCCTCCTCGCCCGCACCGTGCAATGCTCCATCGTCAACGCCGGCGACGGCGCGCACGAACACCCCACCCAGGGTCTGCTTGATCTCTATACGATCCGCGAGCGCTTCGGCAAGGTCGAGGGGTTGAAGGTCGCCATCGTCGGCGACATCATCAACTCCCGCGTCGCCCGGTCCAACATCCATGCCCTGGTCAAACTCGGCGCCGAGGTCATCCTCGTCGGACCGGCCACGCTTCTTCCCCGCGCGTTTGAGAAACTCGGCGCCCGCGTCACCCACGACTTCGACGAGGTGATCGGACAGGTTGATGTGATCAACATGCTCCGCGTCCAGTTCGAGCGCATCCAATCAAGCCAGTTCCCCAGCGTCCGTGAGTTCACCCACCGCTACGGCCTGACTTGGGACCGCTTCCAACGCTGCAAGAAGGATGTCTTCATCATGCACCCCGGCCCGATGAACCGCGGCATCGAAATCCAGTCCGACATCGCCGACGGCCCGCAATCGGGCATCCTCACCCAGGTGACCAATGGTCTGGCCGTAAGAATGGCCGTCCTTTACCTCGTTTCTCAGGCTCAAACGCAAGCCGCATCGGCCGATGCCTCTTCGTAGGGTCCGTGGTACCCCGCGGACCATTGCTGCGACGGGCACATTGGTCCGCGGGGTACCACGGACTCTACAAGAGCCTGGCGCCTCGTCGGCATGGTCCGTGAGGACGACCCTACCTCAGTTGAATCAACCGGATTGGACGATCGCGCGTGGCCACCGGTTCCTCCACCATCTCCAGTACCCAGCCCCGCCCGCCAATCCAGTCCATGAACCCATCACCCGTCTGTCGCCCCGGCTCGCCGAGGAGGATCAACCCCCCGTCGGCCAGGTGTCGTCGCCAGAACGATTCCAGCGGTTCCCACTGACGCCGCTCGTATAAAATATCCGCGCCGAGGATCAGGTCGAACCGCTCATCGAGCGCATCGGTCCCCCAGTTGAGCCGGCGTGTGCGGATCGGATGTCGCGCATCGTCGTACGGCATCGCATTCAATCGTGCAAACAGCAGCGCCGGCGTCTCCAGGTCGGCGAAAAGGACCCGATGTCCCATCGCCGCCGCCACCGTGCCGGATAGTCCCATTCCGCACCCCAGGTCGAGCGTCCGCAGCGTTTTTTCATTGCCAGGGGCATGGTTGACAAGCCATTGCGCGATCCCCTGGGCGCTGTCCCACAGTTCCGCCCAGTAGGGCAGATGAAGGCTATCACTGGTTTGACGATGGCCGGTGGTTCTTTCCAGCCGATCCTCCTCCGCCGCCACCTCATCAAGCACCGTGTCGGGGTCTTCAATTCGTGTGAAGTCGAGGTGAAGGTCGCCGATGCGCAGTCGCCGGGTCACCGTGCGATAGCGCCGGTGAATGCGAGCGAGCAGGCAGGCGCGCTCGCGGGACAGTCGTGTGATTGGAAGATCGGTGAGGGTCATGGTCGCGGGCGTCGGGGGTGCAGGTCTGGTGTTCGCTTGGGCGCGAATCGGCTACATTCTAGCGCGATGGCCGCACGATGCCACGCGGGCGTTGCGCGGGAGTTGGGAAAGATCATGGAGCGCGGATGACGCTGGATGAATTGAGCAGGAAAATCGGCGCGGAGCTTGTGGGCGATCCGTCGCTGGAGATCACCTCCGCCAACACGCTCGACGAGGCGTCGGCGGGGCAGGTGAGCTTTCTATCGAATCCGAAATACCTGCGCCAGTTGGAGACGACCAAGGCGTCGGCGGTGGTCGTCTCGCCGCGCACGACCAACGGGCGGGTTGCGCTGCTCAAGGCGAAGGACCCATACTATGCCTTCACACAGGCGATGATCCTGCTGCATGGCCATCGCAAACATCCGCACCAGGGGGTACACCCGCTGGCGCATGTCGATCCAACGGCGCGCGTGGGCGCGTCGAGCGTGCTGTATCCCGGTGTTTACGTCGGCCCGAGGGCCCGGGTGGGGGAGGGGTGCATCCTGTATCCCAACGCCGTGGTCTACGATAACTGCGTGTTGGGCAATCGCGTGACCATTCACGCCGGCAGCGTCGTCGGCGTTGATGGGTTCGGGTATGCCACGCACGGCGGGGTCCATCACAAAATCCCGCAGGCGGGCAACGTCATTATCGAGGATGATGTGGAGATCGGCGCCAATGTCGCCATCGAACGCGCGACGCTGGGAAGCACCATCATCGGCAAGGGGACCAAGTTCGCGGATCTGATCGGGATCGGCCATGGCACGAAGATCGGGGCGCACGGACTGCTCGTCTCGCAGGTGGGGATCGCCGGGTCGGTGCATGTGGGGGATCATGTGACGATGGGGGGACAGGTCGGCGTGGCGGGGCATCTGAGGATCGGGGATCATGTGACCATCGCGGCGCAATCGGGCATCGTCAACAATGTGGAGGACGACAGCATCCTGATGGGCGCTCCGGCGATGCCCGCCCACCACGCCCGGCGGGTGTACACGGTCTTCACCAAGCTGCCGGATTTGCTCGACCGCATCAAGGAACTGGAGCAGCGGGTCAAGGAGTTGTCGTCGGACTAACCCGTGTCCGCATGGGAACGCCGCATTCACGACGAACTGTCTGCGATGGAGGCAAGCGAATGTTTCAACTGATCATGCGGGGACTGGCGGCCGGTTTCATCGTGATCCTCGTCAGCGAGATCGCCCAGCGCTCCTCGCGGCTGGCGGCGCTGATCTTGTTCGTCCCCATCGTGCCGGCGCTGGTCTTCGTGGCGATGTACATGAAAAACCCGGCGCTCTCGCCGGTCTCCAGCCTCGCGCGCCAGTCGCTGCTGCTCATTCCCCTCAGTTTGCCGCTGTTTGTTCCGATGGCGCTCGCCGAGCGCTGGGGCCTGAGCTTCTGGGCCGCTCTCTGGATCGGCCTGTCGCTGCTGGCGATGACCATCGGCGGGTATTTACTGATGACGGCCAAGTGATTTCGTAGGGTCCGTGGTACCCCGCGGACCATTTCCACGATGGGCATAATGGTCCGCGGAGTACCACAGACCCTACGGGATCATGCACAATGATCGGCGAGGAAAAGGTCCGCGAGGCGGACCCTGCAACGGACAACGGACAAGGGACAATGGACTATTGCGTCAACTGCCCCTCGATGTGATTCAACTGCTCGGCGATCTGTTTTTCGGCCTCCACATCGCGGGTCACGGTGCGGACGGCGTGGAGGACGGTCGTGTGGTCGCGCCCGCCGAAGTAGCCGCCGATTTCCTCAAGGGAATAGCGCGTGTGCCGTCGCGCGAGGTACATGCAGACCTGCCTGGGGAAGGCGATGCTCTTGTGACGCTTTTTGCTTTGCAGATCGCTGAGGCGGACGTTGTAGTAGGTTGTCACCGCTTCGAGGATTTGCTGGATCGTGATCCGACGTTGATCGGGGGAGACGGTTTCGCCGAGCGCCGCTTTCGCCAGTTCCAGGTCGATCACGTTGTTTTGCAGCATTCCCATCCCCTGAAGCTTGGTGATGGCGCCTTCAAGCTCGCGCGTGTTGTTCTCCACCCGTCCGGCGATGTAGCAGACGACATCCTCCGGCAGGGTCAATCCGCGGAGCCGTGCCTTCTTCTGCAAAATGGCGACACGCGTCTCATAGCAAGGCTTTTCGATCCGCGCGACGAGCCCCCAGTTGAATCGACTGATGAGCCGATCCTCCAGCTCGGGGATTTCGCTCGGCGGGCAATCCGCGCTCAGAATAATCTGCTTGTGCCCTTGGAAGAGGGTGTTGAACGTGTGGAAGAACTCTTCCTGTGTTCGGTCGCGCCCGGCCAGGAAGTGGATGTCATCGATGACGAGCATGTCCACCTGCCGGTAGCGGTAACGGAATTGCGCCATGTCGCCGGTTTCGACGGCGGCAATGAACTGGTTGATGAAGCTATCGCACGAGAGATAAAGAATCCGGGCGTCGCTTTGGCGCTCCAGAAGCGTCTGGCAGACGGCCTGGAGGAGATGTGTTTTACCCAAACCAACCCCGCCGTGGATGAACAGCGGATTGTAGGCCCGTCCCGGTTGCTCGGCGACCGCGATGCTGGCGGCGTGGGGCAGGCGGTTGCACGGGCCGGTGACGAAATTATCGAAGACGTAATCGGGATTGAGCGGGTGAGGCTGATCGCCATCGTTGAAGACGCCGCCGGTGGGCAGGTTGTCGCAGTGGAAGCTGACGGAAACAAGCCGGCCGGTCGCCTGCTGCGCGGCGGCGGTGAAAGGCTGCTGGCAGAGGCTTTGGCAGAAGCTGAGCTGTGCGGGGGTGCGCGCCTTGACCTGGATGACGCCGTTGGTCAGTTGGCGCGGTTGGAGGTCATCAAACCAGACCCGGTTGAGGCTGGGATGGTGCGACCGCACCGTCTGCAGCATCTGTTGCCAGAGGGAGGGGTCCAGCGTCGAATTGTCCCGTGCGCGGCCTGAGGTGGCTTCGCGCGTCGGCGAGTGGGTCGTAAGCATGATTGCGTCAAGCGTGTCCGAGAGAGCAATGGCGATTCAACAAATATGACAACGGCGTTCAGTCAATTCATCGGCGAGTGTCCACACAAAAATCCCGCGCCCTTGGTCGGCGGTTACAAACAGCGTTCCGAAGTCGCTTGGATGAGTGGCCACGTTAGCCCAAGAAGGCGTTCTCGCCAAGTGAAAATTCGTACGAAAAAAAGTCGCATCCTTTTCGGGCCATCATGCGTCATGCCGGTCACAAAACGAGCCTGTCCAGCCACCGCCTGTGGTGGATGCGAATGAAGCAGGCACCATTGGCGAGCGACGCGCGGAGCCAGGGGGCTGTCGATAGGCTGTTGACATCCTGTTGAAAGCATTGGAGTGTCTCCTTGTTCAATCAAATCCGCGTTGAAGCATGAAAGTGCGAGGGGGAGGAGCGAACCGTTCGTCGCCCGACGCACTTGCCGCGCGACGCGCTTGCGCGCTAACGAACGACGCAAGGCCGACTAAGGCGCTGCTCGCTTTGGTGGCTCAAGGTTTAGTTCGGCCATGACCAGTTGTAGATCACCCCAGACCGTCGCGCGGGTTTCGGCGGTGTATTGTCGCAGGATGTAGGAGGGGTGATAAGTCGGCATCAGTTTAATGCCGCGCCATGTGTGCCAGCGGCCGCGGACGCGCCCCATCGCAATTCTCGAATCGTGCAACATATATTTGGTGGCCGACAGCCCGAGCGTGACGATCACGGCCGGGCGGATGATTTCCAGTTGCCGCACGAGGTAGGGGGCGCACGCGTCGGTTTCATTGGGCATCGGAGCGCGATTGCCCGGCGGACGGCACTTGACGATGTTGGCGATGTACACCTGCTCGCGCTGTAACCCCATGCCGGCGATCATCTTGTCGAGAAGCTTGCCAGCGCGCCCGACGAAAGGTCGGCCGGTCTCATCCTCATTTTCACCGGGACCTTCACCGATGAAGACGAGTCGGGCGTCCACATCCCCTTCGCCGAAGACGGTGTGGGTGCGATGCTCGCACAGTCCGCATCTCGTGCAACCCCGCACCTCATTTTCATCCATCAACGCCAGTTGCCGTCGTTTCTCATCGGTGCCGAGGATCGCGGCGGTGAACGCAGTCGTCGATTCGGCAACTTTCGGATGCGCCGCAGGCTTTGATGCGGCCTGTGACGCGGATTTAACGGAGTATCGAATCTCCGCTGCGGCGGGTTGAGCGGGAGCGGCGGGTTGCGGGGAAGCAACGGCTTTGTGCTTGGGAGCAACCTTTCGCTGACGCGGCGCAGGAACTGCGGGGAGGCCCATCGCACGCTCGCCGCGCAGCCACAGGCGGATTCGGTTTGTCGCTGGTGTGCTCATTGGCGATCTTTATCATTCATAGCACTGTTGCCGCAGGGGATGACCCTCGCATCCTACACCCCGGAGCGGCGTCGTCCAGTTGCTCCCCGGCGGGATTCGGCGCATCGACAATGGATGCCTCCACTTATGCTTGACGCACGATGCGCAGGGAACACAATGCGTGTGTTCCAACCACCCTGGCCGCGTGGATGGACCCCTCCCAAGGGGCGCGGCGGACAGAGGTGGTGTTTCCATTTTGTGATCGATGCGGTTGACGGTTTCAACAGGAGAATGAGTCATGGCTCACGACAATGACGCGACACTGAACACCAAGCCCCTCAAGGCGACGGCCGAAGCGGCGGCGCGAAAGAAGTATTTCGGCAAAACCATTGAACACATCGATATCACAAAAAATGCCGGGATCGTCCCGGTGGTCGAGGCGATGGGACACATGGCGTATTCCAGCCGGGATTTGCATCGGGCGGCCGACATTTATGACCGCATGCTCCGCGATACCGAATGCGGCGTGATTTTGACGCTGGCCGGGTCGCTGATCAGCGCGGGGTTGAAAAAAGTGTTCGTGGACATGATCCGCAACAACATGGTCGATGCGATCGTTTCGACCGGGGCGAATCTCGTCGATCAGGATTTTTTCGAGGCGCTCGGTTTCCGGCATTACATGGCCGACGAGCAGTACAAGAGCGGGCTCTTTGACGGCGAATTGCGCGATCATGCGATTGACCGCATTTACGACACGCTGATCAGCGAGGATGAATTGCGGGTGTGCGATGAGGTGACGGGGAAGATCTTCGAGGACATGGAACCCCGCGCCCACAGCAGCCGGGAAATGCTGCGGGAGTTTGGGGCGTATCTGGAGCGCAGTGGCGGCGCCAAGTGCGCCGACAGCATCATTTATGAGGCGTATAAGCATGATGTGCCGCTGTTCGCGCCGGCGTTCAGCGATTGTTCGGCCGGTTTCGGGCTGGTGGCGCTGGCATCATCGCGCGGCGATTCGCCGAAGGCGACGTGGGATGGCGGGAAGGATTTTTATGAACTGACGCAGATCAAGATCAAGAATCCACAGACGGGCCTCTTCATGATCGGCGGCGGTGTGCCGAAGAACTTCACGCAGGACATCGTCGTGGCGGCGGAGGTGCTGGGGCACGACGCCCCGATGCACAAATACGCAATCCAGGTGACGGTCGCCGATGTGCGCGATGGCGCGCTGAGTAGCTCGACTTTGAAAGAGGCGAGCAGTTGGGGGAAGGTGGATACGGTGTACGAGCAGATGGTTTATTCCGAAGCGACGCTCGCGGTGCCGCTCATCGCGGGATATGCCTATCACAAGCAGGGATGGAAGAAGCGGCAGGCCAAGCGCTGGAGCCAGTTGCTGGAAGGCGCGGCGGTGGGGTGAGCGATGGGAAACGCGAAACTCGGAATGCGGAATGGGGTGCGTTGCTTGATAAGTGTTTTGGGCAATTTGTGACGAGCTTTCGTAGGGTCCGTGGTAATCCGCGGACCATTGTTCCCTCGCCAAAATGGTCCGCGGAGTACCACGGACCCTACCCCATCGATCAGGAGTCTAGATGCGATCAATCGTCAATACGCTTTTACTGGTGAGTTTCATTGGGTGCCTGGCCGCTTGCAGCACCACCTACTACTCCGTATGGCAGAAGCTGGGATGGGAAAAGCGCGACATCCTCGTCGATCGCGTCAAGGATGCGCGGGACGATCAGACGGCGGCCAAGGAACAATTCAAGACGACGCTCGAGCAGTTTCAGTCGTTGACCAACTTTCAGGGGGGCGATCTGGAGGCGAAGTACAAGAAGCTGAATAGCGAGTATGAAGCGTGCAAGAGCCGCGCCGAAGCGGTCAGCTCCCGCGTCGCGTCGATTGATTCGGTTGCCCAGGACATGTTCAAGGAATGGAAGAACGAACTGGGCCAGTATGAGAACGCCGATCTGAAGCGCCGCAGCGCCCAGGAGCTTGAGGAGACCAAGGCCCGCTACGGGCAGCTCATCGCCGCGATGCGCAAGAGCGAATCGTCGATGCAGCCGGTGCTCAGCGCGTTCCATGACCAGGTGCTGTTTCTCAAGCACAACTTGAACGCCGCCGCGATCAGCTCATTGCAAACCACGGCCGCCGGGATTGATTCCGATGTGCAAAAGCTGATCAAGGACATGGAGGCGTCGATCAAGGAAGCGGACAGTTTCATCGGGCAGATGAAATCGTAGAAGTCGGGGCCGGCGACGCCGCGCCTCAGGCATGATGTGGCTGCGGTTGCCTGAGGCCGCATGGGTGCGTACACTTGGGGTGTACACATGTGAGGAGGATTGAAATGGAGTCCATCAGCATCAAGACCGCGCGACAGCAATTCGCCAGGCTCGTTGATTCCGCGGAGCGCGGCCGCCGGGTGACGATCACGCGCCGCGGCAAAGCCGTTGCCCAGATTGCGCCGGTGACATCCGCCAAGCGCCCGCGACTGCCCGATCTGACGTCATTTCGCGCGTCCCTTGGCAAGCCCGCCGGCAAATCCGCCGCAGGCATCCGTCACCTGCGTGAGCGGGAACGGTATTGACCATGGCCTATCTCGACACCAGCATCCTGGGTTCGTATTACTGCCCCGAGGGCCTCAGTGCCGCGGTGAACCGGGTCATGGGCGAACTGGATGACGCCGCCATCAGTCCGCTGGTGGAAGTCGAGTTTTGCTCGCTCGTGGCGCTCAAGCTGCGCATGGGCGAGATGACTCGCCCCGCCGCGCAAAGGGCGCTGGCGCTCTTTCGCCAGCACCTGGCCGATGGGTATTACGATGTCCTGGAGATCGGCCCGCGCGAGTATGACACAGCCCGCGCCTGGCTTTCCAGCTTCCACACGACGCTGCGTACCTTGGATGCGTTGCATCTGGCTTGTGCATTTGTTCATGGCGAGTGCTTCTGGACAAGCGACAAGCCTTTGGCTCGTGCAGCCAAGGTGCTGAGCGTCGATTGCAAACTCATCGCCCTATAGTTTTGTAGGGTTTGTAGTACCCGGCGGACCATTGCCGCAATCTCAACAAGGGCCTGTGGAGCATCGCGGGCCCACCATTGAACAGATCGAAAGGGATCAACCCACCGCGAATTCCCGCGGCTGGTCGATGATGCGCAGGCAGACGGTGGGCGCGTTGATCGTGGGGAGCTGATTGATTTTGTGGACGGCCGTCTGCATCGCGCCTTCGTTGGCGGCGTGGGTTGTGATGACGACGGGGACGGAATGCCCGTCGCTGAGTTCATGTTGAAGGATGGCGCTGAGGGAGATGCCCTGCTGGCCAAGGATTTGGGTGATTTGCGCCAACACGCCCGGCTGGTCCTGCGCCATGAGGCGGAGGTAATAGCGGGAGTGCAGGTCGGTGAAGGGGAGAAGGCGCGCCGATGCGATGTCGTTGGAAAAGATCGGCAATTGTTTGAATGCCAGCGTCGTGAGGCCAAGGGCGGTGTTGACGAGGTCGGCGACGACGGCGCTGGCGGTGGGCATCCGCCCGGCGCCCCGGCCGTAAAAGAGGGCGTGCCCGACGGCGTGCCCGAAGAGGCTGATCGCGTTGAACGATCCTGACACGTCGGCCAGGACATCGCTTTTGTGAACCAACGTCGGATGAACCCGCAGGCAGAGGCTGCCGGGGGTGCTCGATTGCTTGTCGGCGGCGCTCGATAGAACCGGCGAGGATTTGCGATCCGCGATCGCCAGGAGCTTGATGACGTAGCCGAGCTCCCCGGCGTAGGTGATGTCCAGCGGATCGAGGGTGTCGATCCCCTCGACGTGGATGTCCGATTCGCTGACGCGCGCGTTGAACGCCAGCCCGGCGAGGATGGCGAGCTTTTGCGCCGCATCCCGCCCGGAGACATCCATCGTCGGATCGGCCTCGGCGAAGCCCGCTTGTTGCGCCTCGGCCAGCGCCTGGGCATAGGTCGCGCCGTGTCGGGTCATCTTCGTGAGGATGAAATTGCAGGTGCCGTTGACGATGCCGACGAGGGCGTCAATCCGGTTGGCGATAAGGGAATGAAGCAGGGCGTTGATGATCGGGACACCGCCGCCGCAGGAGGCTTCGAAGGCGATGGCGGTCTGATGCGCCTGTGCGAGGCGGAATAAATCCCCTCCGCGCTGGGCGAGCAGCGATTTGTTGGCGGTGATGACGGGCTTGCCGGCCTGCAACGCCGTTTGCACATACTGACCGGCCGGGTCGATGCCGCCGATCAACTCGATGACGATTTTCACGTCGGGATCGGCAATGGCGGCGGGCGCGTCAGTGGAGACGCGCACGGGCTTGCCGTCGATCTCCAGCGGACGCTGTTTGGAAGGATCCCGAACCACGATGTGGCGAAGATCGAAGCTCAGGCCGGTGCGGCGGCGCAGGAGTGCGGCGTCGCGCGTCAGCAAATCCACCACGCCGCGCCCGACAACGCCGCAACCCAACAGAGCAATACCAATGGATCGTTCTGGCATGATGAGGGATGGTAAATGCAAAAGGAGATTTGTGGAACAGCAGTGGTGGAAACGATGCGCGAATGCCGGCTACTGGACCTGATTGGCGGAGGCCTTGAGCAGTTGGGCGCGGAGGCGTTCGATCTGCCGGGCGCGGGTTTGGGGGTTGGCGTCGGCGTCGAAGGTCAGGGGCTCGGCGGTTTGGCTCTTCAGTTGCGTGAAGGCGATATGGCGAAGCCTGGTGTCGGTGCTGTCCAGGCAGTTGAGGAGAAACGCGGGGCTGTTTCGCATCTCCTTGACCTGTTCGGCGCTGAGGGTTTGATAGGGAACGAGCAATTCATCGATGCGGGCGTTTTGCTCGGGCGAGAGGGTGTGGCGATCGAGGTGCATCAATTCGACGGCGGCGGCGGGCCCCAGTTCGCGCAGTGCATTGACGGCGGCCTGACGATCGGCAATCCGACGGGCGCCCAGTTGCCGCACCAGCGCCTGAATCTTTTGGTTCATTGCCGGATCGGCATGAATCTCAGTGGCGAAAACCTGCCACGCGACGGCCGGCTCGATCCCGAAGATCGCGCTGGCCTGATGCAGGTCGCGCATGATGGGTTCGAAATAGGTGGCCATTTCGCGGGGGTGCGCGCGGATGAGCTCCGTGATGTTGTCGGCCGACAGCTTGATGTCCACGGTCGTCTTGGCGCCTTCCTCGCTCACGGCGCGGACATAAAACTTCACCGCGCCCTCGGCATCGGGATCATCCATGCGGGCCATGCGGGCGGGCAGGTTCTGGATGAGGGAGATGCTGATGTCCTCGCCGGGTTTTTCGATGTCGCGGGCGATTTGCAGGTATTGGGGGCTGGCGAAAATTTGGGTGCGGACATCGATGACATCCGCGCGGGCGGTGTCTTCATGGATCAAGGTGAGGGACTGAACGCCGGTGATGCCCCGGACGGGGCTTTGACGGACGCTGAGGCTCGCTTCGCCGGGGATGCCGTCGAGCTTCAATCGGACGGCGCCGCGGGTGGTGGGCATTTGCGTGCGGATGTCGAGGTCATTGTCAACGATGGAGAATTGAGCCACCTTGAGGACATCCACCGTTCCGATGGAGGTCAGGGGGCGCAACCTCGCTTCGAGTTGGCTGGCCGCCTCCTGTTTGAGGGAGGCGAGGTCGGCTTTTGGTAATGAAGCGGCGGCGTCCGGGGAAGCCCCGACGGCCGGGCGCGAGGCGGGCGGAGCGGCATGGGATGATGCGGTGAATGCCAATCCCAGCACGCCCATCCGTATCATTGACGAGCAAAAGAGATCGCCCATGCCCGACAATATCCGCCGGCTATGCGGGAGATGGGGTAATTTGCGGTCTGCAGAACGCATGGGAGCAGCTTACCTCATGGGTGCGTGTGGCGTACGGGATTATAGGCAATTGCGCCTGACCACAGCGATCTCGAGCGCCTGCCGGGCGGCTGTACTTGTCCAACACGCCCAACAATGCGACGATAGGCGAATGGCGGTTCGATGCGGCTCGGGCGGTTGGCGTTGTTGTCGATTGACCAAGGGACAACGCGAGCCGCTTTCGTTGATCCGAACCGCTTCCATTACTCAGTAATATGCAAGGACGTATGCAGATTCGCAATTTTTCGATAGTCGCCCACATTGACCACGGGAAATCCACGCTTTCCGACCGGCTGCTCATGCGCGCTGGCGCCATCACCGAGCGCGAGTTCAAGGAACAGATTCTCGACGACATGGACTTGGAACGTGAGCGGGGGATCACGATCAAGGCGTCGGCGGTCACCGTCTTCTATAAGCACAATGGGGAGGACTATATGCTGAACTTCATCGATACGCCGGGGCATGTCGATTTTCACTATGAAGTGCAAAAGGCGCTCCAGGCGTGCGAGGGGGCGATCCTCGTGGTCGATTCCACGCAGGGGGTGCAGGCGCAGACGGTCGCCAACGCCTATGCGGCGCTGGAGGCGGGGCTTGAGATCATCCCCGTCATTAACAAGATCGATTTGCCCAGCGCGCGCTCGATTGAGGTGGCTGAGGAGGTGGAGCAGGTCCTTGGCTTCGCGGCCGAGGATTGCATCCCGGTGTCGGCCAAGACGGGACAGGGGATCGATGAACTGCTGGGCCAGTTGTGTGACAAGCTGCCTGGCCCGCGCGGACTTGCCGATGCGCCGACGAGGGCGCTGATCTTCGACAGCATCTACGACGACTATCGCGGCGTGATCGTGTACGTCCGCGTCGTGGACGGTGACTTGCGCAAGGGGCAGAAGATTCGGCTGATGGGGAACAAGAAAGAATACCTGATCACGGAGATGGGCAAGCTGATGCCCCGCCCGAAGCTGGTGGAGCGGATCGGGACGGGGGAGGTGGGGTATATCGTCGCGTCGATCAAGGATTTGCATGATGTGCGGATCGGCGACACCGTGACTGATGCGACGAACCTGGCCAAGGAGGCGTTGCCGGGCTATCGCCCAATCCAGCAGATGGTCTATTGCGATTTTTATCCGGGTGGCAAGACGCAATATGACGAGCTCCGCGATGCGATGGACCGACTGCAACTGAACGATTCGAGCTTCACATTTTCGCCCGAAAGCTCCGACGCACTGGGGTTCGGCTTCCGCTGCGGATTTCTCGGGCTGCTCCACATGGAGATCATCCAGGAGCGTCTCGAGCGAGAGTTCAACATCGAGGTGGTGCAGACCGCTCCGACGGTGACGTATGAGATCAAGCTGACCGATGGAAGCATCGTGAAAATCGATGCCCCCAGCGAATTGCCGAATCTCACCGTCGTCGAGGAAATCCGCGAGCCATACATTGCGATGAACCTGATCGTCCCCGGCGACAGCGTCGGCGCGATCATGAAGTTGTGCGAGGACCGGCGGGGGATTTACAAGAAGACCGAGTACATTGGCGCGACCCGCGTCATCCTCGTCTATGAGATTCCGCTGGCCGAGGTCATTTACGATTTTTATGACCGGTTGAAGAGCGCCACGCGAGGCTACGGCACGATGGACTATGACCTGCTCGGCTTCCGGGCGGGGAATCTCGTCAAGCTCGACATCCTCGTCAACGGAGATCGTGTGGATGCGCTGAGCGTGATCGTTCACCGGGATGATGCCGAGAACCGGGGTCGCAAGCTGCTCGTTCGGCTGAAAAAGGAGATCGACCGGCATCTGTTTGAGATTCCGCTCCAGGCGGCGATCGGGGGAAAGATCGTGGCGCGGGAGACGATCAAGTCGGTGGGCAAGAACGTGACGGCCAAGTGCTACGGCGGCGACGTCAGCCGAAAGCGAAAGCTGCTGGAAAAGCAGAAGGAAGGCAAGAAGCGGATGAAGCGGGTGGGGTCGGTGGACATTCCGCAGGAGGCGTTCATGGCGGTGCTGGAAAGCGGGGATTGACCGGTGGCGGGCAACAATCGTCGAAAATCCGCGCCGGGTGTTTTTTCGCTGCTGCTGCTCGTGGGCGTGCTGGCGGCGGCGGCCTTCGCGGCGGGATATCGCGCGGGGCATGGGGGTTTTTCAGGACTCATCGGTCAATCCCCCACTGCCCCGGTCAGCCCGGTCAGCGTCAGCGAGGCCCGCTGCTATTTTTCGCCGCGCGGCGGATGCACCGATGCGATCGTTGCGCAATTGAACGACGCCAAACAATCGGTTCATGTCCAGGCGTATTCGTTCACATCCAGCCCGATCGCCAAGGCGCTGGTGGCCGCGGCGCAGCGCGGCGTGAAGGTTGAAGTGGTGCTCGACAAGAGCCAGCGATCGGAACGATACACCGAGGCGGATTTTCTGGCGCATGCGAACGTTCCCACCTGGATCGACGCCAGACACGCGATCGCGCACAACAAAATCATGTATGTTGATGGGAATACGATCATCACCGGCAGCTGCAACTGCACGAAGGCGGCCGAGGAGAAGAACGCCGAGAACGTGCTGATGCTGGCGAACGTGCCGGAAATTTATGCGGCGTATGAGGCGAACTTTCAGACGCACCTCGCCCACTCCGAGCGGTATTGAGACTTTCCCGACCTGGCGAGCCGACTTCCCACCCGTCCGTCCATTGACGACCCGGACGAATTGCTACTTCGATTCATCGGTGATGCTCGTCGCCGCGGTCCAGTCCAGGGTGGGGGGCGTGTAGGGGATGGTCTGCCCGCTGACGTGTTCATACGCCCAGTGGGCGGCGAAACGGACGAGGGGGTCCATGTCCTCTGTGGCGAGGGCTTTGAAAATGTCCTGTGCCCCCGGCGTCTTGCGGATGACCAGGCACTTGATCGCCTCAAACCGGGCGGGCGACACATCGTTGATGTTTTTGGCAATGGCGATGAGCATTTGATTGGTTGCGCTATCGCCCGGTGCAGCGATATTGCCCAGCGCCCATACCGCGGCGGCGCGCATGTCGGGCGATTGCTCCATCGCGCTGCCATTGATGACACGTTTGATTGCGGGTATGGCCGCGCGGTATTTGAAACAGGCGGCCGCATAGAACCCCGCCTCGCCGGCGTCGGTGGACACCGCGCCGCGCGGGCCCATCAGATCGGCCTGGGAGACGGGCACGTTGTTCAGCAGCGCGAGGAGGCGGTCCGCCGGAGCGGGGTTGCCAATCCGCGCCAACGACCAGATTGCCTGCGTGTACAGCGGCCAGTTCATGCGGTCGGATGGACTCTTGAACGTGAGCAGCGCGATCTGGGCATCGAGCGCGGTTTCACTTTTCATTGCGCCCAGCAGGTAGGAGCCATCCTGCTGTCGTTCGGGGTCGGGTGTGCCGGAGGATGGGGCAAGCAACCCGGCTGCGATGGTGATGATCCGCTCACGCATCTGCGGCGTGCTGTATGCGGCCAACGATTCGCGGGCGGCGTCATGAAGCGGACGGTAGGGGTCGTACAACTGTTTGGTGAGTAATTCGAGCGATGCGGGATATGGATGCGATTTGAAGATTCGTGCGGCGGCTTCGCGGACGGTCGGATCGCCGTCGGAGAGCATCGTCAGGGCGTGTTGTTGCTGAGTGGCGGGATCGGCCAGTTGGGACATGGCGACGACGGCGCCGCGGCGAATGGTGGGATGCTCATCCTTCAGCTCTTTGAGGATGGCGTTCGTCTGGTTCGTTGCACCGATGTCACCCAGGGCGTCAATGGCCGCGACGCGCAAGGGGATCGATGCGGTGAGGAAGGGAACAATGACGCCTGCTTGCTCCGTCGCCTTGATTCGCCCCAGGGCGCGAAGGGCTTCCGCCTGGATCGCCGGCGGCCACTTGGGCAAATGAGCGGCGATGGATGCGGCGTTGGCCGGCAGGGCGTGGCTCAATGCCAGGTGGACCACGGCCGGGTCGGCGTCGGCGATTCCCTTTTCAATCACAGCCGGTTGATCCTTCGGGGCGCTGAGTTCAATGGTGGCGTTCAATGCGGCGTGGCGTACGGCGGGATCGGGATCGGCCAGCAGCGCATCGGTTGGCGCCAGGAGTGACGCATCGCCCAGCGTGCCGGCGGCGCGGGCGGCGGCGGCGCGGAGCAGCGGGTTGTCATGGGCGAGGAATGGACGGATCGCCGGTGCGCCCTGCGCGTGTTTGGTCGCGCCGATCTCCAGGAGCAGGCTGGCCTGTCCGTAGTCGGTGTGGTCACGACCCAGGGCATCGACAAGAAGCTGCGTGGTGCGGAGGGTGGTGGCGTTCTTTGGAGTGGCGGGGGGATAGTCCACGCCGAGCATGCCGTAGTCGGCCATGATCTGCGCCATCGTCAAAGGCCCGTTGTCAACCGGGCGCGACGCGGGGAGCACGGGAATTTTGGTGATCGGTGCGGTGGTTGCGGGCTTCTCCGCGGCGGCGGCGATGATGACGGGGGAATTGATGCCCCAGGGGAGCAGCAGCGCGCCAATGAACAGCGGCGTGATCACGCGGGCCGGGCGAACGAGCGGGTGGATTGAGTCGATCAGTCGTGAAGCGGGCATGCGTCTTCCTTCCAGTTGCGGTCTGTGCGGTGTCATCCCTTGCGCAGGAGGTATGAGAGGCGGGCGCGGGCGACAAGGATCATCACGATGCACAGTCCGCT
This sequence comes from uncultured Tepidisphaeraceae bacterium, assembly GCA_964435775.1. Classification (GTDB taxonomy): domain Bacteria; phylum Planctomycetota; class Phycisphaerae; order Tepidisphaerales; family Tepidisphaeraceae; genus CAYTAP01. The sequence continues at coordinate 17,972 of CAYTAP010000026.1, forward strand.
GATGAGGTACAGATGCGGGATGTAGAGGCTTGCGATGCGGCTCGCGGCCTCGGCGCCGGGGCCGGTCGGCGCGGGGAGGATGTTGATCGCCATGACCAGGGGGCTGATGAAGGCGATGTCGGCGCCGATGCGGATGGACAATTGCTGCCCCGCGCCCCACCAGCCGAACAGGGGTATCAGAAATACGGCGGCGGTCACCAGGTATGCGGCGACCGTCGCGCGGGCGGTCTGCGTGGCGAAACTGGAGCAGAGGATGCCCAGCGTGCAGCAGAAAACCACGGCCAGCAGCACCACCGGCAACAGGTGCAGGAAGTATACGCGGTACCCTTCGTTGACGAATTGCAGCGCGCCGTACGCGGGCAATAGCGCGAGCACCGGCAGCAGCGCCGGCAGGAATGCCGGAAGGAACTTGCCCCAGAAGATCTGTCCGCCTCGAAGGGGGGTCAGACGGAGGGTTTCGAACGTGCCGTTCTCGATCTCCGAACTGATGGCGGCGCTGGTCAGGGAGGGGACCACCAATCCGATCAATGCGATCTGAAACGCGACGAGCACCTGTGCGACATGGAGGAGCAGATCGCTGTATTCGGATCCGCCAAAGAGGCTCATGACCGCCAGACCGAGTGACGCCAGGAGGGCGGCGTAAAAAATGCGGATCATCCATCGCCATCCGGCGAGGCTGCTCGTGCGGCGTTCCTTGGCGACGACCGGATTGGTGCGCCCGAAGGGATGCGGCTGCTTCTTGGGGTCGATCAGATACAGAATCCGCCGCCCGAGCGATCGCTCCTCGTCGGTGAGCAGCGCCTGTCCAAAGGCATCCGCGCCGGTCGGTGGACGCTGGAGGCGCATCACGAGGACGACGAGGCACGCGACGACCACGACGCCGGCGGTGGGGATATAGAGGCTCCATATCGGATACAGATGGGCGGCGCCGCCGGTTTCGATGAGCTGGCCGCGAAAGAGGGAGAGGGCGGCGGCGACCGGCGAGAGGGCGCGGATGTAATGCAGCACCATCGCCGACGTGCCCGTCTGGCTTTGGATCATGATGGCGGCCGGGACAAGCACCGCTCCGCACAGGAGCAGAACCGCGCCATAGGCGATGACCAGCGCCGTCGCGCTGCTTTTGCTGACCGCGGAGATGGTGAGCGATGTGATCGAGAGATAAATCGCCGTGGTCAGGAGGATGGCGTATGCCCAGAGGAGGTCGGCGGTTTGAAGATCGCCGCGCCATGCGAGCAGCGCGATGAAGGGCAGTCCGCTGATGAGCAAAATGAAGGGGTAGAGGATCGCCAGCCACACTTTGCCGCTGATGATCTGCCCGGGGCTCAGCCGCGACGCGTACAGCATTTCGAGGGTGTTCGCCTCCTTCTCGCCGGTGAGGGCGACGGCGGCGATGCCGGGGACGAAGAGGATGAGCATTGCGATCTGCCCGATGACAAGCCCGACGAGGAGGCTGTCGTTGGTGCGAACAAGCGATGGGCCGTCGCCGACCGCGAACGTGCCCCCGAGCACGCCCCCCTGCGGCCAGGAGGCCAGGACGAGCAGCGCCAGGACCGCGACGAAGAGGACCTGCACCGCCGCCACGCGCTTGAGCCGCAGCAGTCCGAGGAGGTCTTTCTGAAGGACGGGGTTGAATTGCATGATGATCTTGTGCGATTGAAGGTCAGTGACGTTGGGCGCTGTTCATCGGATGTATGCGACGCTCATTTGGTCAGGCTCATGAAGGCGTCCTCGAGGTCGGCCATCACCTCGTGAAAGCCGAGAACGGGCACGCGATTTTGCAGAAGCAGCAGGAGGCTCTGCGCCAGTTGCTGCTCGTCGGCCTGCACCTCGTAGCGAAGGGTGCCGCCGCTGTCGCCGGTGGCGGGGGGCGCGGCGCTGGCCACGGGTTCCCAGACGCCCGGCGCGCCGGCGAGAGCGGTCCGGGCTTTGTCGATGTTCTTCAGCACGTTGATTTCCATCAGACGCTTCTGACGGAGGTTGCGGAGAATCTCCTGCACGGGTCCGGAGGCGATCATCTTTCCATTGGACAAAATCCCCACCGTGTCGCACACGTCGGCCAGCTCCGGGAGGATGTGGCTGGAGACGAGGACCGCCTTGCCCATGTCGGCCAGTTGACGCAAAAGCCCTCGCATGCCGATGCGGGCGCGGGGGTCGATCGTGGCGGCCGGTTCGTCGAGGATCAACACCTGCGGATCATGCAGCAGCGTCTTGGCGATGCCGACGCGCTGTTTCATCCCGCGCGACAATGCGCCCATGAGCTTGTCGCGGAACTGGGTGGAGTCGGCGATCGCCAGGCATTCGTCGATCCGCGCCTTGCGCTTTTTCACCGGGATTTTGTACGCCGCGCAGAAAAAGTCGAGGTATTCCCAGACGCGAAGCGTGGGATAGACGCCGAAGTTGTCCGGCAGGTAGCCGACGCGCTGCTTGAGCAGGTCGCGGTTGCCCGTGACATCGGTCTCGGCGACGATTGCCTTGCCGCTGGAGGGGTCGAGCAGCCCGCAAAGGATGCGGAAGGTTGTCGTCTTCCCCGCGCCGTTGGGTCCGACGTAGCCAAACACCTCACCCTTGTGAACGGTGAGATTGAGATTGTCCAGGGCAACAAAATCGCCATAGCGGCGGGTTAGATTCTCCGTGCGTAAAATCGGTGCGGATCGATCAACGGGCATTGGAAACCTCGGCGGTAATGTGTGTGCGCTTCGTGTGCGATGGCTTGTCGGCCGGATGGGGGATGGCTGGTTGGGATTGCTCGTCGGCATGGCCGCTGAGCATCCCATTGCGATCGGCGGCGTCGGACTCCTCGCGCGGCGGTCCAATCACCTCGGCCGTGAAACCCACCTCCAGATGACGAACAGACCACTGGGAAACAAGGCTGCCGACGGGCACCCCCGATGAATGGACCGTCACGAGCAGCCAGAGTCGCCCCTGTGCGTCGTAGTCCTGTGCGGTGGCGGTGAACTTCGCCGTTCGTCCGCCAACCGGCTGTGACCATTCACCCACCACGTCGCCGGCGGGATTGGATCGCGAGGGCAGCCGCCCGTTTCGCACCTGCCCGCGCCGGATGGTGATCATCTGCTGTGGCGCGGCGATGTCGAGATCAATCGTGACCTCCCGCGGCCGAAGTTGGCCAATCTCCCGCGGTGCGGCGAAGCCCACGAGCATCTCGGTGTCGAGGTTGGTGGACAGCCATTGGTCATGTTCGCCGTCATACTGTGGCACGCGGGCCGGTCCGGTGACGATGCGCGCGAAGGCGGGATCGATTTTGATTGTCGATCCCACCGGCGACGATTCCAGTCGCACCGGCAGACGGACCAGCGACTGGGACCGCATAGGTGTGGCTTGCGACGGTGTGAGCAGCCCCGCGCCGTCGTCGAGCCACGCGTCAATTTCACGGACTGGCGGTGTTGGATGCAGCGAGCCGCCAAGCTCGACCTTGGACGAGGTTGATAAGGCGCGGAGCACATCGCCACGCAACTGCGCGGTTTGCGAGCGGATGACGGCGGCGTTGGTGAAGTCATCGCGGCCGTTGCGCCGGTCGGGGTGCTGCCGCGAATCGCCCACCGGTAGATCCGCGAGGCTGAACTTGGCGTGACGCCAGCGGAGCAGCGGCGCGACGAGCGGCTGATCGAGCTGGTTTTTCGTCGAAAGGATGAGTCCATCGGCCTCAAAGCGTGCGGTGATCTCCGCCGGTCGGCGTGAGGGCAACGCGCCGACTGTTTCCCAGACGCGTTCGATGCTCAGCGCTTTGACGCCGGCGTTCGGAACCGAGAAGGGATGTTCCTGGATCAAGGGCACCTCAGCGCCGGCGACGATGGGTCGCACCAGCGCGCCGTCGGCGGCGGTGAGCGAATAATTCGCATCATTCCTGCCGACATAGGCCGTGATTTCCCGTTGTTCGCCCGACCCCGTGGCACTGACCTGCATGACCGACAAGCGGGCGCCGCTCAGGTTTTGGGCGCGGGTCTTGCCGACCGTCAAAGCCACCAGCGCGATCGAGACCACGATCGAGATCGCCATGCTGACCGCGAATGCCATCGGCCGGCGCGCCCCCCCGATCAGCAGTTGCGCCAGCAGCACGAGCAACACAAACCCGCCGGCGACGGAAGCGGCGGCGGTCCACGAAACCGTGGATCGGCCGAGCATGGACTGAAGCAGGTCAACCTGGCTTGTCTGAAAATCCGTGTCGCGCCATGCCGTCGCCGAGGGGGCGAGGCTCACCAGGCGCCGCCAGACACCCGTCGTGCGTGGATCGCTGTTGGACAGTGCCGATGCGGGGAAACTCGTGAAGATGACCCGCCCCATCCCCACCTGACGGTAGGCGGCGTACACATAGTCTTTGTCCTGCAGAATGACGGTGACGCCATCATCTTTGACAATCGCCTCGGCTTCGCGGAGATAGCGCCCGAAGTAAAAAGGTGTCTGCCCCGTTGGTGTGATGCGGTCGGCCAATCGTTCCCCAATCGGTTGGGCTGGCAAGTAGGGCGCCAGCCAACTGTCGGCGACATGATCTTTCTCGCGGGGCGCTGCGAGGATCAAGTTGCCGCCCCGGTTGATGAAGTCGAACAGTGCTTTGCGCTGCGCCGGGCCAAGGGCATCCGGATCGACATCCTGCATGATGATGATTTTAACCGCCGCATAATCACCGTAGGTGCGACCCATGTCCGGCGAACCAATCGCCGGCGAGATGACGGGGACGCCGGAAACGCTCCGGAGGGTTTCGGCCAGATCGGAAGTGTCGAAGGCGTCGTCCGCCTCGGCGTCATCGCTGACACCCAACAGGTAAAAGCCCGGCGCGTCGCTGTCCCCCAGGTCCTTGAACATTTGCGCTGCGGGTCGGCCGAGGAGGGGAACCCGCGCGATTCTCGCGCCCGTGGTGTCCTCCCATCGCGCGGTGGTCAACGCCGCGCCGGGAGGGGCTTTGCTCCAATCCACGTCGCCGGGCGCCTTGAGGGGAAAGTACGCCATGGCCCGCACCCGCACCCGCGAATGCGCCGGGACATAAACCGGGCGGGTGTAGTCGGCGCGCGTGCCGTTGCCAAGCGGCAATACACCAAAGCCGTTGACATCCTTGCCCGTGCTGTTTTTGAAGTCCAAACGGAGGGGCGTCCAGAGGGAGTGCGGGAACACCGGGCCGTAGACCGAGGAGATGGTCATCGTCCGGTTGGTGTCCTCGGCCGAAGCGATGCCGGCAGTGAGCGCACCCAGGGTGGCGACGAAAAACAACAACAAGGTGACTGGCGATTTCATGATTTGCCCAGTGTCGGCATTCTCCACCGAAAGGGTCCCACCCGGCGTTCTAGAGGCGGACGGGACATGCCTGCAAGCAACCGGTGGAACAATTGAAGGGGGAATCTATCAGAAGAACGTCCAAATGCGAAGTTTGATGATTCTTTGTGCGCCACCCCAATTACTGGACGTTGAGGGGCAATGTGACACCACCTGTGGAGGCGTTCGAATTGGTTGCTGCAATGAGCCGATCGGCTGTTTGAGTGACGGAGATCGTCTTGAGGGGTTGGCAGCGCGCAAAAAAGAAGACAGCGGCTTTTCAGCACGCTGTCTTCCGGAGGGGAGAAAATGCGCCATTGCGCGAGCGATCCGTAAATTACCTATGTTATCATATCGTTCATTTTGCCGCAGTCAACTTCCATTCACTTCCGTACCATTGTGCTGCTGATTATGAGATCGACGCAGTGGCGTTGCAAACTCCAATGTTTTTTCCGACGACTTATCCACAGATCATTTGTCGCCTCACGATTCGTCGGACGTTTGCCGTGGTTCGAACAATAAGACGTCAGATCACGAGCCCGGGTTCGTTCGCATTCCGGCGATTGCCTGTCGAATGGTCTTTGTCGCGTGGCCGAGGTCATCGTCACTCGCTTTACCCCGATCAAAATGAAGCGGTGCGCCAAATGAAAGAATCGTCGTATTGCCGGAGAGAAAAGACCGAATCATATCCTTGCCGCGTTGCGAGCCGTCGAGGCGGGCGGGGTGGACGGGGATGCCGGTGCGCATCGCCATCATCGCCACGCCATTGTGGAAGGGGAGCAGTTCATCTGAGGTTTCAATTTTTCCTTCGGGGAAAATCCCGAGGATACCTCCGTCATGGAGCACGCGAAGAGCGGCTCGGGTCGCGGCGGTGTCCTGGCCGGAGCGATTGGTGGGGATGGCGCCGACGGCGCGGCAGATGGTGGCAACTGACTTCACGTTGAAATACTCCGCCGCCATCATCCAGGTGATGAGTCGCGGGCAGGCGGCCTGGATCAAGAGAGGGTCGAGGGCGCAGGTGTGATTGCACACGAGAATGGCCGGGCCGATGCGGGGCAGTTGGCAGGGGGAGGTGACGGTGAGATTGTGAACGGTGCGGACGTAAAAGCGGCTGACCGCTTGAAGCAGCCGGACGGCGCGGGTGGATTCGATGGGCGGACGTTGGGTCGCGCTATGCACGGAGCAAGGGAATACCGTCTGCGGGCGACGGAGGCAAGAAGGGGGGTGGGCAGGGCAAGGTCATTCAATTCTGCGCGGGATCGAATCACGGAATCGAACCACAGATGAACACGGATAAACACGGATGGAGAAAATCTGCGTTCATCTGAGTTCATCCGTGGTTCATTCTCTGGTCAATGACTGCCTTCTCCGGAACACTGAACCTTGAACTCGGCTCCGCCCGTCGCAGTTCGAACCCCTGCCCCTCCTTGCCCTCTCAATAATTTCGCAGCACGCCGATCACCACGCCCTGCACCGCGCATCGGTTGGCGTCCACGATCCGCGGTTCCATGCTGCTGTTGGCCGGTTGAAGACGGACTTTGCCGCCGGGCTCCTTGTAAAATCGCTTGAGGGTCGCTTCGCCGCTGTCGAGCAGGGCGACGACTTGTTCTCCGTTGCGTACGCTGTCACGCCGTTCGATGACGACGTAATCGCCATCGCACAGGTGATCTTCGATCATCGATTCGCCTCGCACGCGGAGGACATACACGCCGTTGCGCGATTTGAACATCTGCTCGAGATCAAGCTCCTCGCGGTTCTCGATCGCTTCGATTGGGGAACCGGCCGCGATGTTCCCCAGGAGCGGGAGTTTGGTCGAACGATTCTCGTCCGGCAGTCGCTCGTCGGTCACGATCTCAAGCGACCTCGCCTTGTGCTTGCTCCGGCGCAGCACGCGCTTTTTCTGCAATGCCCCGACGTGCTCGAAAATCGTCACCTTGCTCGTCCCCAACTGGTCGGCCAACTCCTGCATCGTCGGGGCATACCCATGCAGATGCCGGTAGTTGCGAATGGCCACGACGACGTCCAACTGCCGCGGTGTGAGGTTCATAACGCGCCTTTGCTTTGCTCCCGTGCCGGGCACGGCTGGGATTCGTTGATTGTCCGCCAGCACCCGATGCGTGGAATTGTTCGGATGCTGTTACATGGTGAACACTATCCTAACATCGGGTGATCCGTCAAGAGAAATCCGTTTATTTTCCATGCCGTCCCCCAATGAAGGTTTCCAGGCCGCCAACCAAAGTCTTGTCCCGCTTCGAGCCGATGAAAGAGACAGGGGCACGGGCACGGAGCGATCATGGACCTCGTCAAAGCCTTCACAAACCTGCAACACGCCAATGTGATGTCGCAGGTGCAATTCAAGGTGGCGCGAAAGGTTCTGGACATGCAGCAAGCCCAGGGTCAGGCGGCCGTCAAACTAATCACCGCCGCGACCCAAAACGCCTCCCTGGCCGGTGACGCCCTCGTCACGGCTGCCACCGGGTTGGGCGGCCAACTCGACACACTCGCCTGATCCATCCCCGACGCGGCCCGCTTTGGCGCACCAGATGTAAGGCGCCGCGAACGAAGTAAGCGGTTGCTCTGCGAGAGATGCGCTCCAATCAATCAATCTCAAAAAAAGAAGACGGCGAACCAGCCAGGCCGGTTCGCCGTCGTTCCTTGATTCGCGTTGCGGCAGTCCGATAAGCCGAATTCTGTCGCCCGCCCAGGCTTTCGCTTCAGGCGGACGGCGGCCATTTCTCTGTGGCATGCGTCGCCGCACGCCTCCCGATCAACCTCGCGGTTGACCGATGCGACCTACCCGCGGATCGTCCCGCGCCGCCCTTGCGGGCTGGCGCGGGCTTGAGCGCCCCGGGCCGGGGCTGTCCGCTTATTTGGTCTTGCTGCCGGTGGGGTTTGCCATGCCGGCGAGTGTCACCACCGCCGCGGTGCGCTCTTACCGCACCATTTCACCCTTACCGAGGAATAAGGATGAAGTGTGAAGGATGAAGGATGAAGAAAATGCGGGAGGGCAGATGAAGGTGCAATCCAAATCTTTCTGACTCATCCTTCATCCTTCATCCTTCATCCTTACCCCGTCAACCTTCATCCTTATTCTCCGGCGGTATCTTTCTGTTGCACTTTCCGTCGGTTTCGCCTTGTCCGCCGCGCAAGCGCGACGAGCGGGCTTATCCGCCTTGAGGTTATCAAGCACCGTGCCCTGTGCAGTTCGGACTTTCCTCATCCCGGATGACTCCGGAACGCGACCGCCTGAACCACCGCAACGAACGCTCTACATTATACACGATTCGCGCCGTGTTATGGATGTGAAATCAATTGCGCATGCCGCGCGATCGTCCGCCAGCGACCATTTTGGAGCTGCCACACGTTCGTATAGCGGCGGCGGGCATCCCCCGCCGGCGGGCCGGTCACGTGGTCCCGTCCCATGACGACAACCACATCCCCATGCCGCGCGACGTGCTCGATCCAGCATTCGTAGGTCGCATGCCGAATCCGTCCGCTTTGCAACAACTCCAGGACCTGCCCTTTGTCATTGATCCGCTCCAGCGGCGAGTTGACCGTGAACGCCTCGGCCCAGAGCCGATCGAGCGTCGTCACGTCCCCGGCAAGATACGCCGCCCGTCCCTCCTCCTCCAAGCGACGGATCTCCACTTCCCATTCGGGCCAGTTGCCATCGGGGTTGGCGGGTGTTTCAGCCATTGCGACTGCGAATGATACATGTTCCCACTGTCAAATCGAACAGATGGAGAGCCATGCGACAACGACATCGCAATGCTTGAAGCCATTCCGCTTGCCGTGGCCCAACCTCGGTTCGTATGATTGTGGTGAGGTGCCACATGCCCACATTGCAACTGACGCAGCAGCAGGTGATTGAGCTGGCCGAGCAACTGCCCCCGGAAGGGCGCGAGGCGTTGCGGCAGTTTTTGCTTGGCATGCAATGGCCTCGATGGTCGGAACTGTCCCGGGAAGCGCAACCCGGCGCGGTCGCGGCAGCCAGGCAGCGCGGCCGAGACTGGGCAACCATGACGCCATCGGAGCGGGAGTCGTTCATCGACGACGTGGTGCATGAGGATCATCCATGCGGCCGGTAGTCGTGTTCGACACCAATATTCTGATCTCCGCCTTGTTGTTACCCAGCAGCAATCGATTCCCGTTCCCCAGTGGAATTCATCACCGTGTACCGTCCACTTCTTCTCTTCCCATCTCCCACTTATCCCTTCCCACCCTTCCCCCTCAGCTCTTCACCTTCACCAGCAGCACCGGCACCTCGACGCGATGCTGGACGGTGAGGGCGGTTTTGCCGTAGAGGAGGTCGCCGATGAAGCCGTGGCCGTGGGTGCTCATGGCGATGAGGTCGCAGTGGTCGCGTTCGACCCAGCGGACAATTTCCTTGGCCGGTTCGCCGTAGGCGAGGTGTGTTTCGACGGTGAAGCCGTCGGCTTCGAGGGTGTGTTTGATTCCCTGCAGATAATTCCAATCCTCGCGGACCTCCGGGCTGACGGCGTCGGCGCCATGGACGCGGGCGGCCCAACCGTCGGCGACATGGAGCAGGATCAGGTGGCTGTTGAAATGCCTTGCCAGGGGGCGGATGTGGTTGAGGATCGTCTGATCGGCCTCGGTGGCGTCGAGCGTGATGAGAATGCGCTGATACATGACGGGTCCTTGTTGGTCTTTGGTCCGTTGTCCGTTGTCCGTGGTCCGTTGCAAAAAGCCAGTGGTTACAGGCATTCCGCCGCCCCCAGGGGTCGCCGCCCGTCGGCAACTGACCACTGACCACTGACAACGAACCTATTCAAACAACATGCTCACAAGCCCATACACATCGAGCGTTGTGATCAGTATACACGAGCCCCATCCGGCGATGAGCAAAAACCAGCCGTTGGCGAACTTGCCCATCCGCTTTTTGGAGCTCGTGAATTGCAGCAATGGAAACATCGCCAGGGGGAGTTGGATGCCGAGAATCACCTGGCTGAGCGTCAGCAGTTCATTGACCGCGTTGTCCCCCTGGATGGCGATGACGACGATTGCCGGGACGATCGCCACCATGCGGGTGATCACCCGCCGCAGCCACGGGCGAATCCGCCAGTGCATGAACCCCTCCATGACCACCTGCCCGGCGAGCGTGCCGGTCACCGTGCTGCTTTGCCCGCTGGCGAGCAGCGCGACGGCGAAGAGGATGCTTGCGACACCGGTCCCAAGCAACGGCGCGAGCGTCAGATACGCCTCCTGAATCCAGTCGGTGCCGAATTGAATGACCTCGCCGCTGGGAAGAGTGACGCTGCTTTTGCCGTAAAACACGAGCGCGGCCAGGACGAGGATCGATGCGTTGACCAGGAACGCCATGCTGAGCGAGACCGTCGAGTCGATCGCGTTGAACTTCATCGCCCGACGGATTGAGGCCTCATCCTTTTGAAGCTGCCGCGTCTGCACGAGCGCTGAGTGGAGATACAAGTTGTGCGGCATGACGGTGGCGCCGATGATGCCGATGGCGACGTACGCCATCCCCGTTTCCGCCAGTCCGGGCGTGATGATCGCGTGGCCCATCTCCATGAACTGAGGTCCGACTTCGGGGAGGATGAAAATCTCGATGAAATAGCAGCCGCTGATCGTCAGGACGAGCACGGCGATGAACGCCTCGATCAGGCGCATCCCCAATCCCTGGAGCGACAAAAGCAGCAGAACGTCGAACGCGGTGATGCAGACCGCCCAGAGCAGGGGGATGCCGAACAGGAGTTTGATGGCGACGGCGCTGCCGAGAACCTCCGCCAGGTCGCACGCGGCGATCGCGACCTCCGTGCTCAGATAGTTCGGCCAGCGCGTCCACTTGGGGTAAAAGTCTCGGGCGGCCTGCGCCAGGTCCTTGCCGGTGACGACCCCCAGCCGCGCCGAGCATATCTGGAGGAACACCGCCATGATGCTCGACGCGGCAACCACCCAGAGCAGCCCGTACTTGAATCGCGCCCCCCCTTCCAGGTCCGTCGCCCAGTTGCCGGGGTCCATGTACCCCACGCTGACAAGCAGCGCCGGCCCGGCGTACGCGAGATACTGTCTCCAGAAACCGGCGCTCGCTTTGGGAACTCGGACGGTGTTGTGAAGCCCTTCAAGGGAGGGGTGCCCAACATCGGCAGGAGGCGTTACGGATGCATCGGTGGACGTCGATTGCAAAGGGCCATGCATGGAGAAACCTTAAAAGGTACTGTATATCGCGACGGTGTGACCGCTGTCTTCGAGTGGGCGACATTAATACTTTGACTAGTCAAAGTCAATATGTAGAATATACGAAATTGAGAACGGGAGCCTGTGGATGCCCAGCAGCACGATGGAAGATTATCTGAAGCAGTTGTATGTGGAGCAGCACGGCTGTCCGGATCAGCTTGTTCCGATGGGGAAGCTCGCCGGCGCGATGCGGGTGGCGCCGGGGACGGTGACGGCGATGGTCAAGACGCTGTCGGGTTCGGGGCTCGTCGAATACGAACCGCGCGGCGGGGCGAGGCTGACCGCGTCGGGGGAGCAACTGGCGTTGCACGTTTTGCGGCGTCATCGGCTTGTTGAACTGTTTCTTGTGAAAGTGCTCGGGCTGGACTGGTCGGAGGTGCATGACGAGGCCGAAACGTTGGAGCATGTCATTTCGGAAAAGGTGCTGGAGCGCATTGATGCTTTGCTCGATCGCCCGGAGTCCGATCCACATGGCGATCCGATTCCGTCGGCGCATGGTGTTGTGGCGGACGGGCCAAGCTTGAGCCTGGCGGATTGCCCGCTTGAAGGGCAGGTGCGGATTGCGCGGGTGGTTGACCAGGATCCGGAGTTTCTGCAATTTGTCGGCCGAAACGGTTTGGCGCCTGATGCGGTGGTCCAAGTCGAGAAGCGGGAGAGCGTCGCTGATTCGGTTCATGTGCGGACCCGAGCAGGCGAATTGATCACGCTCGGTCGATCGGCGGCGGCGAAACTGCTGGTTGAGACGGTGTGACGGGCGGTGGGGCGTGGAGATTGACCCATGTCGGGGGGAAGGCAAAGCGCCCAACGATGGGCGCAGAGCCTTTCAATTCTCGAATGGATCTACCGTAGGGGCGGCTTCAGCCGCCGGTTTAGAGGAAGACGGCGGCTGAAGCCGCCCCTACCGAAGAGAATTGAAACACCCTGCGATGGGCGTGCGGCTGTCGATTGTTTGGCGCACATCCACTATAATAAAAGGACAACTCGAGAGGGTGTATTGCGCTTGGTGCGGGGGTGGGGCGCGGGTTGATTTCTCGTGACGGGTTGTGGAACGAATCCCGGCTTGTGGGGCTGATTTTTAGCGCGTTGAAGGATTTCTATGTCGGAGACCACTGGTCCTGTTGATCGAATTGAAGACTTGCAGATCGAACGGGAATTGCAGGACAGTTATTTGACCTATGCGATGAGCACGATCATGGACCGGGCGCTGCCCGATGTCCGCGATGGGCTTAAGCCGTCGCAGCGCCGCATCCTGGTGGCGATGAATGACCTGAACCTTGGCCCGCGGAGCAAACACCGCAAATGCGCCAAGATCGCCGGCGACACCTCGGGCAACTATCACCCTCACGGCGAACAGGTCATCTATCCGACCCTCGTTCGATTGGCGCAAGATTGGAGCATGCGCCATCCACTGATTGATGGGCAGGGGAACTTCGGATCGACCGACGGTGACCCGCCGGCCGCGATGCGATACACCGAAGCGCGGATGGACAATCCGGCGCAGGAGTTGCTCGAGGATTTGAACCTTGACACGGTGGATTTTCAGCCCAACTACGACGAAACGCGCCAGGAGCCGACGGTTCTGCCCAGCCGGTTTCCGAATCTGCTGGTCAACGGGAGCACGGGCATCGCGGTGGGGATGGCGTGCAACCTGCTGCCGCACAACCTGGGGGAGATCGCCGATGCGATCGTCAAGGTGATCAATGAGCCCGAGTGTACGCTGGCGGAGCTGTTGCAAATTGTGCCAGGCCCGGATTTTCCAACCGGTGGCGTGATCTGCGGGCGGGATGGGATCCTGGAGGGGTACACGAGCGGGCGGGGAAAGCTGACGCTTCGCGCGAGGATTCACACCGAGCAGCCCAAGGGAAGCAAGGAATTGATCGTCATCGACGAGATTCCATACGGGATCATTCGCAAGACCATCGTGCAGGGGGTGGCCGACGCGGTGAAGCGGGATTTGATCAAGGATATCTCGGCGATCAACGATGAATCGGGGCGTCAGCACAAGTGCCGGATCGTCATCGACCTCAAGCGCGACGCCGATCCGGATGTCGTCATCAACCAGCTATACCAATACACATCATGCCAGATCACGGTGAGCATGATCAACATCGCGCTGGTCAACCGCCAGCCGCGAACCATGGGCTTGAAGGAGCTCATCCAGCATTTCATCGCGCACCGCAAGGAAGTGATCACCAGGCGGACGCGTTTCCTGCTTCGCAAGGCGCAGCAGCGTGAGCATATTCTCGAGGGGCTGATTTTCGCGGTGTGCGACATCGATGAAGTCATCCGCCTGATCCGCTCAAGCAAGACACGGGAGGAGGCGATCGAGAAGCTCATCGCGCAGGGGTTCCGGATCGATCCGAAATCGGAGGTCATCGGGAAGCTGCCGGAGCGGATTCAGTTGAAGCACCCGGAGATTTTCGCGCTGGAGCCGGGCGCGGCCATGCCGCCGTATCGGGTGTCACGGGCGCAGGCCGAGGCGATTGGGCGGCTGCAGTTGATCCAACTCGTCGGTTTGGAAATCGACAAGCTCGTGAGCGAATACAAAACCGTCACCGAGGAGATCGAGGAATACGAGCGCATCCTCGGCGATGAGGCGTATTTGATGGACCTCATCCGCGAGGACACGCTGGAACTGAAGGAAAAATATGGCAACCCCCGGCGAACAGAGATCACCGGATCGGTCAGCGGTTTCAACATGGAAAGCCTGATCGCCAGCGAGGATGTCGTCGTGACCGTCAGCCACAATGGCTATGTCAAACGCCTTCCAACCGACACCTATCGCGCGCAAGGGCGTGGCGGGCGCGGCATCAAGGGGGCCGAAAACCGCGAAGGGGACTTCATCGAGCATCTGTTCGTCGCCAACACGCACGATTTCCTCCTGTTCTTCACGAACCAGGGGCGCGTGTACGAGCGGCGGGTGTATGACGTGCCGGAGATGAGCCGCACGAGCATGGGGCGCGCGATCGCCAACCTCGTGGAGTTCCAGAAAGACGAAAAAATCGCCAATGTACTGGCGGTGAAGGATTTCGGGATCGAGGAGCAATTCCTCCTCTTTGGGACCAAGAAGGGGACGGTGAAGAAGACGGCGCTGAGTGCTTATGCCAACATCCGCAGCAACGGGATCATTGCCATCGGCCTGAGCGAAGGGGATGAGCTGATCGGCGTGGAAATCACCAATGGCAGCGATCATGTGATCCTGGGGACGAAAAGTGGCCTGGCGATTCGATTCGAGGAATCCGACGTTCGCGCGATGGGTCGCCCGGCCGGGGGTGTCACCGGGGCGCGCTTCAAGCGGGAGGGGGATGAGGTCGTCAGCATGATCGTCGTGCCGCATGGCGACAATGGCGAGCGGCAGTTGCTCACGGCGTGCATGAATGGGTATGGCAAGCGCACGCCGCTGGAGGATTACCCGGTGAAGGGGCGCGGCACGCGAGGCGTCATCAACATTGACGCGAACTATCGCAACGGTGAGGTCGTCGGGCTGAAACTGGTCGTGGAATCGGATGAGGCGATGTTCATCACCGAAAAGGGCATCCTCATGCGGACGCATGTCCGCGAAATTCGTCAAACCGGTCGCAACGCGGCCGGTGTCAAGCTCATCCGCATCGATGAGGGGGACCGCTTGGTGGCGATGGCGAAGATCGCACCGGATGATGAGGACAACGGCGAGGCTGAGACGGCTGATGCGCCGGATCAGAGCGATCAAAGCGGGCGGGGCGATCAGGTGGCCAACCAGTCGGATGAAAGTGAAGGCGCCCCGCCGGAGAATGCGGACGAGTGAGGCGGCATTGCCGTAGCATGGGCGTCTCGCCCATGGGTTTGCGTGCCGCCAAGCCAATGATGCAATCAGCAAAAGACAGGATACTCCATTCAGATGCACCACGACGAGATCATCCCCATTCTGGATTTCGGGAGTCAGTATGCGCAGCTCATCGCCCGGCGGGTACGCGAGAAGGGGGTGTACAGCGAACTGGTGCGCCCGGATATTTCGCTGACGGAATTGAAGAAACTCAAGCCCAGGGGGCTGATCCTGAGTGGCGGGCCGAGCAGCGTGTATGAACCCAACGCGCCAAGGTGCGACCCCGATATCTTTGAATTGGGCGTGCCGGTGCTCGGGATTTGTTACGGGATGCAGCTTGGGGCGCAACTCCTGGGCGGGCAGGTCAAGCCGGGCGCCTCGCGCGAGTATGGACGAACGAAATTGCGCGTCACGCGGGATGATGCGCTGGTGCGCGGGTTGCCGCCGGACACGACGGTCTGGATGAGCCACGGGGATCAGGTCGATGCGCTGCCCGAGCAGTTCATCCCGCTGGCGGCGACGCCGACCTGCCCGTACGCGGCGGTGCGGCATGTCAGTCGGCCTTTCTACGGCGTGCAATTTCATCCCGAAGTGACCCACACGCCGCGGGGAGAGCAAATCTTCCACAACTTCTTATACGACATTTGCAAATGCGCCGGCACATGGACGATGGGCAATTTCATCGAGCAGAGCGTCCGGCGGATCCGCGAGCAGGTGGGTGGGGCGACGGTGATCTGCGGATTGAGCGGCGGGGTGGATTCATCGGTGCTCGCGGCGCTGTTGCACAAGGCGATCGGGCCACAATTGCAGTGCATTTTCGTGGACAACGGACTGTTGCGCAAGCATGAGCGGCAGATGGTTGAGAATACCTTTCGCGGCAACTTTCATATTGCGCTGCATGTTGTGGATGCCACAAAAGACTTTTTGAGTGGGCTGACGGGCGTCACCGATCCGCAGCAGAAGCGCAAGATCATTGGTAAGACGTTCATCGACGTATTCAAACGTGAGGATGCGCGGGTGAACCCGGGCGGATCAAAGTTTCTGGCGCAGGGGACACTGTATCCGGATGTGATTGAATCGGGGCATGGACACGCGGGGACGGCCGCCAACATCAAGCTCCATCACAACGTCGGAGGCCTGCCGGCCGAGCTGGGGTATGAGCTTGTCGAGCCGCTCCGCGAGCTGTTCAAGGATGAGGTTCGGGTCGTGGGGGAGATGCTGGGGCTGCCGGAATCAATCGTCTGGCGTCATCCATTCCCCGGCCCGGGACTGGCGGTGCGGATCATGGGGGAGATCACCGAGGAGCGTCTGCGTGTGCTTCGTGACGCCGATGAGATCGTCCTGGAGGAACTGGTTGCCAATCACCTGTATCGCAAGACGGCGCAGGTCTTTGCCGTCCTGCTGCCGATCGGGACCGTGGGCGTGATGGGCGATGCGCGATCGTACGATTCGGTCATCGCGGTGCGGGCGGTGGAGAGTCAGGATTTCATGACGGCCGACTGGGCGCGAATCCCGTTCGACGTTCTCGCGACGATCAGCAACCGAATCATCAACGAGGTGCGCGGCGTCAACCGCGTCGTCTACGACATCAGCTCCAAGCCGCCGGCGACGATTGAATGGGAATGATTCCGCGTCTGGCACAGCCAGGCACCTGATGGCATGAAATGCCGCT
>CAYTAP010000027.1:0-2632 GCA_964435775.1 uncultured Tepidisphaeraceae bacterium
AACCCCGACGGCTTCTTCCAATAACCCACCGGGGTTATTGCGCAAATCTAAAATTCCACCGCCCCGTGAGCACCTGCGCCAGCATGTAGGGTTGGCCTCGGCCCATCACAACCATCGGTAGGCCGCGGCCCACTACGAACTTCCCGTCAACGAGCCACGACCTCTTCCCAGTTCTCCTCTTGATTTCCACGATGAATCCAGAGACTGCACGCCACGCAAATCACAATGGCGAGCAGCGAATTGCAGAGCGCCTGAGGGCCGCCATCGGCCGCATACCAGTAGAATTGCATGGAACCAGCGCCGACGCAAATCACGGCGAGCATGGTCAAAACCGCCGGTCCAAGCGGTGTTAATCCTGCCAGAATCGCGGCGATCATCAGCACGCCCAACGCACACAACGAATACAGCTTATTCCACGATATTTGCGGTCCCTTCAACGCATTCCGCGAGATCCATCTTTCGATGGGCACAAACACCATCCCCTTCACATTCAACGCGCGATTCGACAACAAGCGCTCCAACTCCGCAAGGTTCCGCGCCTCATCGGACAACATGTCGCGGGATGAGCCCACGTTTTGTATCACATCATATTGGCCGCCCTGCGTACGGACGATCAGGATGCCACTTGGGCGAGCATCAATGGAAATGCTTTCGGCGCGCATCGCCCGACTTGAATAGCTGCCCCCTGGATTGCGGGACCAGATGCTGATGTCCCCGGACGCTCTCTGAACATACAGGTTGTCTCCGACGAACGTATAACCGAGCCCGATGAAAACGACGCCAACGGAGAAGGACATCCATACCACAACCAACAACACGCTGAGAACGATGCGCCATGTTACCGACAATGGTGAATGCATGAATGATGCTCCGGAGTCGCAGAGTCTGCAATGCTTACGGACCACTCGTGCCGGCCGGGGGACGGCTGGCGGAGATGCGGACGACGACACCGGCCTATGGAGGCGGAACTCGATATCCGTAAATCGTCAGGCGTCGCGTGGAGGGATCATACCAAATCTTCATGGCCCAATCCGGACTGGCGACGACTTGGGCATAAACAACATCATCGCCGCTCACCCCGTAATCCGCTTCGGACAGTTGCCAATTCCGAAGTGATTGCGCCAGCAGCTGCGCGGCGTACTCGCCCGCCGGAGCAAACGGGGCATGCACCACCCTTCCGAGGCGCGCTCGCTGATCCGGCGTCATCGCCGTGGATGCGAAGCAGACACCCCCTCGATTGTCGTTATAACAATAATATCGGACAGTACCGGAAGCCGGTAACGGCGGCATCACATGCCCATAGATGGGAATTTCTGCAAATGTCGTTGCGAACCCACTCTTCTCGGTGGCCAGCAGAAGCACCGCGGCCGGAATGCTGAAAATGAGCAATGCAACCACCGCGAGAACCAGAATCAGAGGAGTGCGAACACGTTTTGTTGCTACCGGGGCGGTCGTCTGGTCATGAATCATGGAATCGTCCTCACGAACGCCGCAGAATTTGGCATCGCGCGTCAGCATGTAAGGTCGGGCCTTGGCCCATCACCATCATCGGTGGGCAAAGGCCCACCCTACGAACTTTCTCGGCGGCTGGTGCCCGCCGGGACTCTGCCCGTGGTCATCGGCGGGGCGACCCTGGGGGCACGCTGGCTTTGTATCCGCCGCGCTATGCGGATTAGGAAAGCCGAAGGCAGGCGTACGCCGCCAAGCAAATACAGAACATCCAACAGTCAACATCGAATGTCCAACAATGAAACTGTGCGCACTACGCGGTTGGACGTTCAATGTTCGATGTGCAATGTTCCTCTTCTCGTTCGTCATCCTTCATCCTTCATCCTTCCTTCCCCCCCTCCCCCCACCGCCCCGTGAGCACCTGGGCGAGGGCGAGCCAGGCGGCGGTGCGGGCGCCGCCGACGGGGGGGTCATCCCAGAGGTCGATGCGGGCGCGATCGCGGAGCTGGATGAGGATCAGCTCGCGGGTCTGGCGGAGGAGGTCCTCGACGAAGGCGGCGTGGCCGACGAAGGGGCTGACGAGGACGAGGCGATGGGGGCGGATGAAGTTGACGGCGTTGGCCAGGCCGTGGGCGAGGTGATGAATGAGTGCGGCGGCGGCGGGGTCGGCGATGGAGCCGGCGGCGCGGTCAGACGGCCAGGTGGCGAGGGTGCCGGCGAGGGGGATGTGCCGGGGATCGTTTTGACGAAGAAAAGTGGTGCTGACGATTCGTTCGAGGCAGCCGCTTTGGCCACAGTAGCAGAGGGGAGTCGTGACATCGGGAAACCGGGTGTGGCCCAGTTCATTGCCGCCGGTGGCGCAGCCGCGATTGGGTCGGCCTTCGATGAGGAGGGCCGCGCCGAGCTGGCCGTCGGCGATGCGGACGAGCAGCACATCCTCGGAAGCGCCGGCGCGATTTTCCAAGGACCATCGGGCGGCAATCGCGTGCATGTCGTTTTCGAGAACGATCGGGCAATGGCCGGCGGCGGCGTAGACCGGGGCGAGGCTGGTGGAGGGTCGGCCGGGAAGGGCGGAACTGAAGAGGATCGCGCGGGCGGCGGGATCGACGAAGCCGGTGACGGAGATCCCGATCGCCAGCGGTCGGGCGGCGCTGGAGAGGCCAAGCAGGTCGGCGGCGACGTC
>CAYTAP010000027.1:2642-34798 GCA_964435775.1 uncultured Tepidisphaeraceae bacterium
CGATGAGATGGGCGGGATCCGAAACGGCTTTGGCGACAACTTCGCCGATGGGATTGCCCGTAAGGCTGAGGCGCTGGGTCTCCACCTGCCCCGGCTTGATCGCCAGGCCGAGGATGTGGCGCGTGGCGGGGTCGATCTCAAGAGGGATGCGCGGCCGGCCGGCGCGTCTTGCGGCGGGTTCGGGCGCCCGCTCGCGGAGGAGGCCGCGCTTGAGAAGATCGTCGGCGATCACCCCCACGCCGTTGGGGGTCAGGCCTGTCCGCTGGTGCAATTCCCAGCGGCTGAGGGGCCCTGCTTCCCAGATCGCGCGGATGAGCCGGCGGTGGCGCGGCGCGGGAAGGCCGGGCTTTCCCGAATCGCCGGCGCGCGCGAGGGCGCGTCCGGCCTTGCGGCCCCGGCGGCGGGCATTGGGATGGGATTCGGGGCGCTCTTGCATTTTTTATCTTGTACTATAATTATTGTGCCCTGAGAAATCCCAGGGCCGGTGCGTTTGTCCGGCAATGGTTGTCGTAGGGGCGGCTTCAGCCGCCGATCCGGGTCTTCATGGCGGCTGAAGCCGCCCCTACCATCACCGGCGCCGAGCAGTGCGCTTGCCTGGAAAAGCCCAAGGAGCAACCGAATGTCGTATGCAGTATCCGTTGAACGCATCCCGCTCGTCATCCAGCCGGAATCCAAGGCCGTCAGCAAAGCCGTGGCGGCGGAGATCGCGGCGCTGATCCGCCAGAAGGCCAAGGAGAAGAAAAAGTGCGTCCTGGGCCTGGCGACGGGATCGACGCCGACGGGGATATACGCCGAGCTCATTCGCCTGCACAAGGATGAGGGGCTGTCGTTCGAGAACGTGGTCACGTTCAACCTTGATGAGTATTACCCGATGAAGCCCGATGAGCGGCAGAGCTACCGCCGCTTCATGCGCGAACATTTGTTCGACCACATCGACATTCCGGAAAACCAGATCCACATCCCCGATGGGACGATTCCGATCGAGCGGGTGACCCAATACTGCGACGACTACGAAAAGGCGATCAAGGCCGCCGGGGGAATCGACCTGCAACTCCTGGGAATCGGACGGACGGGGCACGTCGGGTTCAACGAGCC
This sequence comes from uncultured Tepidisphaeraceae bacterium, assembly GCA_964435775.1. GTDB lineage: Bacteria > Planctomycetota > Phycisphaerae > Tepidisphaerales > Tepidisphaeraceae > CAYTAP01. The sequence continues at coordinate 3,738 of CAYTAP010000027.1, forward strand.
GGGCAGCTCGCGGCAAAGTCGCACGCGGCTCATCACGCTCGATCGCGTGACGCGGATGGACGCCGCGAGCGATTTCTTCGGCGAGCAATACGTCCCCCGGCGGGCGATCACGATGGGCGTGGGGTCGATCCTCGACGCCAAGCGGATCGTTCTCGTCGGCTTTGGCGAGGGGAAGGCGCCGGTCGTCGCCAAGGCGGTGGAGGGACCGATCACCGCCGCCGTCGCCGCGAGCTTTTTGCAGGAACATCCCAACGCGGCGTTTTATCTTGACGAGGCGGCGGCGGCCGGGTTGACCCGGAGCGTCAGCCCGTGGCTGCTCGGTCCGATCGAGTGGAATGATGCGCTGATCCGCAAGGCGGTCATCTGGCTGGCCCGGCTGGTGGACAAACCGATCCTCAAGCTGACGGATGAGGACTACAACGAGCATGGCCTGCAGGATCTTCTGGCGGCGTATGGCGGAGGCGGGGCTTATGAGATCAACGTCAACGTCTTTCGCGCGCTGCAGGAGACGATCACCGGCTGGCCGGGCGGCAAGCCCGCCGGCGCCAAGCGTCCCGGCGACATCGATCGCCCGGCCGACGAGGTGTTCCCCAAGCGGGTCATCGTTTTTTCGCCGCACCCGGATGATGACGTCATCAGCATGGGAGGCACGCTGATCCGGTTGGCCGACCAAAAGCACGAGGTGCATGTCGCGTATCAGACCAGCGGCAACATCGCGGTGTTTGACGCCGACGCTCTGCGATTCGCGGATTTCGCCGCCGAGTACAACCGAATGTTCGGGATCGGCGGCGCCGAGCAGGCCGCCCGGATGGAACAGCACACCGAGGAGTTTTTGCGGAACAAGCTTCCCGGCCAGGTGGACAGTCCGCCGGTGCAGCAGATCAAGGGGCTGATCCGCCGCGGCGAGGCAAAGGCGGCGGGGCGAGAATGCGGCATTCCGATGGAGCGGCTGCACTTCATGGACCTCCCCTTTTATGAAACCGGCGCGATTCGCAAGAACCCGCTCGGCGAGGCGGACATTCAACTGACGGTGGACCTGCTTGAAAAGATCAAGCCACACCAAGTGTACGCCGCGGGCGATTTATCCGATCCGCACGGGACGCACCGGGTGTGTCTTGCGGCGGTCTTTGCCGCGTTTGAGCGGTTGAAGGACAAACCATGGGCGGCCAACTGCACGATCTGGCTTTATCGCGGCGCGTGGCAGGAATGGGAGCCCGAGCGCATTGAAATGGCCGTACCCCTCTCGCCGCGTGAGCTGCTCCACAAACGGGCGGCGGTGTTCAAGCATCAAAGCCAGAAGGACCGCGCGATGTTCCCCGGCAGCGATCAGCGAGAGTTCTGGCAGCGCGCGGAGGAGCGCAATCGATCCACGGCCGCCACCTATGACAAGCTCGGATTGGCCGAGTATGAGGCGATGGAAGGATTCGTCGAGTGGAATCCATCGTGGCGGAAGACAACCAAAACCAAAAAAGGGAAAGCATGATCAAGTGCATCAGTTACTGGTCCGTTGCCGGCGGCCTGGACAACACTCGCCCTCCGGAAGAGGCGATGGATGAGGCGAAGGCGGCGGGTTTTGGGGGGATCGAACTGGCGGTTGCGGAAAAGGGTGTCCTGACCCCGCAGACCGACGAGGCGACGTGCGTCCGTTATCGCGACGCGGCCAAGTCCAAGGGCATTGCGCTCGAGACCCTCGCCAGCGGGATGAGCTGGGGATGCAGCCCCACCTCGCCGGATGCCGCGACGCGGAAGCGCGCGATTGAGCTTCATCGCGGCGCGCTGCAGCGGGCCGCGTGGATCGGCGCCAAGGCGATGCTCTTCGTCCCCGGCGCGATCAACATCCCCTGGGTGGCCGGCTTCAAACCCGTGAAATACGACGACGCCGTGAAATGGGCGGGCGAGGCGGTGGGGGAACTGTTGACGACGGCCGAATCGGTCGGTGTCGATTTGTGCATCGAGAACGTCTGGAACGGGATGTTCTACTCGCCGCTGGAGTTATCGTCCTTCATCGACCAATTCAAGTCGCCGCGCGTCGGCGTGTACTTCGACATCGGTAACGTGCTGGGGTACCACCAATACCCGCCCCACTGGATCGAGATTCTCGGTTCGCGGATTCGCCGGGTTCACATCAAGGACTTCAAGTCCTCCGTCGGCAACCTGAGCGGCTTTTGTGATCTGCTCGAAGGGGATGTGCCGTGGGCCGAGTCGATGAAGGCGTTGCGGGCTGTTGGCTATGATCGAACCATCGTTGCGGAGATGATGCCGCCGCGGGCGGACTTGCTCAAAACCACGAGCGCGGCGATGGATCGCATCTTCGCGATGAAATAAGAACCTCCGCGTTCTCTGCGCCTCTGCGGTAAATCGACTTCAACAGACAAGGTCTGAATAGAAACATTTTGCGTGACGTCTCGGGCGCGTTGCCCGTCATCCCACGCGAGGTACGAGGCAAACTTCACTCACGGAACTGCACCATGATTAACGTCGGCGTGATCGGAATCGGCACGATGGGGACCACCCATCTGGATGTGTATCGCAAGCGAACGGATGCCAAGGTCATCGCGGTGAGCGACCTGATCGCCGAGCGGCGCAATGGCAAAGCGCGGGCGACGGGCAACATCGAAGGGCAGGCGCAAGGCGGCTTCGACTATGCGTCAGCCAAACAATACGACGAAGGCATGAAGCTGATCGCCGATCCGGACGTGCAGCTTGTCGATATCTGTCTTCCAACGCCGCTGCACGCCGAATACGCGATCGCGGCGTTGAAGGCGGGCAAGCATGTGCTCGTTGAAAAGCCGCTGGCGCGCAACCCGGAGTCGGCCAATGAGCTGCGGAAGGTCAGCGAGGCGGCGTCCACCTTGAGCATGTGCGCGATGTGCATGCGCTTCTGGCCGGGCTGGACCTGGTTGAAGGAAACGGTGGACAAGAAGACCTATGGCAAGGTGCTGGGGGCGCAATTCCGCCGCCTCGCCTCGTTCCCCGGCGGGCCGTTCTACAGCGATGGCGCCAAGTCCGGCGGCGCGGTGCTCGATCTGCACATTCACGACACGGACTTTATTCACTACTGCTTCGGCGTTCCCGATTCCGTCAGCACGGCCGGGTATAGCAACGAAACAAGCGAGCCGGATCATGTGATGACCCACTATCGTTACAAGGATATTCCGCTGGTGACGGCCGAGGGGGGCTGGGGCATGGCGCCGGGTTTCGGCTTCCGCATGCAGTACATCGTCAACTTTGAAAAGGCGACCGCCTCGTTTGACATCGCCGCGGAGCAAAAGCTCACCTTGTGCGAACGCGGGCAGTCGCCTCGGGCGGTCAATCTGGAGCCGGGCATGGGATATGAGTTTGAAATCGCCTACTTCCTGGATTGTATCAAGAACAACCGCCGGCCGACCACGGTGACGCTCCAGCAGGCCGCCCAGTCAGTGGCAATCGTCGCCGCGGAGGTCAAGAGCATGCGAAGCGGCGCACCGGTCGCGGTTGAAAGAATCGGCTAAGCTCCGTGCATCCCTGCTTTCATTACTCTCCCCCGTTGTACTCCGCGGGGGAGGTCAGGAAGCCTTTCCCTCCCCTGTTGTACGCAACGGGGGAGGGCGGGGTGGGGGTCTTCGATTGCCGTACCGGTTGCCATACATGACATGCAACCGTATGCCATCAGCCGGCATACACGGTGACTGAAGTATATATTCTGATTCGAACCCCCACGAAGATATTCATCCAAAGCGAAGACCCCCTCCCCAGCCCTCCCCCGCGGGTACGCGGGGGAGGGAGCAGGATCAATACAGCGTAGTGACCTGAACAACGTCACTTCCCGCGCAGCTGGCTTTGATAAAAGTCGATCATCTTCTTGAGCCCCTCGCGGCGGCCGACCACGGGGGTCCAGCCGAGGATCTGCTTGGCGCGGGTGATGTCCGGACAGCGGAGCTTGGGATCGTCCGGCGGCATCGGCTGATGGACGATTTTGCTCGTAGAGCCGGGGATCAGGTCACGGACTTCCCTGGCGATGTCAATGATGGTCACCTCATCGGGATTTCCGAGGTTGATCGGCTCATGGAAGTCCGACTCCATCGTCAGGTTGATCCCGCGCACGAGGTCTGACACATAGCAGAGGCTGCGGGTCTGCCTTCCTTCGCCGAAGACGGTGAGGGGTTCGTTGTTCAGCGCCTGGCGGATGAAGCTGATGACGACGCGGCCGTCGAACGGATCCATCCGCGGCCCGTAGGTGTTGAAGATGCGGATGAGCCGCGTATCGACATCGCGCTCGCGGTGATACGCCATCGTGCAGGCCTCGCTGAAGCGCTTGGCTTCATCGTACATGCTCCGCAGGCCGATCGGGTTGACGTTTCCCCAGTAGCTTTCGCTTTGCGGGTTGACGGCCGGATCGCCGTAGCATTCGCTCGTGCTGGCCATCAGAAATCGCGCTCCCTGCTTCTCGGCGAGCTCCAACAGGTTCCACGTCCCCTGGCTGTTGACCTTCATCGTCGCGACCTGGTGCTTGACATAGCCGATGGGAGACGCAGGGGACGCCATGTGATAAATGCGATCCACTTTTCCCTCCAGTGGATACGGCTGGATGACGTCGAACTCAACAAACTGGTAGTGGGGATTGCCTTTAAGATGCGAGATATTCTCGCGCTTGCCGGTGATGAAGTTGTCCAGGCCGAGGACATCATGCCCCTGCGACAAGAGCAGGTCCGTCAGATGGGAGCCGAGAAACCCGGCCGCGCCGGAAATCAGGATACGCATGAACAATTCCTTGTGGAGGTTGGAGGAAAGCGACATCCGGCTTCATCGCGGCATACGCGCGCAGCCATGAAGACTGGTTCTTCGCCGACACTTGCGGAACTTTATCATGGATTTTGCATGGGGACGATTGAACTTTGCGCCGAATGATTTTACTTTTGCGACATTCCGGAATCATTGATGAACCAGGCAAGTCCCATAACAGATGACAGAAAGTCACGAAGAATACGGGTTGGCGTGATGGTCAACAACGTCGGCGGGTACTCGCGCGGCGTGTTGCGCGGAGTGGCCTCTTTTGCATATGCGCGGGCATGGGAACGATATGTCTGGGGCGTCAACATCCTGCCGGCGGTTGGGGTCGCCGGCGTGGCCGACCAGGACATCCGGGCGATCGCGCCGAAGATCGAGGTGGATGGGTGGATCGTACAGGCGGCGACGCCGCAGACGGTATTGCGGCTTCAAAAGGCGGGTGTGCCGGTGGTCAACGTCTCCTCGGCGCTGGGGCGCGGCGATTTGCCTTCAGTGGTTTCGGACGACGTGGCCGTCGGGCGCCTGGGGGCCGACTATTTTCTCCGCAGAGGCTTTCGCCATTTTGCGTTTCATTCGTCCACGGACCGCCAGTTCGCCCAATTGCGCTTCGATGGTTTCGCCGCCCGCGTCCGGGAGGCCGGATGTGATGCGGTGGACATGCGCGGGCCGGACAGCCTCGCCAACGCGCTGTCCATACTGCCCCGGCCGCTGGCGGTCCTGGGATGCAACGACACCGCCGCATTGGCCGTCCTCGATCAATGCCGGCGGGCAGGCGTCAAGGTGCCCGACGAAGTGGCCGTCCTCGGAGTGGACAATGATGATTTGATTCAGAGCCTCGCCTTTCCGCCGCTGTCGAGCATCAACATGGCGACCGAGCGGATCGGCTTCGAGGCGGCCGTGCTGCTCGAACGGCTGATCCAAGGCCAACCCCCCACCGCCGACCGTACGTTCATCCCCCCCACCGGCGTGACGACGCGGCAATCGAGCGATCTCGTCGCCATCGCCGACCGGGATGTCTCCGACGCGGTGCGTTTCATCGGCGAACACTCCGGCAGCCCGATCGGCGTGCGCGAGGTGCTTGGCGCGGTGCCGCTGTCCCGCCGCCAGCTCGAGCGCCGCTTCCGCGCGGCGGTGGGTCGCAGCGTGCTCGAGGAAATCAACCGCTGCCGCATGGACCGCGCCCGTCAGCTTCTGATTGAAACGGAACTGACGATCCCCCAGGTCGCTCTCGCGTGCGGGTTTTCAACAACGAGCTACTTCACCGTCGCCTTCCGCCGCGCGGTCGGCGCCACGCCGGGCGTCTACCGGCGTCAGCACCACATCAAGCCGTCATGACTTTGTTCGAAACGAAAAAAATATTGAACCACAAAGCCGCGTCTCAGCGGTAAGTCAAGTTCAGCCAGAAACCATCAGTCGGTGAACCGGAATCGGATGATCGTCAGGATCGCCTTGATTCCATCTTTCCATGTGATCTTCTTCCCCTCCTCGTAGCTTCGGCCGTAATACGCGACGCCCACCTCGTAGATGTGCAGACGGGGGCGCATCCGGGCGATTTTCGCGGTGATCTCCGGCTCGAAGCCAAAGCGATTGCACTTGATCTCGATCTTCTCGAGCACCCGCTTGCGAAAGACCTTGTAGCAGACCTCCATGTCCGTCAGGTTCAGGTTGGTGAACATGTTGCTGAAATTGGTCAGGAACTTGTTCCCCAGCGTGTGCCAGTAATAGAGCACGCGATGCGGCTCGCCGATGAAGCGGCTGCCGTACACGACATCCGCCTTGCCATCAACGATCGGCTGAAGCAGCTTCAGGTAATCGGATGGATCGTATTCCATGTCAGCGTCCTGGATGATGATCACATCCCCGGTCGCATGACGAAAGCCGTCGCGGAGGGCGGCGCCTTTGCCTTCGTTGACCGGCTTGTGAAAAATCTTGAACTCGACGCCGGGAAACAGCGTCGGCAATTCGTTGAGCTTCTCGGCCGTCTGATCTTTCGAGCAGTCGTTGACGCAGATGATCTGGCGGGTGATCCCCTCTTGAAGAGGCGCCCGGACAACCAGGGCGATCAACTGCTGCACCGTCGCCGCCTCGTTGTAGACGGGAATGACGATGGAGACCGTATGCACGGGCGTCGCCGTCGGATCAACGCCGGCGGGCTGCGGGACAGGCGCCCCGGTGCTGACGGATGACGAATGGTCTTGTGTTTCAGGCTGAGTCATGTTGCTGCATTCATATTCGAGTTTCGGACCTGGCGCGCTTCGCCCATCCCCGTGATGGGGGAATCCTAATGGGCCATCGCGTCATTTCCAACCGTTCCATCGCGCGATCGGCGGCCGCAACGCCTGCGCCGGGTGGTTGCAACCGTTCAAATCCGTTCATCCGACACAATGCCCCCATCTTCCATCGTCACGAGCCGCCGGGCGCGATGGGCAAGGGAGGTGTCGTGGGTCACCATGACAATCGACTGTCCCGCGGCGGCCAGTTCAGCGAAGACCTCGGCGATCCGGTCGCCGTTGGCCTTGTCGAGGTTTCCCGTCGGCTCGTCAGCCAGCAAAACATCCGGCTCATTGGCCAGCGCGCGGGCGATGGCCACGCGCTGCTGCTCGCCGCCGGAGAGACGATTGGCGCGGCGCTTGATCTTCGTCCCAAGCCCCAGCCGCACGAGCAGGTCGGCGGCCCTCGCCATCGCATCGGAGCGTCCAAGGCGCTTGAGTTTGAACATCGGCAGCGCGACATTCTCCTGCGCGGTGAACTCCCGCAGAAGGTAATGAAACTGGAAGACAAATCCGATCTTCTCGTTGCGCACCTTCGCCAGTTGGGTGTCATCGAGCATCATCGTATCGGCGTCGTCGATGAAAATGCGGCTGGGTGGGTCGAACGGTCGGCCGGTGATGTCCGCGCGGGTCGGGCGATCCAACCCGCCGAGCAGATAGAGCAGCGTGCTCTTGCCCGATCCGCTTTGCCCGACGATGGAAACGTATTCACTGCGTCCAATCGACAGGTTCACCCCTTTGAGGATGTGCGTGGCGGTATCGCCATCGCCGAGGATGCGGTGAACATTTTGCGCCCGCAAGAAAACCGCCGCTGCCGCCGGATCGCGGGGCGATGAGCTTGTCGATGGAATCAGCGGCGAGGTTTCCATCAGTGCGCCCCCCGGATGACATCCACCGGATCATATTTCGCCGCCCGTCTGGCGGGATAGACCGCCGCCAGCAGGACGATCGCCATCGAGAGGCAAAACGCCATGATGTATTGGCTGAGATACTCGCTCATGATCAGCCCCTCGCTTTTGACCAGCCCCTCCATCTGGATCGGCAACCGGCGGAGCATTTCCACCGCGATCTTCCCAAGCCCCAGCCCGATGATCGAACCAATGAAGCCGATCACGAGCCCCTGGAAAACGTAGATCATCGTGATGTCCCATCGGGACAAGCCAAAACTCTTGAGGATGGCAATGTCATTCACCTGCTCGAGCACCGCCATGATCAGGATGTTGAGCACCCCGAACGCCGCGACGAGGAGAAGCGCGCCGGTGATGAAGTAGGTGATGATCGTCTGGATCCGGAAGATCTTGAGGAAGTTCTCGTTGCTCTCCTGCCAGCTTTCGGTCTTGTACCCCACGATCGATTCGATCTGCGCCGCCGTCTCCCGCGCCTGGGTGTAGTCGTTGGTTCGCAGCACGAGGGCGTTGATGATGTTCTTTCGATTGAGGAGCGTCTGGGCATCGCTCAGGAGCATGTACACGCGCTGGTAATCGACAGGCGTCACGCCGGTTTGAAAGATCCCCACAACCTTCGCGGTCGTGTGTCCCCCTTCGGCGCCCGCCAGGCTGATGACATCCCCCACCTTCGCCCCCAGCACATCCGAGACGCCCCGCCCGATCACCACGCCGTCGGCGGTCGATTTCAGTCGGCCAAAGCTCCCGGCGATCACATTGTCGCCGATGGTCGTCACCCGCAACTGCTCTCGCGGATCCACCCCATCGACGACGAGGTTCATCGTCTTGGTCCCATACTTGGCAATGACGCCATCGCTGACCATCGGCGCCACCGCGACAATCCCCGGCATCCGGCGGAGCGCCGCAATAAGCCCCGTCGGGTTCTTGATCTTCTTCACCTGATCGCGCGGCTTCACATCCTCCAAATCGAGCAGCGCATTGGGGTCCGTGTACACCTTTTCCAAAATCGGCGTCCGCGTCTCCCGAGGCTCATCGTGAATCGTGATGTGACCCGACGATTCGACCGTCTCGATGATGAACTTGTCGGTGAACCCGCGCATCATCGCATCCATCGTGATGAACATCATGACGCCGATCGTCACCCCCGCGATGCACACGAGCGACTGGCGCTTGTGCGAGAGAAAATAGCGGATGGAAATAAACCAGCGCATCGGTACGTCACCTGCCCCGCTTCTTATCGTTCAGAGGCTTGCGCCATCAACGGTTAAACCCCTTGAACGTGTCCACGGCGGTGTGTTTGTTCAAACCGGCCGCCTTGATCGGATCCTCATAGGCGCTTCTCACGCGGTCGCCTGATTCCAGGTCCCCGGCCGGGCTGATGATGACCCGATCCGCTTCCTTCACCCCATCGAGCATTTCCACGCGCTCCACGCTCTTGAGGCCCACCTTCGGCTTCACGACATCGACCACCCCATCGCGCACGACCCACACCTTGTCCCCCTGCAGCGCCTGCGCGGGGATGACCACCGCCCGGTCCTTGGTCTGCATGATGAACGCCAGCTCACCGGTCATTCCGGGGTGAAGCTTCGGCTCGGCCGGCGTGAAGCGAATGTCCACCTCGAATGTCCGCCGCTCGGGGTCGGCGCGGTCGTAGATGCGTTCGACGCGCCCGGCAAGCGTCCGCCCCTCGAATGAATAGAGAACCATCTGAACCAGTTGATCCGCCTGGAGTTTGGTGCGGTCCTCCTCATCGACCGCAGCCCGCATGACCAGATGCGCCGGCGTCACATCGGCGATCTGCATGATGTGGTCGTTGATCGCCATCCGCGTACCCACGGAGGCCGGACGGTCGAGCACCACGCCGTCGATCGGGCTGGTGATCGATTCGAGGTCCAGGTTCCACTTGGCCGTATCGACCGCCGCCTTCGCGACCTTCACCTTTCGTTCCAGTTCCAGCACCATCGCCGCCCGCTGCGCCGCCAGCGCCCCAGCCTGCGCAACCGCCGCCTCTTTGCGCTCCCTGGCGCGATCCAAGTCCATCTGCGACGAGGCGTTCTGGCCCATCAGCTCACGCACGCGATTGGCTTCGCGATCGGCAATCTCCACGAGCACCTTCTGTGAAGCAATCCGCGCATCGAGTTCCTCCAGCGCCGGCGAGCTTTTCGGATCCGCCAGCGCGATCTTCTCGGCCAATTCCGCCTTCGCCTTGTCAAACGCGTATTGCAGGTTCGGATCGGAGACCGTCGCCAGCGCCTGCCCCTTTTTGACATGATCCCCCTTGTCCACCAACACGGCCGTCAGAATCCCCGCGACATTGCTCTTGATCGGATACTCTCGCTGCGGCTGCACCGTCCCCGTTGCCTAAAACGCCTGCACCACCGGACCGACCACGGCTTCGCTCACCACGACCTTCGGCCGGAGCAGACGCAACGAGCCAATCGCCAGCCCCGCCAGCACCAGCGCTGCCAGAACCACCACGATCCCCCACCGCCCTGCCCGCCGCATCCCATGAGCCATAGACGCGGAATGGTAGCCAAATCACGGATGACTTTCACGGACTGCAAGGAAGTGCTGACGAAAATCGCACAAGGCGTCGTTGTGGGTGCCTGGTATACTGAAGGCATGTGCGGCCGATACACTCTGGTTCGATTGGCGGATTTTTTGAAGATGGCGTCGGTGACGCGCGGGGCGTGGCCGCAGTGGCAGGCGCGCTACAACATTGCGCCGTCGCAGGCCGCGCCGGTGGTTAGGCGGATGGATGGGCAGGAGGGGATGGGCGTGGCGCTCTTGAAGTGGGGGCTCATCCCCGCGTGGGCGAAGGAAAAACCTAAGCACCAGCCGATCAACGCGCGGGGGGAGACGGCGGCGAAAAGCCCGATGTTTCGGGAGGCGATGGCGCGGCGGCGGTGCCTGGTGCCGGCGGATGGATTTTATGAATGGCAGGGAGAGCGGCCGCCCAAGCGGCCATATCTCATCCGAATGAAGGATGAATCACCGTTCGCCTTCGCCGGGCTGTGGGAGCGATGGAAGCCGCGCGACGCGGAGGATGCCATCGAGACCTTCACGATTTTGACCACCTCCCCCAACGAACTGGTCAAGCCGATTCATGATCGAATGCCCGTGATCCTGTCGCCGGGGGATTATGCGAGGTGGGTCGATCCGAAAGTGAGCGCGGAGGGTGCGTCCGATCTGATCAAACCGTTTGCAGCGATGGGAATGGCCGCCCATGAGGTGAGCGCAAAGGTGAACAGCCCGAAGAATGACGACCCCTCCTTGCTGGAGGACACCAGTGCGCGCGGGGACTGATTTTTGATTTTTGATTTTTGAATCGTCATTTTTGATTATGGAGAGAAAGGATGTCGGCGCGCACATCCTGCATTCAATCAAAAATCAAAAATCAAAAATCAAAAATCGAAAATCCATTCACCTTGTCAGGTAATCGTTCATCGTCAACAGGATCATGATCGCCAGCCAGACGAACGCGGCGCCGGCGAAGATCCAGGTGATGTGCTTTTCATAGCGCAGGTGCATGAAGAAAAAGAGGACGAGCAGCGCCTTGGCGGTGGCGATGAGCAACGCGATGACGATGTTCCAAGTACCGAGGTTGAAAAAGGCGGCGAAGACGGTCAGCGCGAGCAGGATCATCAGGCAGGCCCAGACGATAATGTAGGTCGTCAGCGAAGGCATGGATGGCGCGGCGTGTGGATGTTTTGAAGCGTGTGACATTTGCGTGGTCATGGCATATTGCCTCATCGATCTTGAAACGGCGGTGCATCAGCGAACCAGTGATTCAACGGATCAAATAGAGCAGCGGAAACAGGAAAACCCAGACGATATCGACAAAGTGCCAGTAGAGCCCGACGATTTCGACGGGGTTGTAGTATTCGGCCGAATAGCGCCCGCGATGCGCGGTGATGGTCAGCCAGATCAGGACGCTGATCCCGATGATCATGTGGATCGCGTGCAGTCCGGTCATGAAAAAGTAAAAGACCATGAACATTTCAAGGTGGCGGGGGTTGAGGGCGGCGGGCAAGTCGTGGGGATGGAAGAGATAGCCCGGGACAAGCCCTTCGCGGTATTCGAGGTAATACTCGGTTCCCTTGATCGCCAGAAAGATCAAGCCAAGCACGATCGTGATGAGCAGGAAACGGACGAGCGCCTTTCGCCGCCCGAGATGGGCGCTGCGGACGGCCAGCGCCATCATGAGGCTGCTGCACAGGAGAACGGCGGTGTTCGTGCCGCCGAGCACTTCCTTGAGGTGATGACTCCCCTCGACCCAAGCGAACCAATACCAGTGGCGATAGACGGTGTAGCTGACAATCAGCCCGCCGAAGAAGAGGATTTCCGTGCCGAGGAACATCCACATCCCGAGGGTGTCGGCATGCTTTTGCTGTTCGAGGTCTTCGAACTGTTCCTGCAACGCGGCCGGGCGGTCGGCATCGACGGGCGCGCTCGCGGCGGTTGGGATGACGTCAGACAGGGACATTCTGTGGTTCCTCCAGGTCGTAGGCGTAGGCTTCCTGTGTGACGATCGGAATCTCATCGAAATTATGAGGCGGCGGAGGCGATGAGGTCTGCCATTCCAAGCCCGTCGCCTTGAAGGGATTCGGACCGGAATCGCGGCCCCATTTCAGCGTCCAGAGTAAATAAAACAGAGGAAGGATGTAGCCGACACCAAGAATCGACGCCCCGGCGGTGCTGAGGACATTGAGCGCCTGAAACTCCGGGGAATAGGTCGCGTAGCGGCGGGGCATCCCCATGTAACCGAGGATGAACTGGGGGAAGAAGGTGAGGTTGAAGCCGATGAAGATCGTGAAGGCGGAGAATCGACCCCACCATTCGGGGTAGAGTTTGCCGGTCATCTTCGGCCACCAGAAGTGGATGCCGCCGAGAAACGCCATGACCGACCCCCCCACCATGATGTAATGGAAGTGGGCGACGACGAAGTAGGTGTCGGTGACATGCACATCAAAGCCCAGCGAGGCGAGCATGACCCCGGTGAGACCGCCGATCGTGAACAGGCCGATGAAGCCGATGGCGTAGAGCATTGGTGTGTCGAGTTGGACGGAGCCTTTGTACATGGTGGCCGTCCAGTTGAAGACCTTGATCGCCGACGGCACGGCGACGGCGAAACTGAGGAAGGAAAAGACGACGCCGGCATAAACGCTCTGCCCGCTGACGAACATGTGATGTCCCCAGACCAGGAACCCCAGGAACGCGATGGCGAGACTTGAGAAGACGACGAAGTAATAGCCGAAGATCCGCTTGCGCGAGAAGCAGGGGATGATCTCGCTGACGACGGCCATGCCGGGGAGCACCATGATGGAAACGGCCGGGTGGGAATAAATACCGATGTGGAAGACGCGCTCGGCGGCGATCAATGCCAGGGTGATCGCGAGCACGGGGGTCGCCAGGACGAGCATGATGCTCGTCGCGTAATGGGACCAGAGGAAGATCGGCATGCGAAACCACGTCATGCCGGGGGCGCGCATCGTGTGGATGGTGACGATGAAGTTGAGGCCGGTGAAGATGGAGGAAAACCCGGCGATGAAGATGCCGGTGGCGACGAGGATGACGTTGGTGTTGGTGGAGATGCTGAAGGGGGTGTAGAAGGTCCAGCCGGTGTCGACGCCGCCGGCGATCAGGGCGACGAGGGTGAAGATGCCGCCGATGACGAAGATGTACCAACTGGCGAGGTTGAGGCGCGGGAAGGCGAGGTCGCGGGCGCCGATCATGAGGGGGACGAGGAAATTGCCGAGCACGGTGGGAATCGAGGGAATCAGGAAGAACCAGACCATCGTGATCCCGTGAAGCGTAAACATCTTGTTGTACGTTTCGGGGATCATCAGGTCGGATTGGGGCGTCAGCAATTCCAGCCGCATGAGCAGCGCGGCGACGGCGCCGACGGTGAAGAAGATCGTGATCGCGATCATGTAGAGAATCGCGATCCGCTTGTGATCCTTGGTGAGCAGCCAGGAGCGGACGGTGTGCCCGGCGGTCAGGTAATTGACGGGCGGCTCGACGGCGGGCAGGTCAATGGTGGCGGTTGTGGTCATGGCGTTGCTTCCCACTGAAAACTTTCAAGACGCTCCGATTCATTGGCTGCTCTTCGACGCCCCGACGGCCGGTTGGACGCTGCCATTGCCCGATCCCGTGTCGTTCGGCCCATTCTTCAGCGATTGGATGAATGAGATCAGTTGCATGACCTGTTCCTCGCTGATCTGCCCCTTGAAAGTGGGCATCACCGGCGGGTAGCCATCGACGATCTGCGCCTGCGAATTGAGGATCGAGCGGCGAAGATAGTTGTCATCCGCCGTGATGATCTGTCCGGTGCTCAGCTTCACCTTGCTGTTGTAAAGACCAACGAATGACGGCCCGATCCCTCCTTCGCCATGCTGGCCGTGGCAGGCGATGCAGCCGTATTGGCTGAAGAGCTTTTCGCCGGTCTTGGCCGGGGGTTCATTGACGGCGGTGGACTGGGGGGCTTGCTGAGATCCCGTGGCCGCGATACCGGGATTGATCGGCGCTGGCGCCGCTTCGGAACCGCCCTGCAGCCATTTTTGATACTCGGCCGGGGGCATGACGGTGACATATCCGATCATGTGCGAGTGATCATCACCACAATACTCGGCGCAAAACAGGTGATAGCGCCCGACCTTGGTTGGATGAAACCATTCGTAGGTGTAACGCCCCGGCACGACATCCTGCTTGAGGCGGAACGCCGGGATGTAGAACGAGTGGATGACATCTTCGGTCGTCATCTTCAATTTGACATCGCGCCCAAGCGGAACGTGAAGCGCATCGATCTCGCGCCGGCCGGTCGGATGCTGGACCTTCCACATCCACTGCTTGCCGACGACATCGATTTCCATCGCATCCGGCGGCGGATGCCCCTGGCTGATGTAAATCTTCGCGCCCCAGACGAACATGACGAGCGCGAAACAAAACGGAATGACGCTCCAGGCGATCTCCAGCTTGTAGCTGGACGGGATGTACGCCGGCGGCGCTTCGTTGCGCCGGCGGTACTTGAGAACGAAAAAGGCGACCAATACGAAAATCAGCAGTGTGAAAAAGATGGTGTACCCGAGCAGATACCAGGTGAGATGATCGACCTCGACCGCGCTGGTTGAGGCGCGATGGGGAAGAAGGCGAAATTCGGCGAGCATGGCGTTGTACATGGGTAATGGGTGGTTAATCGGTTGCTCCATCGGGTCGTGGCGATAATGCCGTGCCTTCATGCGCGTCCGGGTCCGGCAATGGGATGCGCGTTCGGCTGTGATCGCGCCGGGCCAGCACAAAAAGGAGGCTTCCCATCCCAAGAATCATGAGCGCCCCCCCGATGCGGAGCGCGCCCATGACGGCCCATCCATATCGTCCGGTGCTGGGATCGTATTGATGGCAGAACAGAACGATCTGATCGGTCAGGCTTCCGATTTTGCTGTGCGACGCGTCCACGAGCGCCAGACGAATGTCCATCGGCTGGTAGTTGATCCCGAAGAAGTACTTTGAGATGCGGCCATCAGGGGTGAGGATCGTGACGCCGGTGGGATGGACGTACTGTTTGGCTTTGTCGTCGTAGTGATAACGGAAGCCGACGGCGTCGGTCAGTTGCTTGATGGAAGCGGCGTCGCCCGTGAGGAATTGCCACCCCGCCGCCGCGCCCGGCCGGCCATAATCGTTTACATATTTCGCCTTTTTCGCGTGGGCGAGCGGCGGCTTCTCATTGGGATTGAAACTGACCGTAACGACGCGGAAGTCCTTGCCGACGTCGAGCGGCACAATTTTAAGAGTGCGGGTGAGGTCATTGAGCACCACCGTGCAAAGCATCGGACAGTCGTAATACGCGAGAACGAGGACGACGGGATGCGTGCCATCGAAGTCGTCGCCCAGATGGATGCGCTTCCCGTTGCTGTCGCGGAAAACCAGATCCGGAGGAATCGCCCGGTTGAGATGTTGATCGATGCCGACATTTTCAACGGCCTTGGGGAGCACGTTGAGGTCGGTGTTGTCGGTCTGCATGAATCCCACACCCGCTCTCGCCGCCGGCGCGCCGCCACTCAGCAGCGCCCACGAGAGCATCGCGCCGCACAACATCATCACGATTGGATTTGATCGCTTCATTTGAACCCTCCACCGTCGGTCGGCGCGGCCTCGTGCGGCGGCGCATCGGGTTGAGTGGGGATATGCCGCAGCACCAGCCGCATCGCCTGATCGATTGGAATGGCGATGTCGCCGGTCATCACGTTGACGGAATAGCTATTGAGCAGCGTGTTCTCCTTGTGACGGAATGCGGCCATCTCCGCGGCGTCAATGTGATCCAAGGGAGACTCGTTGCGCGATCCGGAGGGCTGGAGGCGCGGCGCGGGCGTCACCTGTGGACCTTGCGCGAGGGGGCCGGGTTCGCCGGTGATGACGTAACCGGCCGTTCTCAAGGTGTTTGACAGCGGTGACGCCGGCGCGTGCGAGTCGGTCGCGAGCAATGCGCCATACAGCGCCGAGAGGATGTAGTGCAGCGCCACCGCGGCGATGGCGAAGCAGATGACGAAGATCACCATCGCGCGCAGCGTCGGCTGGGCGCGCTCGTAGCCGCTGGCGATCGATTCAGATGATGGCATCCTGGGTTTCATATTCTCCGTGGTAACGTCCTGGCATGATGGGCACTTCGCCGGGGGCTCTGCCGGCGAGCAGCGGATGACGCGACAGCACCCAGAAATATGCCGCCAGCCATATCCCGCCGATGGCGATGGGTGAGAGAAAATCCATCCAGACAAGGGTTACATTCGGCCGGCCGGGCAGACCCGACGGCGCCACGAGCCACAGTTCATTGATCAGATGAATCGCCAGCAGCACGGCCGCGAGCGTGCCCATGATCTCCACGCGACGCTTGGCTTCGCGGATGAGCAAAATGAAAAACGGGACGAAGAAGTGAAAGATGATAAGCAGCGCCGAGATCCATCCCCATCCGCCGTGCGAGCGGACGACATACCAGGGGATTTCGGGGCTCATGTTTCCCGCCCAGATAATGAGGTACTGGGCGAAGTTCATGTACGCCCAGAGAATGACGAGCGTGAGCATCAAGCTCCCCAGATCATTGTAATGGCCGCGAAGCACCTTGCCGGCGAACGGCTTTTTGCGCGCGACGAGGCTGAGCAGCACCATGAGCAGCGCCAGCGCGCACAGGCATTGTCCGACCGTGACGACGAAGCCGAAGACGGTGGATCGCCACGGCACGTCGCGCGACATGATCCAGTCCACCGACGCGAAGGTCATGGTCATGAAATAGACCAGGATTCCGCCGGCGCTGAGGTTGTGAAGCCAGACGGTCAGATGTTTGTCACCGGTGCCGTCGCGGCGAAGCGACCACGAATACAGCAGCCATCCCATGATCGCCCAGATGATGAGGTATCCGAATGAACGCAGGAGGAAGAACCAGACGTTCAGATAAGGATGCAGGGCGTGAATGGCCTTGATTTCGTCGTTTCCCTCCGGGTGAACCCACGGGTAGATCGTCCCGATGCCGATCGCCAGCGGAATGAAGAGAATGATCATGAGCGGAAGCAGCGCCGCCCCGGCCTCGCCGAGCCGGCGGACGGGGTAACCCCACTCACCGCCGGTGACGTGGACAACCATGACCAGCGTCATGCATCCCAGGGAAATGCCGAGCCAGAAAAGATAACCGAAGAGATAAGCGCGGGTGAACTGCGCCGGCCAGAAGATGGCCGAGATCAGGCAGATCACCAGGGCGGCAACACCGGCGATCAGCGCCACCCGTCGGATGGCGGCGAACTCGGTGAAGGCGGAATGATCCATGTCTTCGCTCATTGCGATTCTCGTGCGGGGCTTGTGGTTGGATTTTTCCCGGCGCTTGCGGGCATCGCGCCGGCCGACTGGACGTTTTGACTCAATTGCAACGCTCGGATGTACGCCGCGATCCGCCAGCGGTCAGCGGGGGAAACCCGCGACTTGTAGCTGTACATCGCGCCAAATCCGTTGGTCATCACCTGGAAGAAGTGGCCGATCGGCGCTTCGCGGAGGCGCTTGATGTGATAGCTGGGGGGATGGGGAAATCCGCGCTGCACGACCATCCCATCGCCCTCCCCCATCCGCCCGTGACAGACCGCGCAGAAGATGTTGAACTGCCCCTGCCCGCGCTGAATGTCGGCTGCGGTGATGCGCATGGGAATCGCGGTCACCGGCTTGCCGTCTTTCGTTCCGAAGTAAAACGCCTCATCCGTGCGCAAATGCCCGCGAGCGATGGTGCCGGTCGGGATGGGGCGGGCGGAGGTTCCATCCGCGAACAGCGTGCTTTGATCAAATGCCTTGTATTTGGCCTGGTCGGCCATGTCGTCCTTCTTGCAGCCGGGGACCAGAAGCAGAGAACAGAACAAAAGTAACATCGCGACATAAGGCAGCGTGGCACGGGCGGCCCGCCCGTGTCCTGGCAAACATGGGCGGGCCGCCCATGCCACGTCGCAGAAGCGACAGCCTGCGAAATTGACTTGTGGCAACTTACACATAGCGCACTCAGTTCGGCACCGCCGCCACCGACAGCGGTTTGAGCGTTTGCAAAAAGGCCGTGGTTCCATCGAGATCAAACTTCGGATCGATTGCTTCAACACAGAGAAAGAATCGCGTCTGGCTGGCCAACTCAAATGTCGGCGCATTAAAGACCGGGTGATAAAGCTGCGGCAGCTTGTTGAGCAGCAGGCACCCAAAGAACGCCGCCAGCGAAGCGCCGAGCACGGTCATTTCAAACGTGATCGGAATGAACGCCGGCCATGCGTGGTTGGCCCGCCCGCCGATGTTGAGGGGATAGCTGATGACGCGCGAATACCAGAGCATGAAATACCCGCCGGTTCCGCCGAGGATGCCGCCGATCAGGGTGATCAGCGGAATCCAGGTGCGGTTCATCCCCAGCGCCTGCGACAACCCCTCGACGGCGTACGGGGTGTACGCATCCATGTTGCGATACCCCTCGGCGCGGGCCCGGCGGGCGGCGGCGACGAGCTGCTCGGGCTGCTCAAACTCGGCGATCACGCCGTGCAGGCCGGGGGTGGCGGAGGATGTTGGGTTTGCATGACTCATCGTCTTCTCACGCGTTTCTAAAGTGTCGCGCTCGCCGCCTCCGTTTCAGCAGCACCTCTTTCGTGACCCTTTCTGTGGACAAGCTCGCGCATCTCGGAAATCGAAATCACGGGCAACAAACGGACAAACAGGAAGAAGCAGAAACAGAAAAATCCGATCGTGCCCAGCAGCGTCGCCCAATCCCACTGCGTCGGAAAATACATCCCGAAGCGCGAGGGCATGTGCGCGTGACTCAGGCTTTGAATGACGATGACAAACCGCTCCATCCACATCCCGATCTGCACGATGATCGAGATGACGAACAAAAACGGCACGTTGAGGCGCACCTGGCGAATCCAGAGCAGTTGCGGCGCGGCGACGTTGCAGAAGATCAAAACCCAGTAGGCGAGCCCGTAATTCCCGAAGGACCGGTCCATCATCGTCGAGGCGTCGATCGTCTCCTGCCCGTACCACCCCATGAACGCCTCCATGATGTAGCCATAGGCGACGATCAACCCCGTGACGAGCATCAGCTTGGCGCAATTGTCGAGCTGCCGCCGCGTGATGAAGTCTTCCAGATGAAACACCTTGCGCATCGGAATCGCGAGGGTCAGCACCATCGCGAAACCGGAGAAAATGGCGCCGGCAACAAAATACGGCGGAAAAATCGTCGAGTGCCATCCGGGCAACTGGGCATAGGCGAAATCCATCCCCACCACGCTGTGAACCGAGATGACCAGCGGCGTCGCCAGCCCGGCCAGGAGAAGGTACGCCATCTGATAGCGCTGCCAATGCCGAGCCGCCCCGCGCCAGCCTAGGGACAGGATGCCATACGCCACCTGCGAGTAACGATGCTTGGCGCGATCCCGCAGCGTCGCCAGATCCGGCACCATCCCCAGGTACCAAAAGAGCAGCGACACCGTCGCATACGTTCCCACCGCGAAAACATCCCACACGAGCGGGCTCAGCCACTGCGGCCAAAGCTCCATTGTGTTCGGATACGGAAAGAGCCAATAGAAAAACCACGGCCGACCCAGATGCAAGAGCGGAAACATCCCCGCGCACGCAACGGCGAACAGCGTCATCGCCTCGGCGAAGCGGTTGATGCTCGTCCGCCATTCCTGGCGCAGGAGATACAGGATCGCGGAAATGAACGTGCCCGCGTGCCCGATTCCGATCCACCAGACGAAGTTGGCAATCGCAAACCCCCAGGCGACGGGGATGTTGATCCCCCAAATCCCAACGCCGCGCAGGAAGAGATAGGTGACGGCGGCGGTGAGGACCGTGACGAACAGCGCCGACACGAGCAGGCAGGCGAGCCAGCCGCGGGTGATCGCGCGCTCGAGGACCACGTCGCTGATCTTGGCCGTCACACCGGCAAAATCGTAACCGGGCGTCACGACCGGCGGCATCAGCGGGGCATCGGCGGGAAGTTGTGCCTGATCTTCAACCATGGGCATCGCTCAGCGCGGGGTTGGGATTGGTCAGCCGCGCCAGATAACTCGTGCGCGGACGCGTGTTCAGCTCCTCGAGCAGATCAAACTTGAGCGGCTCCTTTTTGAGTGCCGTCACCTCGGCCTGGGGATCGTTCTGATTGCCGAAGACGATCGCCTGGGTCGGGCAGGCCTGCTGGCAAGCGGTTTGGATGTCGGTCGGCCCGATGGGGCGGCCTTCGCGCTCGGCGACGATCCGCGCCTCGTTGATCCGCTGAACGCAGTAGGTGCACTTCTCCATGACGCCGCGGGTGCGCACCGTGACATCCGGATTGCGCTGCATCTTGAGGCTGTCGGTCGTCTGGTTGGAATACAGCAGGAAGTTGAAACGCCGAACCTTGTACGGGCAGTTGTTCGAGCAATAGCGCGTGCCGATGCAGCGGTTGTAGGTCATCTCGTTGAGCCCCTCAGCGCTGTGCGTCGTCGCCTCCACCGGGCACACCGCCTCGCAGGGGGCGAGCTCGCAGTGCATGCAGGGAACAGGCTCGAAATACGCGGTCGCGTTGGAGGGATCGGAATCGAAGTAGGTGTCGATCCGAATCCAGTGCATCTGGCGCCCAGCCATCACCTGCGCCTTGCCGACCGACGGGATGTTGTTCTCCGCCTGGCACGCCGTCATGCAGGCGTTGCAACCGATGCACGCCGCGTTGTCGATCATCATCGCCCAGGAATTGGGCTGGCTGGCGTAATCCCTCGGCGGATAGAGCGATAACGCCACCGTCTTCTTTTGTGGAACGACTGCGTCGAGATCATGGTTGGCTTGTTCGACCGTCCCGCGCCGCGTGAGATCGCGGCGATCGGGCGCGGCGATCATCTGATAATTTTGCGTGCAGGCGATCGCCAGGCGCTGATCCGTCAACTCAACCTGGGCATCCGATGCCCACCACGGATCGATGCCGGTTCGCAAGGCGTAGGCGTTGTATCCCCGCGAACCCGCGCGGGCGACGGAATTGCTTTCGACAATCACCACGCTTTCGGTTCCGGTGGCGATGGCCCCGCCCCGCGATCTGCCATAACCCAGAAAAAGGGTCAGACACCCATCGGCATGCCCCGGCCAGACCCACACCGCGCCTTCCAGCGTCCGTCCTTCATGCGTGACGCGAATGACCTTCTGATTCGCCTTGTGCGGCTCATCGGCATTCGCCAACCCGAGCTTGACCGCAGTGGCCGGACTGAGCGCGATCACGTTATCCCACGTCGTCTTGAGCAGCGGCTTGGGAAGCTCCTGGAGCCAGGCGTTGTTGCTGAACGATCCATCCCAGACCGTGGGGTCGGGACGGTAGATCAATTCGAGGGCGTCAGCCGATTCCGATGGCGACGCATTGCCCTGCGCGCGGCCGACCCCCGCGACAACAGCCGCCACATCAAGCGACGGCGTTTGCGGTGATGGCGTCGTCCCCGCAATGACGCCTCCCTCCAGCGCCGTCTGCCAGAACGCATCAAAGGGGTCTGACCCCTTTTTCTCTTTCTTCCAGTACGCCTGCACCGCGTCGTGGGCGCTGGTGGCCGGGTCGTTGATCAGGACCGACAGCAGCGCCAGATCATCCTGCGTCGCATAAAGGGGATAAATGAGCGGCTGAATGATCGACGCCGTTCCATCAAACGCACGCAGATCTCCCCACGTTTCCAGCCAGTGCGAGCGAGGCAGCGCCCACTGGCACAAATGCGTCGTCTCGTTGTCGTACTGGGTCAGATGCGCCGTCAGATGAACAAACGATTCATCCGCGTGCCGCGCTTTGGCGAACTTCAGCAATTCATCGGCGAACCGAACGTCGGCCGGGGCATCGTACGCCGGATTGCCGCCGAGAATGAGCAGGGAATGACAATCCCCCGACCGCATGTCCCCCACCAATTCGGTCAACGACTGCAGATGTACAACAGGCTCAACCTCCGGAGACTGGATGTACCTCACCGTCGCGCCCACATTCTTCAAGCGCGCGTTGATCAGATGAACCAGCGCATGAACGTGAGCCGGCTGACTTTCACCGGCGACGACCAGAGATTCGCCGCCGTGTTCCCGCAAATCCTTGGCCGCCGCCGAGACGAATCGCGCCGCCGCTTCACTTAGCTTGCCCGACGGTTTGACACCTTCAACGCCGATCGCATGCCCAACTGCCAGCGCCACATCCGCGATCTCGCTCGGACGCATCGCCAGCCGCTCATCGGACATCGCGCCGGTGAGCGAACGCGTCGCCTCCACCATGTACAGGCGGGAGAAAGTGTCGCTGGTCAGCTTGTTGTCCCGCCGCCATTTACGCTTGGAAGCAAAATCCCGCGCATACCGCACGCTGCCGGGCAAGCCGATCAGAAAATCCTCGTCGAGCGACAGGATGCGTTTGGCTTTATCGAAATGATAAACCGCATTGAAATGCCCATTCGTCCCAAACGCCAGCCGCGCGCCGCGCAAAGCGTTGTCATGCCACACCGGTTCGTATTGATGCCACTTGGCGCCGCCGGCGACCAATTGCTTGAGCAGCGCGCCGAGCGTCGGGGAAGTGACGGTGCTCGTCAAGATCGAAACGCCTTTGAGCACATTCGCCTGCGATGCGGCCTGTCCTTTCGCGTTCGTTGCTTGATCCAGGTCTTTATGGAACGCATCCCAGTCACTGGCCCGGCCAACATGGCTGACTGCCTGCAGCCGATCCGGATCATACAAATCAAGCACCGACGCCTGCGTCCAGGCATCCGTGCCCCCCACGCTCGCCGGATGGGATGGGTTCCCCTCGATCTTCGTCGGACGGCCTTCATGGCTTTCAACCAACACCCCACGGCCATAGCCGCCCCACGGACAGGTCGATGCGAAAAACAACGGCACGCCGGGCACCATGGATTCGGGCTGGCGAACATACGGCAGAATCTTCTCTTCCGGCTGCTTTTCCGTGCATCCCCCCGCCCCCGCCATCCCCGCCAGCGCAAGCGACGCCCCCATGATTTTCAGAAACGTCCGCCGGCTCGTCTCATCGCCCCATTCCATCTCACCAGCCACGAACTCGTTGTACTGGCTGCGCAAAACGCTGCGATCCCGCGCATGTTCTTCAAGGCTGCGCCAAGGCGCCACCGCTTGATCCATGCCCGCACCGCTCGATGCGACTTCCGTCTTGTCCTTCCCTTTGCAAGCCATGACGTCTCGCTCCAACTCACTTGGCGGCAACGAACCCAATCACCAACTCAGCGCGCCATCACCGATGGCACGTCGAACAATTCGTGATCCGATCCACCGCGATGTGATATTGACTGACCAGCTTCTGACCCAATGCGATCTGATCTTTCGGCGGCTGATAGTCCATGTTGAACACCTGGTCCTTCGGCCGAACGAATTTTTCCGGATGCCGATGGCACGCCAGGCACCACTGCATGTGCAACGACGCATCCTGATACATGAGCGGCATCTCGTTGACCTGCCCGTGACAGGTGCTGCACCCCACGCCCTTGGCGACATGAATGCTGTGGTTGAAATAAACGTAATCGGGCAGGTCGTGAACGCGCGTCCAGGGGATGGGCTTGTTCGTCGCCCAGCTTTGCCGCACCGGCTCGAGCATCTGCGCATTCGTCCAGATCTGCGAGTGACAGGTCATGCACGTCTCGGTCGGCGGAATGCCGGCGAAGGCAGATGTCTCCACGCCCGTGTGGCAATAACGGCAATCGATGCCCAACCCCTGAACGTGATGCTTATGGCTGAAGGGAACCGGCTGATCGCGGACAACCCCCTGCCGCGTGATCCACGGGCCGGTGTGCACCGCCCCGGTGATCCACCCCCCGAAAATGATGAGCAGCACCACCCCCGCGATCGAGGCGCGTGCGATGGTATTGGCGCTTGGACGGAAGACTTGAGCCATCGGTGAAGATGACTCTAAACCCGCCCGCAATCAAATTGGAACGGTGAATTTTGTGAAATTATTTTTTGATGGATGGGAGCCAATACATGGGATGCAAGCCCTACTTCACCAACTTGCGGTACTTGATCCGATGCGGCTGATCGGCGGCGATCCCCATGCGTTTCTTTCGCTCCACTTCGTAATCGCTGTAGTTGCCTTCAAACCAGACGACCTCGCTGTCTCCTTCAAAAGCCAAAATGTGCGTGGCGATGCGGTCGAGAAACCATCGGTCGTGGCTGATGATCACAGCGCACCCCGCGAAGTTTTCCAACGCCTCCTCCAGCGAGCGCATCGTGTTGACGTCGATGTCGTTGGTCGGTTCGTCGAGCAGGATGACGTTCGCGCCGCTCCTCAGCATCCGCGCCAGGTGGACGCGGTTGCGCTCGCCGCCGCTGAGCGTGCCGACGCTGCGGGATTGATCGGTGCCGCTGAAACCGAAGCGCGAGACATACGCCCGGCTGTTGACGCGCTGCGTGCCCAGCTGGATGAACTCTTCCCCATCGCTGATCGCCTGCCAGGTCGATTGCTCGGTGCCCAGGACATCGCGTGACTGGTCGAGGTACGCGAGCTTGACGCTGTCGCCGATCCGCAACACGCCGGCATCCGGCTTCTCCTGCCCGGTGATCATGCGGAAGAGCGTGGTCTTGCCCGCGCCATTGGGGCCGATGATCCCAACGATCCCGCCGCGCGGAAGGGAGAAGTTGACATCCTGCATCAGAACCTGCTCGCCGAAGCTCTTGCCCAGATGCGCCGCCTCGATGACAAGCTGCCCGAGTTTCGGCCCCGGCGGGATGAAGATTTCGATCTCCTGAATCTTCTTCGCCTGCTCCTGCGCGGCCATCGTTTCATACGCCTTGAGACGCGCCTTGCTCTTGGCCTGGCGGGCCCGGGCGCTGGATCGCACCCATTCCAATTCCCGCGCCAAGGCCTTTTGCCGCGATGATTCCTGCTTCTCCTCGATCTGAAGGCGCGACTGCTTTTGCTCCAGCCAGCTCGAGTAATTCCCCTTCCACGGAATCCCCTGCCCGCGGTCAAGCTCCAGAATCCAACCGGCCACGTTGTCCAGAAAATAGCGGTCGTGCGTGACGGCGATGACCGTTCCCTCATACCGCCGCAGATGCTGCTCCAGCCACGCGACGCTTTCGGCGTCGAGGTGATTGGTCGGCTCATCGAGCAGGAGAATATCCGGCTTTTGCAGGAGCAGCCGGCACATCGCCACGCGGCGCTTTTCCCCGCCGCTCAGCGTCTTGACCATCGCCTCCCCCGGCGGACACCGCAGGGCATCCATCGCCATCTCGAGCTGCGAATCGAGGTCCCAGGCGTTGAGCGCATCGAGCTTTTCCTGCACCTCCCCCTGCCGCTCGAGCAGCTTGTTCATCGCGTCATCGTCCATCGGCTCGGCGAAGCGCTCGTTGATCGCCTCAAACTCCTTGAGCAGATCGATCGTCCCCTGCGCCCCCTCCTCCACAACCTGCCGCACCGTCTTGGCTTCATCCAGCTTCGGCTCCTGCTCGAGAAAACCAACCGTATACCCGGCCTGTTTGTTGATCTGCCCTTCGTAGTTCGTGTCCACCCCCGCCAGAATCCGCAGGAGCGTGCTCTTGCCCGCCCCGTTGAGCCCCAGCACGCCGATCTTCGCGCCGTAAAAATAGGAGAGGTAAATGTCCTTGAGAATGACCTTCTTCTCATGCGTCTTGCTGACGCCGACCATGGAATAAATCACTTTGTTCGCTTCGACGGTTGCCATGGGAGGGATTGTGGTGGATTGCGCTGCGATTGTCGATTGCGGCCGTGGCGGGCGAGCGTCGGGCCGCTTCGTCGGAAAGGGATTCACCACGGAGGGCACAACGCAACGAGCCGGAAGCGTGAGCGACGGACGGACAAGGGATTCACCGCCGAGACGCGGAGGACGCGGAGAAGAAATACTGTTTGAACCACAAGGCCACGAAGGACACGAAGCGGTTGACCTGGTTGGGATCCCCCTCAAATGGTTGGAACTTCATTTTTATTTTTTTGGAAAACATCATCGCGGCCTTGCGGCGGGCGCTCGCAAGCCGGGGAACCGCTTCGTGATCTTCGTGGCTTGGTGGTTCCATTCGCATTTTTCCTCCGTGCCCTCCGTGGTGAATCATCTCCGCGCTCTTCGCGTCTCAGCGGTGAAATTCCCCCGTCCTAAAGTCAGCGTGCAGGCGCAATCGCGGAGGAAGCGGTGCGATTCATCCCCCACGCCTGTCGAAGGACGTCCAATACCATCGGACGGTCCTGGATTGAGAAGGGGTCATTGTGCTCCATTCGATGAAACTGATCGCTCGTGAACCATTTCCAGATGAACATCCCCTTCACATACGAATGCCGGCTCGCTTCTTCAATCGCCACCTTGTAGAGCCGCGCCTGATACGCGGGATCGGGATTGACGACATCGTACGCCCACGGCTCGATGCCGGCTTTGCTGCTCGTCGTGTAGCCGATCTCGGTGAAGCAGAGCTGGCCGCCCCATTTTTGCACGAAGGGGTCGAGGTCGCGGTAGATCTTTTCCCAGCCGCGCCGGAGCAAGTCCTCGCTGGCGTTTTCCTTGTTCGTCAATGGGAAATAGGCGTCGATCCCGACGCAATCGAGGGCATCGAGCCATTGGACGTTCGGCCATTCCCCCATCGCGCAGGCGTAGGTGATGATGCCGGGATACGCCTTGCGCACCGTGGCGATCAGCTTCCGCCAGCGCGCCGCCTGGCCGCGGGTTCCCTCGTATTCCACGCCGACGCACAACGCCTCCGCGCCGGCGGCCTTGGCGATCTTCGCCTCGTACAAGATGTACGCGGTGTACTGGGCGAACCACTCATCCCAGTCCGCCTCGCTGGTCATCTTGATGTCGCCGTGCCACTTGCCCCCATCGCCAAACTCCCTCGACCAGATGTGCGGCTTGAGGAGCACCTTCAAGCCGGCCGCGTGGGCGTCGGCGATGCACCGGCTCAGATCGGCGCTCGTCAGCGAGGGATCATCGCCAAAGCGCACCCCCGGCCGATCGACCCGCTCCATGTACGCGAAATCATTGAGGGCGACCCAGTTGGCCCCCAGATCGGCAATGGCCGCAAGCTGTTTGCGGCATTCAGCGCTGCCGTATCCAAACCCCCGCCGATGCAGATGCGTCAGATTCACCCCGCGCACTTCAAAGGGAATCGGCACGGCAGGAGCGGTCGTCGGCGAGCGATCCGCCGCCGGACACGCGAAGCCCGCCAGCAACACGAGCAGCGCCGCCGCAAGCCAGACCGCATGTGAAATGCTCAGCTTTCGCATAAAGAGTTGGCCACCAAGGCACAAAGACACAAAGAAATCACAAAGAGATTTCCATATGGGCTTTCATGGCCGGAAAGAGCATCCTCTATTTCTCATTTATTTATAAGCTTGGCGGCTTTGCAAGCAGCGTTCGCGCGCCGGGCGCCTCTTTGTGCCTTCGCGTCTTCGTGGCGAATTGCGTCTTTGTGGCGAATTGGCCTGCGCATCATGGTGAATCTCATTCAATGCCCCGGCAGATGCTCCACCAGGCGGTCCAACTGCTCAATCGTGTTGTAAAAGTGCGGGCTGCAGCGCATCCGTCCTTCGCGGAAGGCGATTTCGGTCTGATGTTCCTTCCGCAGCGTGTTGACGATTCTTCCGTGATCGTGGCTTGGCGAGATGAAGCTGACGCTCCCGCTCCATTGCGCCCCATCGCGCGGGCTGATGATCCGGTATCCCTTGTCAATCAGGCCGTGAACGAGGTGATCGGTCAGAAGTTTGAGCCGCTCCAGGATATTCGCCGCCCCCAGCGGGGCGAGCAATTCCATCGACGCCTTGAGCCCCATCAATCCGACGATGTTGTGACTCCCGCTTTCAAACCGCCCGGCATCCGGCTTGAGCGTGTAATCATAGTTCCCGAAATCCATCGCGTTGGTGACGTTGAGCCACCCCACCGTCAGCGGGCGGGTCTTGTCCAACAGCTCCCGCCGGCAATAAAAGATTCCCGCGCCTTCGGGCCCCATCAGCCACTTGTGCCCATCCGCCGACAGGTAGTCGATCTTCATCGCCTCACAATCGATCGGCACAACGCCGAGCGTCTGAATCGCATCGACGCAGAACAGTTTCCCATGCTCACGACAAAAGGCTCCGATCCGGGCGATGTCATGGCGCTGGCCGGAGGCGAACTCGACATGCGAGAGCGTGACGAGCCTCGTCTTCGGATGCGCCGCCTCCTTCAAAATGGCGTCGACGGGGACGTGGCGATGCCCCCGCTCGTCGGCCACTTCCTCGACCATGACCAATTCCGTCCCATGCCGCCGCCCCACTTCCATCCAGGGATAAATATTGGCCGGGTATTCGACGTTCGTCGTGACGATCCGGTCCCCCCGGTTCCAGTCGATCCCGCCGGCGACGATGCTCAGCCCCTCGCTGGTGTTTTTGATGAAGGCGATTTCATCCCGGTGGGCGTGGATCATGTCGGCCGAGAGGATGCGGAGTTTTTCAACATCCTCATGCCATGTGGTCCCCAGGTACGCCCCGTTCATCGCTTCATCGGCGAACTTTTTCATCGCCTCCCCCGCCACCTTCGGCACGGGGGCGACGCCGGCGTGGTTGAAGAACTGCCAGTATTGGAGGATGGGAAACGCCTCTGGATTGCCGATCAGGTCATTCATCGTGGACATGTCCGGATCATAGGCCATGAGGCGGGTGGAATGAAACGCTCTTTTGGCGTGATGGCCCGGCGTCCGTTCCTTCAATTCATCCCCCGCCGCCCGTATGATGCCCGGCGACGGTCTGATCGCCATGAAAAACCAGCCCATCGCCCGCCTCGCCCGGCGCCGATGCGCACAGGGAGCACAAATGGCAAAAGCACGCGGCGGCGCAGCGCTCGGCGTCGCATCCGGCCTCTATCGGGATGTGGCCGCCCCCAAGCATCGCACGCTCTTCCTGCCCCGCTTCCTGGCGGCGCGGGCGGATGAACCGCGCTGGGCGGGAGCGGAGCGCGACGCCGCCCACGCGATCATCATCGACTGGGCCCGCCTCGCCGACACCCGCGCCCTGGATCACAAGGAAACCGCCCTCGACGGCGACTTCCTCGAGCGCATCTTCGGGGCCGCGCTGGGCTACGCATCCGTCTCCGACTCCCCCCTGGCGTACCAGCGGCAAAAGCAGTTCCATGTCCCCGGCGTCGGGACCGCCGACGGGGCGCTGGGCGCGTTCACCGACGCCGAGCACACCAGGCCCCTGGCCGTCATCGAGCTCAAGGGCGCGGACGCCGACCTCGACCACGACCGCTTCAATGGCCGCACGCCCGTTCAGCAGCTCTGGGACTATCTCAACGCCCTGCCCGATTGCCCGTGGGGGATCGTCAGCAACTACCGCACGATCCGCTTGTATCACCGCGACCGCACGCCCCAGGCGTACGAGGAGTTTCATTTCCCCGACCTGATCGACCCGCGCCTCTTCGCCCGCTTCTGGTACATCCTCCAGCGCGGCGGGTTGATCCGCTCGAAGGTCGAGGCCCCCCGCGCCCTGGCGCTGCTCAAGGAAACCCGCGACCGCCAGAAGGAGGCGGGGGATGATCTCTACGACGCCTACTCCGCCCAGCGCACCGCATTGATCCGCCACCTGATCGCCGCCCACGCCCTGGCCTACGACGA
The DNA here is from genome assembly GCA_964435775.1 of uncultured Tepidisphaeraceae bacterium. Lineage (GTDB taxonomy): Bacteria > Planctomycetota > Phycisphaerae > Tepidisphaerales > Tepidisphaeraceae > CAYTAP01. Next base: position 33,763 of record CAYTAP010000027.1, read on the forward strand.
CGCCATCGCCGCCGCCCAGAAGCTGCTCGACCGGGTCATTTTCATCGCCTTCTGCGCCGATCGCGGCCTGCTGCCGCAGAGCATCATCGAAACCGCCATCAAGGACCGCCCCCGGTTCAGCCGCGTCACCAACCCGATCTGGAACAACTTCCGCACCCTCTTCGGCTGGATCGACAGGGGGGATGCCGCGATGGAGATTCCCCCCTTCAACGGCGGCCTCTTCGCAACCGATCCGCGCGTCGATGAGCTGGAGCTGGACGATGAGTGGACGAACTTCTTCAAGACCATCGACTCCTACGACTTCCGCGATGAGGTCAACGTCGAGGTCCTGGGCCATTTGTTCGAGAAATCGATCACCGAGCTGGAGAAGTTCCGCGTCGTCGGCCTCTACGGCCCCCAGCCCGGAGGCGACGGGCGGCCGGAGATGCCCAAAAGCGCCCTGCGCAAGCGCTTTGGCATCTATTACACCCCAGCCGACTTCACGGAGTTGATCGTCAACCGGACCGTCGGCGAGTTGATCGCCCGCCGCGTCGATCCCCTGCCCACCGTGCCGGAGAAACTCGCGGCCCTGCGATCATTGAAGATCATCGATCCCGCCTGCGGAAGCGGCGCGTTCCTCATCGCCGCCTACCAGCGCCTCGACGACGCCTACGGCGATCTCGTCCGCCTGCTCCGGATCGACGCCGATGAGCAGGCCGCCACCGCGCTGGAGGCCGCCTACCCCGATTACATCCTCCACGACAATCTCTACGGCGTCGATCTCTCGCGCGAGGCGGTGGAGATCACGCAACTGGCCCTCTGGATTCGCTCGGCCCGCCGGGGCAAAACGCTGGCCGACCTCTCGGGCAACATCGTCTGGGGCAACTCGCTCGTCGCCGACCCGGCCATCCACCCCCGCGCCATCGATTGGCGCGAGACCTTCCCGGCGGTGTTTCAAGCGAAGACCCCCTCCCCCGACGCCACACCTCCCTCCCCCGACGCCACACCTCCCTCCCCCGGTACGCCGGGGGAGGGCCGGGGAGGGGGTTCTTCGCGG
>CAYTAP010000028.1:0-34490 GCA_964435775.1 uncultured Tepidisphaeraceae bacterium
GCCATCATCCGCCTTGAGATCCTCGTTCTCATCCTTCTTCACCGTGCGGCCTTCCTCATCAAGTTGGGCGTCGGCGATGGCGGTGCGCTTGCGGGCTTCGGCCAGGAGGGCTTCATACAGCTTGGCCGTGTCGGTGCCGTTGATCGCATTGACGGCCTTGCTGATCTCACCGATGTAGCGCTCGAAAACATCGCGGCGGGCGGCCTCCTTCTGCATTTTCTGGCGCTTGCGGAGGTAGCTTCCGAGCTTTCGGCCGCACTCCATCAGGGCGAGCTTCATTTCCTTGCGGATTTCATCAAAGTCGGCGATCGCCTCCTTCGATTCGCTTGTGAAAGGAACCCAGACGCTGGCCATGTGGATCATGATAACCAGCGGTCCGGCCGGCAGGCTGCCGCGCGGCTGGCTGAGGTTGTAGTTGCGCCAGCCGGTTTCGGTCACCGCTTTGAAACTCGAGCAGGCGCTTTGCTGGAACAGAAGCGGAACGCGATTGGCGAAACGGATGACCCGTGCGGTTTGATCGGAGGGAAGTTCGCCGCCGAAGGCGATGGCGGCCTCGATCTGAAACGGTCGGCCGCGATAGACATCGGGCTCGCGCGAACTGGCGGCGTAAAACTCCGCCTTCACGCCCTTGAGCATTCCCGCGAGCATCTGCCGCACGCCGATGGGCGCCAGACAATCGGTGGGCGGCGCGGGCAGGCGGGCGTCCTGCATGGTGCGGAAAAGTTTTTCGGCCTGCTGGGGGGTGATGTCGCCGACCTTGGTTCGGCTGTGGGCGTCGATCGCCTTGCAGAACTCGCCGGCCTTGGCGGGGCTGACGCGGCTGAACTGCTCCTGCAGAAAATTGAAGAGCGTCCCCCCGCCGCGATTGGCGAGTTCAAAATCCTTGAACATCTGAAGGAGGATGCCGAGCTCGATCCCCTTGGGGTGCGGCTGGATTTCGCGGGTCTCCGGGGGCAATTGATCGGTGCCGCGGGGAAAGAGGATGACGCCATCTTTTTCGATGGTGGTGATCGAGGGGTCCACGTCGGTTGGGGAAAGGCTCGCTGCCGTACCGTTGTTCTTGGCCGCCTCCTGGGCGGAAGGTTCGGCGTCCTTCGCGCTGTTGAGCGGAAGATCATCGTGGTCATCCATGCTGACCCGGCTCGGCGGGACAAACGCGATGCGGGCATGGGGATTGGCGATGGCCGCCAGTTCCAGAAACTCATCGACGCTGCCTCGTCCTTTTTGGTATCGCCCTTCGAGCTCGATGCTCACGCTCGTGCCGGTGGTGTAATCCTCGCTATGAAGGAAACCGGGATCGCGCGTGCCAAGGTTGATGAGCTTGAGGCGATTGGGTGGAAAATCGTCGGTCATCTCATCAAGCGTCACCTCGGCGCGGTTGGTCTTGGTGTTCATCGCCAGCTCGATGTGATGGGCCTCCTTTTTGGCGCTGGGTCGGGTGTGGATGACCATCGGGCGGCCGGTGGTGATCAGGCCGTACATCCCGGCGGCGCTGATCCCGATCCCCTGCTGCCCGCGGCTCATTTTCAGGCGGTGAAACTTGCTGCCAAACAGGAGTCGGCCGAACACGTTTTCCACCTGCTTGCGAACGATGCCCGGCCCGTTGTCCACGATCGTGACGCGGTAGCGGCTTTGCTTGGCGGTCGCCGGACGGTCGGGTTGCAGGTCCTCAATGATGACGGAGATGTTGGGAAGAATCCCCGCCTCCTCGCAGGCATCGAGTGAGTTGTCCACCGCTTCCTTCACGGTCGTGAGCAGGGCCTTGCGGGGGTTGTCGAAGCCCAGGAGATGGCGGTTCTTGGCGAAGAACTCGCTGACGGAGATATCCTTCTGCTTCGAGGCCATTGACTCGGCGGTTTCATGTCCGCCCGCGCTGCGTTCGGTCTTGCGTGAAGATTTTCGTTGCAAAGTTGCCGTTCCATTCGCCATGAAAAGTCCGTCGTGTTGAAAAATATTGGCCGAGCCCTCCACCCGATGCGCATGTTATCGGCACAAGGGACGGGAAAGCTCCAGTCATTCCGTTAGGGTATTGTAAGGATCATGAATACCGTTTCAATCGGTCGCCGGTTCGCGCGGCCGATCAAGCGTATGTACGCGCATCGGGCGGTTACAGCAAGGCGTCGAGATCATCGACCAGCCCGGCGAACACCTGCAACGCCGTGTCCACCGCATGAGGCTGCTCCATATCGACTCCCGCGCCGCGGAGCAGATCGAGGGGAAATTGCGAGCAGCCGCCCTTGAGGAAGCCGAGGTAGTCGTTGAGCTCCCGCGAACCGCCGTTCAGGACGCGCTGACTGAGGACAATGGCGGCGCTCAGGCCGGTGGCATATTTGTAGACGTAGAACGCGCGGTAGAAATGGGGGATGCGCAGGCACTCGAGTTCCATCTCCGAATCGATCACAAAATCGGGACCGAAGTAGAGATCGAGCAGCTTGCGGTATTCACGGCGCAGGGTTTGGACGGTGAGGGGCTCGCCGGCCTCGACGAGGGCATGCGCGACCTTCTCAAACTCCGCGAACATCGTCTGGCGGATGATCGTGCCGCGAATGCCGTCGAGCTGGCGGTTGATGAGGTAGGCGCGCTCCTGGTCATTTTTCGCCTGGCTCATCAGGTGATGGGCCAGCAACTGCTCGTTAAATGTGCTGGCGACCTCGGCGACGAAGATCGTGTAGTTGTAATACTGATACGGCTGATGCTTGGCCGAGTAGTGGCTGTGCATCGAGTGGCCGGCTTCGTGGGCGAGGGTGAAGACGTGATCGAGCACATCGGGCTGGTAGTTCATCAGGATGTAGGGCTGGCCATCGTATGAGCCGCTGGAGAACGCGCCGCTTTGCTTGCCCTTGTTGGGGTAGCGGTCGCACCAGCGCGCGGTGGTCAGGCCGCGCTCCAGCTCGGCGGTGTATTCCCGGCCCAGCGGCTCGAGGGCGCGAACGACGGTTTTGACGGCCTGGTCCCAGGTGGTGCGCTTGTCCAGATCGCTCAGGATCGGGACATAGGTGTCGTAATGATGAATCTCCTTGAGCTTCATCTTGCGGCGCCGGAGTTCGTAGTAGCGATAGAGCGCGGGAAGATTTTTATGGACTGACGCGATCAGGTTGTCATAGACGCTCGTGGGCACCTTGTCGGCGAAGAGCGCGCTTTCCAGGGCGCTGCGGTGGCCGCGGGCGCGGGCGTAGTAAACATCGCGCTGCACGCTGCCGTTGAGCGTGGCGGCCAGCGTGTTTTTATGCTCATCATACTCCGCGTAATACTGATGGAACGCCTCCTTGCGCACACGGCGGGAGGAGGAATGGAGAAACGCCGAGAAGGAGGAATGGCCGAGCTCAACCTTCTCCCCCCTGGCATCACGGATGAGGCCCCATTTGAGATCGGCGTCGTTCAACTGGCGAAAGGCCTGATTGGACGCTTCGCTCATCTGCCCCTGCATCGCCAGGAGCCGCTCCTCCTTCTTGCCCAGCGTGTGCGGGCGGTAGCGAAGAATGCGGTCGAGCGCCAATCGCCAGGGTTTCAGTTCCCTGGCATCAAGAAACTGCGCGATTTTCTTCGCGGGGATGGACATGATCTCCGGCCGAATCCAGCTCGACGCCTCGGATGCCTGCATGGCGACATGCTGGAAACGCCCTTTCATGCGCTGGTAGTCGGAGTTGGACTGATCCTCGGTCGTCTTGAGATACGCGTAGGTTCCGATGCGTTCGCCGAGGCGGTCGAAATCGGCATCATATTTCAAACAGGCGGCCAGGGTCTTGGCATCACTCGCCAGCTTCCCGCGAAAAGCGGCGTAGCCGGCGATTTGCTTTTCCCATTTTTTGAACGCTTTTTCCCATGCCGCGTCGTCGGGATAAAGGCTGGAGAGATCCCAGCAGTCGGCGGGTTTCACTTGAGAGCGTTTGGGGAGTGTTTTGGTGGCCATGACTTCCTTGTGGTGTGGGGATGATCCGCTTCCATTTGCGGGAGGATGATTCTACGAATGCTTCATTCCGTGTCCTGGCGGGCATGGTGCCACTTGCGGCTGAGCCAATACCCGAGCAATGTGCCGATGGTGCCGGCGCTGACGTAATCGAGGGGCAGCGGCCGGGCCAGCGGCGCAAACTGACTGGTCAAAACCCCCGTATCGACCCCCGCTGGCCAGACATATGCGGCAATGTACCCGATGACGCCCATAAGCAGCGGCGCAACGACATACCACGCGATCGGGCGGACGGGGAAAAGCGTGTGGGCGATCGCGGCGCCGCCGAGCGCGGATAAGCCAACCGCCCAAAGCACCTGCGCCTTGTCCTCGGATTGCGCGAGCAGCGAAAGGCCGACGAGCATCGCGAGCATCATGGCGACGGTGGCGGTCATTTTTTGAATGAGCGGTTCATCCGGCTCTTCAAACCCATCGCGCATCACATCCGCCTTCAGCAGGCCGATATTGCGGGCGACCGACTGCATGGCGATGACCGGCATGAGCATGGCATACAACAGAATGGATTCGCCGATGAAGAGGAAAAAGACGGATGGGCCGACGCCGTGGGTGCGAAGAACATCGCTCATCGTTCCGCCGCGACAGGAGAGGGCGAGGAGTCCGAAGGCGGCGGCGAACAACCCCACGTCGTAGCGAACGGTTCCCGCGATGACGATGCCCAGGACGGCGCAAAGGATGACGCCGATGGCCGTCGCGATCAGGCTGAGGATGATCGCGCCAATCGACGGCTGGAGGAGCAGGCTGGCGCCGAGGTTGCGGTGGCTGGGGATGCCCGCGAGCCCGCCGATCCACCACACAAGCGCAAAGGCGGCGATGGCGGAAATGATGAGCAGGGATCGATTGCGCAAGCCGAACAAGTTGAGCAAATCATGGGAGAAAGGCGGAGCCTCCTGCGAATCGTGCGAAGCGGGCAGCGGCGTGGATTCCATGAACTCTCCTGGAGCGGATGGTCAATCTATCGAGGCGGTCGGATACCAAACATTTGCCATACTGCAAGACGGTCCATAGGATTGGAATCGCTTGCGCCAACGCGATGAACGTAACCGATGCGCATGGCGCTGCCAAGCGATGGGGGACGGGCTTGGGCAGGATTTGGAGTTGAATGCGAACCTTGTTTGGCGACATCCCGTCGGAGCCGACGCCAAAGAGGAAGGCGCATCCACCGTCGCTGTCGGAAGGGCCGTTCGCCGGCGTCGCGATGGAAAATGCGATCGACAAGGTGCTGGATTATTCGATCCCCCCATCGCTGGCGGCGAGCGTGCGCGTCGGGCAGCGCGTGAAGGCCCCGCTGGGCAAGGGCAACCGAAGCGTGTACGGGTACATCGTTTCGATTCATCCGACGACGAATTATCCCCGGATCAAACCGCTCATGGGAATCGATGATCCCCGTGTACTGGTCACGCCGCAGTTGATGACACTGGCGCGCTGGATGAGCCGCTACTATGTGGCGTCGCTGGGCACGGTGCTTGAGAGCATCATCCCATCGGCCGTGAAGAAGAAGGTGGGGATGCGGCGATCATTCAAGGCGTTTCTCGCCAAGCCGCGCGACCAGGTGCAGGCGGCGGTGGAAAAGACCAAGGCGCCCAAGCGGCGTGCGATCCTGGCGCGGATGCTGCAACTGCCCGATGGGGAGGGGATTGAATTGGTTCGCCTGGCCGGGGAATCGGGGGCGACACTTGCGACCATTCGCAAGCTGGCGAAGCTGGGGTGGATCGCGCTGACGGCCGAACGGGAGGCGCCGACGATCGACAGCGCTTCCATCTCGTCCGACGGCACCGAGGCGGACATCCAACTCAACGAGGATCAGCAGCGGGTGTTTGATGACTTGCGCCCGCGTCTGGCCGGGGGATTTTCGGTCAATCTGTTGCAGGGTGTCACGGGAAGCGGCAAGACGGAGATTTATCTTCAGTGCATCCGCCAGGTGGTGGCGCGGGGTTGCCAGGCGATTTTGCTCGTGCCGGAAATCGCACTGACGCCGCAGACGGTGCGGCGGTTCACCCGGCGCTTTCGGCGCGTGGCGATCCTGCACAGCGGTTTGTCGGCGTCCGATCGTCATCGATACTGGCAACAAATCGCCACCGGACAGGCGGATGTGATCGTCGGGGCGCGCTCGGCGATCTTCGCGCCCGTGCCGAAGCTCGGGATGATCGTGGTCGATGAGGAGCACGAGGCTTCGTACAAACAGGACAGCGCCCCGCGCTATCATGGGCGCGATGTGGCGATCAAGCGAGCGCAGATTGAAGGGACGCCGATCCTGCTTGGAAGCGCGACGCCATCGCTGGAAACGTGGAGGCGGGTTCAGAGTCCGTTGTCAGTGGTCAGTGGTCCGTTGCAAGTCAACGAGCCGGAAGCGTCAGCGACGGACCACGGACAACGCGCAGCCGACAAATCCGAACAACGGACAACGGACAGCGAACCTCGGACCAAAAACAATTACCATCTGCTGATCCTTCCCCGCCGCGTCCGCGGGTTGGCGATGCCGCATGTCGAGCTTATCGACATGAAGCAGGAGGGGAAATTCCGCCGGGGCGTGCATCTGCTGTCGCAGCGGCTTGAGCATCTGCTGAAAACAACGCTGGCGGCCGGGCAGCAGGCGATTTTGCTCCTCAATCGACGGGGGTATTCCAACTTTGTCTATTGCCCTTCGTGTCAGTCGGCGGTGCCGTGCCGGTTTTGCGATACGACGATGACCTATCACCGCTCGGCCGGTCAACATGTTGGCAGCGCCGTGTCGGCCAAGGGCGTCCACACCGGACAGTTGCATTGTCACTACTGCATGGCCGTCAGCCCGTTGCCGGAGAAATGCCCGACGTGCGGCAAAGGGCTGACGCTGTTCGGACTGGGGACGCAGCGCGTCGAGGAGGAGCTGACGAGCAAGTTTCCCGAGATCAAGTTCGCGCGCGTCGATTCCGATTCGATGCGCAGCGCCAAGGATTATGAAGCGCTCCTGGGGGATTTCGCCGACGGCAAAATTCAGGTGTTGCTCGGAACGCAGATGATCGCCAAGGGGCTGGATTATCCGAACGTGACCCTGGTCGGCGTCATCAGCGGGGACACGGCGCTGGCGCTGCCCGACTTTCGGGCGGCCGAGCGGACGTTTCAACTGATCACGCAGGTCGCGGGGCGCGCCGGCCGCGGCGATGTGCCGGGGCGGGTGGTGTTGCAGACCTTCCTGCCGGATGATCCAACGATCCAATCGGCGCTGAGGCAGGATTTCGCGGGATTCGCCGGTCGGGAGCTGGCGCAGCGCCGCGAGGTCGGACTGCCGCCGTATGTGCGGATGGCGCGAATCATCCTTCGGGATCGGGACCCGGAGAGATTGCATCAGTTGTGCGATCAACTGGCGGGGGAATTGGCCGAGTCGCTCGTGGAAGTCGCGGCACAGTTTTCTGCCCAACCAGGCAACCTGATCGGCGGCGAACTGGGCGTGCGCGTTCAAGGACCGATGCCGTGCGCGATCTCGCGCATCGCGGGATATCACCGCAACCAAATCGTGCTCTCGTGCCCGCGGGTCAGCCGACTTCAAGCGGTGCTGGCGAGCCTGAGGAAGAAAGGCTCATTGAAAAAAAATGAGCGCATCGCGGTGGATGTGGATCCGGTGTCGCTGCTGTGACCCACGCGCAAAACTCAAAACAGCTGGTCGAGAATCTGTCCCATCGGCATGTGCAGGCACATGAACATGGGGGTGTCGCGCTGGGTGTACTTGCTGCTTTCGGTTTCGCGGAGATTCATGACCAGATCGAGGAAATCGTCCGGCTTTTCGGTTTCGAACGCAACGACAAAATCCTGATCGTCCAGCCCGAAACTGTAGGTGGTGTTGAGCTTCACGCTGGGGTAATCGAGGCCCATCTTGATGTGCTCATTCATGATCCGTTGCCGCTCCTCCTGCGGAAGCAGGTACCACTCGCGGGTTTTCACGAAGGGATAGACGAAGAGATATTTCGCCTTGCCGGGGATGATGTTCGTGCGACTTTCCGCGGTGTGGTGCGGATCGAGTTGATCGATGTAGGAACTGCGTTTGGTCATGGAGACCATCGAATGCGGGTTGATCAGATAAGCGCCCAGGCGCGTCTTGTTGATCGATTGGGTCTGCCGCTGAAAATCCTCCGGCGAATGGCTGATCCGCCAGAGCAGGAAATCGGTCGAAGGGCGGAGGCCCACCGTTGAGTAGGTCAGGCAGATCAATCCGGGGCGGTTTTGGGTCATCACCGCGAGGAACTCGCTGCGTGCCTGGAGTTTTTCATGGTCGCCGAGGCGGCGGAACGCGGGATCGAGCTTCCAGAAGGAAAAATTGACGAACTGCCGCCGGGCGGGTTGCCTGGCGGCTTGCGCGTCGGGCGCGGGTTGGGCGGCGCGGGATGATGAAAGGGTGTCGGGCGACGCGGCGGATGGGGTGCTGCTCATGAGGGAACTCCTGGATGATTGCGAAGCGCGGCCGGTGATGAAGGCGCGCTGGCCGGCCTGTGAATCACTGTATGCGCTGCGGCTGTTTCAAACAACATTGAACAATCAATCGCGGTGATTCGGCGGTGGGCGCATTGCCGTCGTAATCGCCCCACATCCGCTCGATCCGCAGGCCGTTGCGCTCCAGGAGCAGGCGCAGCTCGCGGGGAAACAGATAGGTGAAATCGAACTCGACGCTCTGGTCATGGCGCTGGCCGGTTGCGTCGAACCATTCATACCGCAAGAGCATGTGTTGAAGCTGGCGGGCGGTGTCGCAGACGACGGAGGTGGTTTGGAAGACGGTTCGATTGAGGTTTGGAACGAAGAAGGTGTGGGGGTCGAGGTCACAGGAGACTTCGCGCGACAGCAGATCAAGATCGGGTTGAAATATATCGAGCCAGAATCGCCCGCGCGGCTTCAAGTGGGCGCGAACGGCTTGCAGGAGGGCATCCTGATCCTTGAGCGCGGTGAAGGTGAGAAATGTGTTGAAGAAGAGGCAGACGCGATCGAAACGTCGATTAAGTTTCAGGCGCAGGATGTCGGCGCGATGAAGGGTCAGTCGCCCGGCGGGCGCTTCAAGGGCGTTCCACTTCCGCCGGGCGATCGCGAGCATATCCGACGCGTGGTCCACTGCGACCACATGGTGACCGGCGGACGCCAGGGCAATGGCGGCCCGGCCGGTTCCGGCGCCCAGTTCCAGTATGCTTTGTCGCCTTTTGGGCAAATGCCCTTGAAAAAACGCAACATCCTCACGCAGCATCTCATGATGGGCGTATTCAAAATCGTAGTACTCGGCGATGGCGCGATACCGTTTGGGCATGGGAATGACTATACACCGGAAGCGACAATGCGCTGGCCGTCATACGCCAGGCGCATTGTCGGCGGGAGGGACGCATTGGTCGATTCGTGCCCCATCGCATGGGCGATGTGGGTGAAGAGGGTTTGCCGTGCCCCAATCCGGCGGGCGGCGTCAATTGCCTCCTCCAACGAAAAGTGCGTGACGTGCTTTCGCGGCTGCAGGGCGTCGAGCACCAGGACATCCAACCCTTCCAGGAGCGCATACGACTCCGGAGGGATCCGGCTGACGTCCGTGCAATAGGCAAGGTTTCCCACGCGGAAGCCCAGCACGGGCATCTGGCCATGAAACAGCCGAATCGGTGTCCATTGCGCGCCGCCAATGTCAAAGGGAGACTCGATGACGCGCGGCAACAGGTGCGGCCGAAACAACCGACTGGTTGGATCGGGGGCGACAAAGGCATATCCAAAGGCGCGATGGAGCGTCGCCAGCGCCGATTCCTCCGCCCAGACATCGAGCGGTTTGCCCTGAATGGCGTTGAAGCGTCGCACGTCGTCAAGGCCCATCACATGGTCGGCGTGGGCGTGGGTGTACACCACCGCGTCAATCGCCTCGACCTGATTGGCGACGCATTGGAGGCGCAATTCCGGCGCGGTGTCGATGAGGACGTGCGTGTGGCCGTAGGCGAGGACAACCGAGGGACGGGTGCGTTTGTCGCGCGGGTCAGCGCTTCGGCAGACTTCGCAATGGCAGCCGATCATCGGCACGCCGGCGCTGGTGCCGGTTCCAAGAAAAAGCAATTCAATGTCGGGCATGGCGAGGGGGGTTATACCGTCTGAACTCTTCCGTCGGCAACGCCGCAGGGAGGATGGGCAATTTCACACTGGATCAATTGTAGGGGATAAATAGACTGGGCACATTTGAACGGATGCGGTTATTGTTGATTGCGTGAAATTTTATTTAAGTTTCAAACCGCCTATTACGCAAAGTCACTGGACAGGGTATAGAATGGTTATGGGAGCATGTTCACAGGATGGAGGAAGGCTGATGTCTTTGCGAGTCAACGCGCTCTTGGGGGTTGTCGGTGCGATTTTGGTTGGAGGACAATCCGCACAGGGTGCCTACATGGGGTTTGACAGCGTGGGCTGGGTGGTGTCCTGGCCTGATTCACAGCCAACCACGGTGACGCTCGATGGCGTTTCGGTCGATGGGCAGTATGCCACGCTCGACGTAACCGCGGTCATGGACGCATCTCGGATTCAAATCGCCGATCTGATCAACCCGCTTGTGCTCACCTTTCAGCAAACCAAGGCCGATGCCGCCCCCTACATCGTGCTGAACACCCACGTCACTAATCAGAGCGGGTACATATGGGATGGGATGTATTTCAAGGTGGTGCAAAACCGGGGTGCCGTATTTTATTCGAGTGGGATGGACATCGGCGATGGCACGCCCAATGACGGGGTCGCGCCGTTCAATGACGCACAATTCGACGTGACGAATCGCATTTTGAACTTTGGAGATGGCTCGCTCGATGTCGGGCAGAGCTTCATCACCGACAGCCAGGTGGGCCAGATCATTGTATCGGCGCCAACGGCATCGTTCACGGGAAGCGGTGATTTCAGCTTGAAGGCGGGGGTGGACCTCGGTCCCAAGCATGAGGTACCCGAACCCGGCAGCGCGATGATCTTTGTCCTGGGTGGATTGGTGATGCTGGGGAATCGCCGCCGCAAGGGTGCTGATCGCAATCCGAACACATAATCCTCGGGATCAATCGGTTTCACACGGAACGCCGCCACAAAGCGGCTATAACCTCACATGACTTGATGCGCGGGGGCCGGCAATTCATCGTGAATGGTCTGCTGTTTGGACTGATCCCCGTCGAAGGTGAACAGCATCATGTCTTCATCGATCCGCGCCTGCAGATGCACGGGGCGACGCCATATCGCATAAATGCTTTTCAGGGTTTCGGTGGCATATTTGATGTCAATGTCCTGGCCATTGTGCTGATGCGAGAGAAAAAGTTCGCCGCGGTTGGCGTAGTTGCCGTCGGCGACATAGATGAACGGCTGGCCGAGGTTGGTCAATTGATGCAATAGCGTTTGCTTGATCCGCACGGGGTCGCGGGAGACGATGCGCATCTGGCCGGTGTGGGGGTCGCGGCCATACTGATAAAACTTGTGCTTCTCGATGAACCGCGGGGTCATGAACTCATCGATGAAGCTCACATCGTTGTACATCCGGCGGACCTCGAAGATTTTTTCGCGGCCCAGCCCGAGACCCTTGTCCCAGCGCCTCTGCTCGCCGAGGGCGGCGGCTTCCTCGTATTCCTTGCCGAAGCGCCCCTTGTTCCAGCGGTCTTCGATGTCGCGGAAAAGCTCGATGCCGATCTTGTAGGGGTTGAAGTTTCCTGGCGGCATGTGCACGGTGCCGGAGTGATGATCGGCATAGTCGATGATTTCGGCCGGCTCGGCGAAGTGGCGGGTCATCATGGTGGAGTGCCAGTAGCTGGCCCATCCCTCGTTCATCACCTTCGTCATCCCCTGGGGCGCGAAATAGTACGATTCCTCGCGGACGATGGAGAGGCAATCGATCTGCCAGTCCTCAAGCTGGGCGCGCTGGATGAGATAAAGCAGGAGATCGCGGGTGGGCCGGGCGGGGGTGACATGACGCTGGCGCGCCTTGTCCTCGCGCTGGCGGCGAGCCTGGGCCTCGATCAGTTCGGGGGGATTGATCCAGCGGTCCATGTAGTCCTTGGCTGCGTATTTGGAGACGCTGTCATCGCGGCGAGGCAACTCGGGCGCGACTTCAAGGGGCCCGCGGTTGAGGAACATCGAGTGGGGATCGATCAGGTGTTCGAGCGCGAGACAGATGTCGAGGAACCGCTCCACGACATCCTGGCCGTGATGCTCCGCATGGCGGCGGATGCGCGTGGAGTGATTGGCCATTTCATCCATCATCTTGCGGTTGGTCCGGCTGAACCAGAGATTGTTCTTGAAAAAGTCGCTGTGCCCGTAGACATGTGCGATGACCAGTTTCTGATCGACCAGACCGTTGGATTCCTGGAGATAGGCGTAGCACGGGTCGTTGTTGATGACCATTTCGTATATGCGACCCAGCCCATAGTGGTGCTGCTTGCGAAGGCGTTCGTATTCCATGCCGAATCGCCAGTGGGGATATCGCTGGGGGAAGCCGCCGTACGCGGCGATCTGGTTCATCTGCTCGTAGTCGCACATCTCAAAGATGACCGGGAAGAAGTCGAGACCATAGGAGCGCGCCTGCTCGCGAATCCGCTTCTTGGCGGCCAGCAATTCGTCGGGAAATGGGGCGAGGGTGTGGGAGGACATGGGGTTGCTCTACTTCGTGCCCGCCAATGCGAGTTTCACACGCATCGGAACGTCCATCGGTTCAAACCAATCGATGGGATAAAGATAATCTTCCTGAGATTCATCAATGATGCGGAGCATGCTCAGCGGATCATTCCTCTCGGGCTTATGAACGCGGTATATCTTGCCCACGATCAAGTCGATGTCGTCGTGCGTGGCCGCAACACATGCGACGTAGGTTCCCGCTTTTGGTTTGGTGATTGCTGAGTTTGTCATATTTCTCTCTTTACCTTCCAACCGACGCGGCCAATCCCGTGTGCCTCATACCAATGCAATTCCGCCGTCATGATCTGTCCACGCGCAGTCCGGATCACTGCCATCCCTTTCATTTTTCGCCATCGCCCCCGCCCGAATCGTTCAACGAGTGCTCGTTTCGAACGGATCGATGTATTCACCGCGATCTGCTGCACATCACGGAGAGGGCCAAGGATCTCAAACTTTTCGGCCATCGCCGTTTTCCCCAGCTAAGCATCCGCTTGCAGTCCAAGGGCCACCAACCGCAACATGCTCATCAAGTCGATCCAACCGTCACCCGCATCACCCGACGCTTGGCGCCGGGCGACAACTCGACCGGCACAAACCACTCGGCGGGATACAGATAATCCTCTCCATCCTCGTCAATAACGCGCAATCGCTCGCATGGTTCATTCGCTTCCGGACGGATGACCTGATAGGTCTTGCCCAATTCCAGCGACACTTCATTGCCGCGATTTTCTACGCAGATCGCCAGGAACGGATACTGTGGACTGTCAACCAAGGCGTTTTTTGATCTTCCAGTCCCGCCGCCCGACGCCGTGCGCCTCGAACCAGTGGATTTCCGCTTCATAAATATCACCCGTATCTTCACAAATAGTTGCGATCGCCTTCAGTTTGCGCCAACGATGCCCGCCGTATTCCCGTCACAGTCGCTGCCGCACTCTCACACCGCGACCCACCGCAATGATCTCCACTTCCCGCATCGGCCCGATGATGTCAAAGCCGACGGGCGCATCATTCACCGTTTAATGCCCTTTCCCGAAAAACGTCCGGATTGAATCATAGATGTCATCCTTCCCATTCACCCGGCTGGTCAACACCTTGTCGTTGTTGCGCAGGTGTTCGTGGAGGATGTTGATGAAGTTGCCGCTGCCATAGGCGCTGGCCACCTGGCAATAGCCGAACATGTTGCACGCGGGCAAAAGCTGATCCTGGAGCAGCTTGACGCACTCGCGGCTGTCGGACTCGCTGGAGTTGTCGCCGTCGCTGAAGTGGAACAGGTAAATGTTCCATTCCTCCGGTGAATAATGGGAATCGAGCAAAGACTTGCAGGCCCGGTACGCGGAGCTGATCTTCGTGCCGCCATCCTCGCGGAGGTGATAAAATGTGTGCTTGTCCACCTCCTTGGCGCTGACATCATGCACGATGTAGCGGCTTTCAATGCCTTCGTAATTCTTGCGCAGCCAGGTGTCGATCCAGAAGCTTTCCAGCCGCACCAGTTCCTTCTGCTCCTCCCCCATCGATCCCGACACATCCATCATGAAGACGATCACCGCGTTGCTCTGGGGGCTTTTGATCTCCTTCCACGAGCGGTAGCGGATGTCTTTTTTCTGCGGGATGATGACGGGATTGTCCGGGTCATAATCGCCGAGCATGATCTGCCGTTTCATCGCCTCCTTGAACGAGCGCTTGAAATGCCGCAGCGATTCCGGCCCGACCCGGCGGATGCCGGAATACTTGTCGCGAAGGGTGGTGATTCGATGCTTGCCCCGCGGCTCAATCCTCGGGAGCTTCAATTCCTCGGCCAATATCTCCGCAAGCTCATCCAGCGTCAGGTCCACCTCCATCAGATGCTGGCCTTGCTCGGTGCCGCCGGTGCTTTTGCCCTGCCCCGGCTGGGTCTTGCCGACAACATCCCCTTCGTTGCCGTCGCCGGCGCCGACGCCACTGGAGTTGTCGCCGAAACGGAAGTGAGGCAATTCGACGCCGCGCACCGGAATGGAAATGAGGTGCTTGCCCTCCTTGCCAATTAGCTCCCCCTTGGTCAGAAACTTGCGAAGATCCTCCCGAATCCGCCCTTTGATGATCTGGCGGAACCGCTGGTGATCTTTTTCAATCTTCAGCACCATGGCATCAACATCTTCATAATGGCGCCTTGCGCATCACTTCTCAATTCTCACGTCCCAGGATGACGGCGTCTGCTCCAGTGCTTCATATGAGGCAATCTGATTCAGCCGAAGCAGCGCCTTGCGATCTGATCGCGGGTGGTAGTCATGCCCCTGCGATTGGCCGCGCGCCAGTTGGAATGGCGTCGTCACGTCGTATGTGTTGCCGCTCGTCAACACAATGCGGAATGAAACAAACGGCCCATCTCGCAAGAGTTCCTTGAGGTCATCCATCATCGCCACATCCATCCTCTCTTGGTCCTATGCCGCGCGTCTTGTCATCAGCCACACTCCGATCAACAGAATAATCGCCGATCCGGCGACGCCGACATATGTCCCCGGCCAGGCTTCATGGGCGGCATCGACCAGGACGCGGGAATCGGTCCAGTAGCGGGCCAACCCATAGCGGACATCGGTTGCGATAAAAAATCCGATGCCGATCAGTCCGATGACAAACAGCATAAATCCAGAGCGAATATTCCGTGCCATAAATCGTTGCCGCGCTATTGGTGTCCGAGGTCTTCCGTGGTCAATGATCAATCGTCCGTTGGCCGCCGCCGCACTGACCCTCCCGCCATCGGCGGTCGGCGGGCGCAATCTAATCTTCCTGCTTGGTGTCGCCCCGCGCGAAGATGCTCGCCACATAATTGAGCACATCCGTCGCGCTGGTTTCATTGTATCCGAAATACTTGATCAACCTCTGCTTGACGACATCGATCTTCTGCTGGGTTTCATCATCGACCACGCTCGACACAAGATTCTTGAGCTTGATCGTGTCCCGCTGGTCCTCGAACAGTTTTAATTCAAGCGCTTTAAGCAGCCGGGCGTTGGCGTTGTACTCAAACTTCTTGCCATCCAATGCCAGCGCCCCGATGTAGTTCATGATTTCCTGCCGGAAGTCATCCTTGCGGCTCTCGGGGATGTCGATCTTCTCCTCGATCGCACGCATCAGCCGCTCATCGGGGTCCTCATCCCGGCCGGTGTAGCGGTTGCGAACGCGCTCATGCTGTGTGTAGGCCCGCACGTTTTCCACATAGTTGGCCGCCAGCCGCTTGATCGCATCCTCGTCGGCGCTGATCGCCCGCTGGACCTCACCCTTGAGAATGTCCTCATACTCTTCCCGCACGACGGCAAGCAGTTCCTTGTATTCCTTCTTCAATTCCTCATCGGTAATGAGCGAATGATGACTCAGCCCGCTCTCCAGCTCATTCATCACCATGAACGGGTTGATTGTCTTCTCGGTCTGCGCCTGGTGCGAAACGAGCGAATTGGAAATCTTGTCCTGAATATAGCGAGGGCTGATCCCCTGCATCCCCTCGCGTGGGGCTTCCTGCTTGAGCTCCTTGATTGAATCCTCGGTGAAGCCGGGGATGTTTTTGCCGTTGTACAGCTTCAACTTTTGAAGCTTGCTGATCCCCGCCTTCTTCGGCTCGGCCAATCGCGTCAGGACAGCCCACATCGCCGCCACTTCGATCGTGTGCGGCGCGACGTGGATTCCCTTGATCCGCTCGGCCGAGAAATCCTTGAGATAGATCTTCACCTCATCATCGAGACGAATGTTGTACGGCACGTCGATCTTGATCGTCCGATCCCGGAACGCCTCCATCATCTCATTGCCCTGGAGCTTGCGATATTCCGGCTCGTTGGTGTGCCCGAGGATCACCTCGTCAATGTAGGTCTGTGCGAACTTTTTGGGCTTGATCAAATGCTCCTGGCTGGCCCCCAGCAGATCATAAAGAAACGCGACATCAAGCTTGAGGACTTCAATGAACTCGACGATGCCCCGGTTGCCGATGTTCAGCTCGCCGTCGAAATTGAAGGCGCGCGGATCCGAATCGCTGCCGAACTCGGCGATCTTCCGGTAGTTGATATCGCCGGTGAGTTCCGTCGAGTCCTGGTTCTTTTCATCCTTCGGTTGAAACGTCCCGATTCCCCGGCGGTCCTTTTCCGACAAAATCAGCCGCTTGACCCTCACATGGTCCATTACCTTCTTCCAATCCCCGTCGTATTGCTCCATCAAGTCGGCCTGCACCTTGCGACAAAATGGGCACACATCCCCATACAGTCCGATCCGTCGCCCTTCCGGGCTGTGCGCGTTCATCGCATCAAGCACTTCCTTGCGGGCATCGCGGGGAATCAAGAGCAGCGGTTCCTCGTGCATGGGGCAATCGACGTACTCCTCCCCCACATCCGATTCCCCCGCCCGGCGGGGCAATCGCCACGAATAGGTATAGCACTTGCCGCCTTCCTGGCGCGAATAATGTTCAAGCCCCTTTTTGAGCAGGCGCGCGATCGTGCTCTTGCTCGATCCCACCGGCCCGTGCAGGAGCAAAATGCGTTTCTCGGTTCCATACCCCTGCGACGCCGATTTGAAGAAATCGACAAGCTGCATCAGCGGGCGCTCAAGCCCGAAAATGCCGTCCGCGCCATGATCCAGCGGATCGGAGAAAAAGTGATAGCGCTTCCCCTCCTCCTTGAATTGCGTATAGCTCTCGGACCCGAAGCTCAGGATCATGTCATAGACGCGCTGAAAGGCGTTGCGCGCCACCGATGGATCCTCCTGCGCGATGTCGAGATATTCCCAGAAGGTCCCCTCCCAATGCTGCTCACGAAACCGCGAAACATCCAGCTTCTTGTCGATCAATGAAACCAGTGAATTTGACTTGGCGCCCATGGTCTTGCCTCCATCTAGAGTCAACCCGTTCAGAGCATCCGTGCCCGCATCACATGATATTCCATGTATCGACGCGGTGCGCCATGCTGCACCATTATTGTATGTCGTAGGAGGCTCCCCGGACCACCCCCAATGCCCCTGGCCGCGCGGAATCACGCGGCATGAACACCATCATCCCCTGGGCGCGCCGATGGACACGGACGCACCTCGCCGTTGCAGCGTCTTCACGCGCATCGCAAATCAGGCTTTGAGAAATGGCAACGGCTTGAACTGCTGACCCAGCACCGGCTTGCTCGGTGTTTCCAGCCAGTTTTGAAGAACCTCGGCATACACGCCGCGGAAGTCGATGCCGTACCGCAGGTCTCCCTGGTCGAGATTCGTCAGGGACGGATGACGCCCGACGACGCCCTGCCGCAGGCCGGCGCCGAACATGAACATCGGGGCGGCCGTGCCGTGGTCCGTGCCGCCGGAGGCGTTCTGCGCCACCCGCCGGCCGAACTCGCTGAACGTCATCGTCAGCACGCGATCGTCGTTTTTCTGCGCCTTCAAGTCGGCATAGAACGCCGCGATCCCCTCGGCCAATTCCTTCATCAGCCGATCATGCCTCCCCTTTTCCCCCGCGTGGGTGTCAAAGCCGCCGAGGCTGACGTAATAGACGCGCGTGCTCAACCCGCCGCCGATCATAGCGGCCACCGTGCGGAGTCCGTTGCCAAACGAGCCATTGGGATATTTCCCCGCCGGGGTGTGACGACGGGTCATCCCGAGGATTTCGTCGCTGCTCATCTGCGCATCCATTGCGGTGCGATGAAGAAAATCAAGCTGGCTGGTGGCCGTGGCTTCCACGGGAACGCGGGAGGGCGCCGCGCCTTTGGCTGGCGCGGTGGTCGGCGGCGCGGTGGCAATCGCCTGGTTGAGCGCCAGATAGGCGTCCTTGTCCGATCCGTTGTAGCGGTAGCTCTCCGGGCGCTCAAACGCCAGCGGCGTCACGCGCTCGCCTTGCATCGCCAGGGGAAGCTGGTCCCCCATCGCCACGCCCACGTGCGGATCGCTTCCGCTGCACGTGTTGTCGAAATACCGTCCGATCCAGCCGGTGGTGACGAGATCGCGTTCGGGAATGCCGGTTTGCCAGATGTCCATCGCGCGGAAATGCGAACGATTTGGATTGGGATAACCGACTCCCTGCAAAATCGACATGCACCCCGAATCGTAGAGATTTTTGAGGGGTGCGAGGTCCGGATGGAGCCCGAGATAGTTGTCGATCTTGAGCACGGTCCTGGGATCAACACCCAATGTGGGGCGCACGCGATGATAGGCGTCATCCGCGTAGGGGATGACCGTGTTCAACCCGTCATTGCCCCCCGACAACTGCACGACGACAAGAATCTTTCCATCCTTGCCGCTGGGCCTGCCCGTGCGGGGAGTGTCCAACGGATTGGCCAGCGCCATGACCGTCTGATCCAGAAACGTGGGAATGGTCGGCGCAATCGCCAGGAGAGTCAATCCGCGCTGCAAAAACAACCGCCGCGTCGTCACTTGCTTATCAAACATGGCGTCACTCCATTCCTCGCTTGCCGGTCATCCACGACAATTGTCAGCACAACTGATATTCCGGCATCGACACAATCAACTCGACCATCGCCCGCACCGCCTCTGAATCGTTCGGCCGACCACCCAGGGCCTCAACCAGCACTTTTTTCTGATCGGCCGCGATCGGTCGCTGGATCATTCGCTGAATCCACCAAGTCGCAATCTGTTCAGCCGACGCACCCTTGGGCGGTCCTTCGCCGGTCGTCGTCGCCTGCCTGAAGCCCCGCCCGCCGCGCACGCGAGTCAGCCGCCCCGATGCCAGCGCCAAGGCGGAATTATACCGCACAAAGACGGTGCTCGTGTTGATCCACGTCCGTCCGCCCGGCCAGCCTTTCACGTTCGGCGGATGCAGCGGCACCTGCCCCATCTGCTTCAACGTGCCAACCAGCCGACGGTCAGGCGGCATGTCGAGCCCCAGCAATCGAATCGTCCCCATCATCAACTGGATCGGGCTCTTGATCTGCGAACCGATCACATCGGCGCTGTAAAATATTTTGCTGCCCAGGATCGTCCGAACGAGCGGGCGGAGTTCGTAATTGCTCTCACGGAACACATTGCCCAGGCTGATCGCCATCGAACGATCCAGCGTCTCGCTCACGAAATATTGGTACAGCTTCGACGCGACGAACACCGCGCAAACCGGCTGTTGCAGGATGATCTGAAGGATGTCATCCCCATCGAATTTGCCTCTCCGCCCGAGGAACCGCTTTTCCCCATCATCGTGATCGTTTTTTCGGAAAACAAACCGATCCCCGTCGTGCGCCCAACCCGTGAAAGCCCGCGCGCCTTCCTTCACATCGACTTCCGTGTAGTTGCCGATGCCGAGCGTGAACAGCTCCATCACCTCACGGGCGAAGTTTTCGTTGGCGTGCTGCTTGCGGTTCTGCTGGTTGTTCAAGTAGTCGAGCATCGCCGGATCGCGCGAGATCGCGCGGAGGAACTGCGCGAAGTTGCCCAATGAATACCGGCGGAGGAGCTCATTCTGATTCCACATCAACCGCGCCGAGCGTTCATCCTGCGCGCTGGTCGTGAAGTGTCCGTGCCAGAAAAGCGTCAGCTTTTCCTGGAACGGATGCGGCCCGTACGTCATGTGTTTCATCCACCATGAAGCGATCGCCTCCATCGCCTGGCGGTTGAGTTGCATCAACTTCTGACGAAGTTCCTTGCGCTCCTCCTCCGTCTTGCCCGCGTACAACTTGCGGAGTTCGCGGAAGGTGTTGGGATAGTCGCCGCCGATGCTTGAGAGGTCCGGCAGGTCGGTGGGCGACTGCTCGTCGGCCGGGGCATCGGGAAAGTCCATGAGCCAATTGAGCGCATCCTGCGGCCCAAGCGCCATCACTTTGTCGATCTCGGCGAGGGTTCCCCCGAACCCGGCCCGATTCAGCAGATGCGCCGCCTTGATCCGGTCAAACGGGTCGGCCGGTGTCGGTTCGTATGGCTCAAGCAGCGGATGTAGTTTCGTCATGCCATTCCTCGCTGGCAGTACAACGCCCATGGCACCCTGATTATTCTACCGAGTTTCAGCGGAATTGTTGTCCTCGCCGCGCCAACGCCGTCGCTTCCCTCTCATTATCGGCTGATTTTGTTTAACGCCTCATTGGTTGGCCAGCCGAAACAGGCCGAAACCGATGGTTTTCAGCGAACTTCCGGCGGCACGGATCACGCCGGCAGGAGCTTTTCCAGCAATTCCGCGTAATAGGTGATCGTCAGGTCCGCCCCGGCGCGGCGGATGGATTGGAGCGACTCCAGGACAGCGAGATCATGGTCGATCCACCCGTTGGCGCCGGCGGCTTCGAGCATCGCATACTCCCCGCTGGTCTGATACGCAACGAGCGGGACGCTGACCGCTTCGCGAACGGCCCGAATCACGTCCAGATACGGCCCAGCCGGTTTGACCATCACCATGTCCGCGCCCTGCTCGACATCAAGCGCCGCTTCCAGAACGGCCTCATCAACACCTCGCGCGGAGTCCATCTGGTAGGACTTTCGATCACCCGTGGCCGGCGAGGAATCGGCCGCCTCGCGGAAGGGACCATAAAACGCGCTGGCGTATTTCACCGAGTAACCAAGAATCGGCAGATCGGCGAATCCGGTCGCGTCGAGCCCGCGCCGCAGCGCCCCCACCGCGCCATCCATCATCCCGCTGGGTGCGATGACATCGGCTCCGGCACGGGCGTGGTTGAGCGCTTGTTGCACCAAGCGCGCCACCGTGGCGTCGTTGTCAACCGTAACGCCATCTTTGGTCATGACACCGCAATGGCCATGGCTGGTGTATTCACAGAAGCACAAGTCGGTGATGCCGGCCATGGGATTGCCGCGCCGCTTCACCTCACGTAGCAAGCGGCACACGACGTTGTCGGCGTCCAAGGCCGCCGAACCGCTGACATCCTTCTTTTCACGGTCGATGACGCCGAAGACCAGGTATGCGCCAAAACCTGCGGTAGCGCGTTGATCGAGCCAGTCGGCCGCCACATCCACCGACATGCGACAGACGCCGGGCATCGCGGCAATCGGCGAACGATCGGCGCTGCCGTCGGTGACGAACACCGGTACAATGAAATCGGACCGCTTGAGCGAGACGGTTTGCAGCATTCGGCGCAGCGACGGATGTTTGCGCAGACGTCGCGGGCGATGGGTCAACGAAAAGGGCTCATTCATAAGCGCCAATTGTAGCCGTCGGTGATCGGCTTGCCGAGAAAGTGGTGAAAATGCGTTCCATCGCCTATGATGGAGCGTCGGCATTGCCGGGAATTGGTGTTGTGTCCGCAACAGGATGTGAATGGCCGAAATTCGCCGGGAGCAAGTCGCGGCGTGGCTTGCGGTGCGGACGGAATCCTAGATGGAAATACGATCTATGCCCAAAACGATGACGAAAGCAGCCAAGGCGAGCAAGACGGTCAAGGCAGACAAAACCGCCAAGGTCAGCGCGGTCCGCTTCCGCGCCGATGAGTTGCTCGCCCAGCCGGCGGATTACACGCAGCAGCTGGCCAAGCTTGGACAGCGTGATCGCACCAACCTCGAACGCCATCTCGAGGCCGTTTCCGAATCACAGTCCCACGCCAAGGCGTGGAGCCGCCTCGTGGCGGTCCTGGGGACGCTTGCGCCCGTGCCGATGCAGACGATCGGGCAGCATGCGATCCTCTTTTTCATCCCCGACGGCAAATACAAGATGCAGGCATTCGCGCTGGAGGATGTGCGGGATGGGAAGATCCTCATTTATGTCCCCGACACCCTGGCGCAGGCCGGCGAGGAACACATCATCTCAATTCCCAAGGGCGAGCCCGAAGGAGAAGTTGATTACCCCATCGTCGGCGGCACTGACACGCTCCGCATCGAAGCGCTCGATGCCGGCAACACGCCCAATCCGCCGGCGCATGTGAAGAACCTGCTGGGATGGAATCGCCGGGCGCTGAAAATCGTACTCGACGCAAACGCCAGCGCCGCCCAATTGAAAACCGCCGAGCTCTTCGCGGCGCTCGGGGTGATGAAGATCACGCCCTCCGGCGCCAAGAAGGACGCCGCCGTCGCAACAAAATAACCAGATCATGAGAATCCTTACAGGAGGCACACGCAGATGATGGACCCGCGCATTCAAAAGTTGGCCGACTTGCTCGTCAATTACTCGTGTGAAGTGAAGGCCGGGGAAAACATCCTGATCGAGGCGATTGATGTACCCCACGAGTTCACTTCGGCGATGATTCGCGCGGCGGCCACTGCGGGGGCCACGCCGGTCGTCACACTCAAAAGCAACCAGGTGCAGCGAACGTTGATGCAGAACGGCACGATGGCGCAGTGGGACCTCATCAGTGAGATCGAAAAGATCCAGATGGGGAAGATGCAGTGTTACATCGGCGCGCGGGGCAATGCCAACGTGTCGGAATTGTCGGATGTCCCGGCCGAGAAGCAGCGGTTTTATGAAAAGACGGTGTGGGAGAAGGTTCACCATGAAATCCGCGTGAAGAAGACCCGCTGGGTCGTCCTCCGCTGGCCGAGCCCTTCGATGGCGCAGATGGCGGAGATGAGCACCGAGGCATTCGAGGACTTTTATTTCAATGTCTGCACGCTCGACTACGCGAGGATGAGCCAGGCGATGAAGCCGCTGGTGGCGAGGATGGAGCGGACGGACCAGGTGCGCCTCAAAGGCCCGGGCGAAACCGACCTGCGTTTTTCGATCAAAAACATTCCCGCGATTCCCTGCGACGGACATCGCAACATCCCCGATGGCGAAGTCTTCACCGCGCCGGTCCGCGAGAGCGTGAACGGCGTCATCCAGTTCAACTGCCCCACCCTCTATCGCGGGGTCACACACAACAACGTGCGGCTGGTGTTCCGCGACGGCAAGGTCGTGGAGGCGACGAGCACCAACACCGCCAAGCTCAATGAGGTGCTCGACGCCGACGCCGGGTCGCGCTACGTCGGCGAGTTCGCCATCGGCTTCAACCCCTATTGCACCAAGGCGATGAAGGACATCCTGTTCGACGAAAAAATCGCCGGTTCGATCCACTTCACGCCAGGCGCCTGCTATGACGAGGCGAGCAACGGCAACAAGAGCCAGATTCACTGGGACCTGGTCATGCGGCAGGACCCCGAGGCCGGCGGCGGCGAGATCCATTTCGACGGCGAAGTCGTGCGCAAAGATGGGCTGTTTGTCGTCGATGATCTAAAGGGGCTCAATCCGGAAAATCTGAAATAGCCCCGGTCCTGTGGGTGATCCGCGATTTTTTGTCCGGCGTTGTGTGTTGGACGAGGATGCGATAATGCGTATGGGTTCACGTGGTTCGCTGCGTTGCCCGCAAAAGCACAAGCGCCGACGCGCGACAATGCTGCTTGAGGCATTGGAGGATCGCCGGTTGCTCAGCGCCGCCGGTGATTTGATCGGCTTATCCATGCTCCGCGCCGACCCGTCGCTCTCCAACATCGACGGGGCGGGTGTGACGGTCGCGGTGATCGACACCGGCGTCGATCAAACCCACCCGGCGCTCGCGGCGGCATATCGCGGGGGATACGACTTTCTCAACAATGACAACACCCCCGACGATGAGCAGGGGCACGGCACGCATGTGTCGGGAATCGTGGCGGCGCGCGATCCGGACATCGGCGTGGCGATGGGCGCGGGCCTGGTTGACCTGAAGGTCGGAGGCGCCAACGGCTCATCCCGGATCGACCTGGCGGCCACTGAAAAAGCGCTGCAGTGGGTGCTCGCCAATCATGCGCAATACAACATCCTCGTCGTCAACATGTCCCTCGGCGGCGGCTTTTTCACAAGCCCCGACCAGGCGACCAACGACATCCTCTACGACGACGTCCAGCGTCTGCAAAGCGCGGGAATCACCGTGGTCTCGGCGGCCGGCAATGATTACCCCCAATACCAGAAGCTGGGGTCATCCAGCCCCGGCATCTTCTCCACCTTGAGCGTCGGCGCGGTATGGGACAAGAACGAAGGCGGCCCCTTCCCCAGCAGCGCGTCGGCAACCTACAAGGATTACACGACCGGCGCCGACCGGATCACCTACTTTTCCGATCGCCCCGGCACCGCCAACGTCATCTTCGCGCCGGGCGCGTTCATCCGTTCCACGCTTCCGGGCGGAACGTACGGGAGTTTGGCCGGTACCAGCCAGGCGACGCCGATGGTGTCGGGTACGGTCGCCTTGATGCAGCAGGCGGCATCGCAATTCGGCGGGCGCTACCTGACGCCGGCCGAGGTGAGCGACCTCATTCGCGCCAACGCCGACACGATCAACGACGGGGATGATGAGGACACCAACGTCACCACGACCGGCGACGACTTCCCGCGCGTCAACGCGTATAAGGCCGTCGAAGGCGTGCGAAGTTATTTCCAGCAAGGCGCGCCGACCCCGCCGGGACAGCAGGCTGGGGACAACAACGGCACGCTCGCCGGCGCGGTCAACGTTCCGACGCTCGATGGCAACCAGGCCTTTTCCCTCGGCGGAGGCATCGGATCGGACAACGGACAATCCATCGGCGCCAGCGACGTGGACATGTACCGCATGGACGTCGTCGAACCGGGTGCCCTGAGCATCACGCTGTCGAGTCCTGACGGTTCAAGCGGATTCGACAGCTATCTCCGGTTGTTCGATTCGTCCGGACATCAGATCGCGTCGAATGATGACCAGTCGTCAGGGAGTTTATTCTCGGCGATCACCGCGAACCTGGCGCCCGGTACGTATTATGCCGGGGTCAGTGGCTACTCCAACACGAAGTATGACCCCACCGTCGCCGGAAGCGGCAAGGCGGGCGCCACAGGCGGGTATGCGATCAACTTCGCGCTCGACACCCCCGACCCCAACGGGCTCCTCCCCGGCGCGGTCAGCCTGAACGTTACCCAGCAGCCGCAGTTGTTCGGCGGCTCGATCGGTTACGACAACGCCAGCGTCGATGCCAATGGGCAGATCCTCAGCGGAAAATATGTCGGTCCGTCCGACGTGGACCTTTTCCGCATGACCATTCCCGACAACGGCACGCTCTTCGCGCAAACCACCACTCCGTTTGTCAGCGGCTATGTGGACACCCTGCTTCGATTCTTTGTCGTTGGGGCTGACGGCGGCATCACGCCCATCGCATCCGCCGACGATCTGCCTGGACCGGGCGATTCGGCCGGTCACGCCACCGACAGTTACGCGGCCGTGCCGGTGACGCGCGGGCAGGTCATCCTTGTCGGCGTCTCCGATGCCGACAACACATCGTATGTGCCGACAACCCTCGACGGTCGCTCGTCGGCCGGTTCCGGCGGGCTCTACAACCTGGGCATCTCCTTCATCAATGACGATCAAAATGGCGTGATCACCCAATCCACCGATGTGACGCTGCCCCTGTCGCCGCTGGCCGGAAGCATCGGCATGGATGGCGCTTCGGCGGTAGGCGACAAGGATGTCGATTTCTATCACTTTCGATCCGCGACCCCCGGCGTCATCAACATCCAGATCGACGCGCACAACGCCGGAATTGAAAACCCCGTCAACGCCCTGCTGACCCTCTTCGATGCCCAGGGAAATGTCCTGGCGACGACCAGTGATTTCAGCGGCGAGGACCCGCAGCTTCAGTTCGTCGCAAAATCGAACACCGACTATTACGTCGCGGTGTCGGGCGATGGGAACAACAGCTTCAATCCCGCCGTCAGCGCCAGCGGCAGCTCCGGCGACACCGGCAATTATCTCATCGCCGCGCAATTGCTGCCTGCTTCCGATCAAGCCCTGCTCAGCAATGATTCGATCCAGAACAACACCCCCACGCCCATTGCCCTCGGACAAACGATTCCGGCGGCCATCGGCGCGGACGGCGCGTTCTCAGCGGGACCAGGCGACATTGACCTGTACCGTTTCGTCGCACCGGCCACCCGGATCATCACCATTCGCACGATGGGGGATACCACCGGGCAATTCGCCGGCGCCAACACGTTTCTCCGCCTCTTCGATTCCGGTGGACACGAGCTGGCCGTCAACGACAACGCGTCAATCGATACGACGAGCAGCCTGCTTCACATCGGCGTGGTGGCCGGGCGGACGTATTACATCGGCGTCAATGGCGCCAGCGCAAACGCCGGCGCTTACAACCCATTGACCGGCGCCGGCGCGGCGTCGGGTTCAACGGGAAACTATTCGCTGAACGTCTCCTCGTTCCAAGGATCTATCGTTACGGGATCCGACTCCGGCGGCGCGCCGCTCGTCAATGTCTATGACGCGGCAACGGGGCTGCTTGACCGGACGATCGCCGCCTACGATGCCGGCTTCAAGGGGGGAGTTCGCGTCGCGTCGGCCGACGTCAACGGAGATGGCTTGCCCGACATCATCACCGCCCCAGGCCCCGGCGGCCCGCCCGATGTGCGCGTCTTCGACGGATTCACCGGCCAGCCCCTGGCGGGGAAGCTCGGCAGTTTCTTCGCGTATGATCCCGCGTACCTCGGCGGCGTTTACGTCGCGGCCGGCGACCTCAACGGCGATGGCAAGGCGGACCTCGTGACCGGCGTCGACGCCGGCGTCGGCCCGAATGTCAAAGCCTTCAGCGGCGTCGATGGCTCGACCTTGAAAAGCTTCTGGGCATACGACCCCGGTTTTCTCGGCGGCGTCAGTGTCGCCGTCGGGGATGTCAACGGCGATGGCGCACAAGACATCATCACCGGCGCACAAGCTGCCGCCCCGCATGTCCGCGCGTTCTCCGGGCTCGATAATTCCCTGGTCGCGAGCTTCTTCGCCTATGATCCCGGTTTCGTCGGAGGGATTAGCGTCGCGGCGGGGAAAGTGCTGGGCAACGGACGCAGTCAGATCATCACCGGCACGGCCGTCGGCGCGCCTCATGTGAAAGCATTTGATGTCGCCAATCCTGACGCGACCACGACGGTGCGAAGTTTCTTCGCGTACGACCAGACATTTGGTGGCGGCGTGCGCGTCGGAATCGACGACCTCAACGGCGACGGCCTCGACGACATCCTGACCGCCTCCGGCCCGGGCGCGACGCACATCAAGGCATTCAGCGGCGCGGCTTCACTTGATCTCCTGCGAAGCTTCCTTCTTGATTCGACATCCGTCGCAGGCGCCTTTGTGGGCGGCAGCGCGTAGCGGCACGGTATCGCGCTCAGCGTACCAGCTCGTGAATGACGCTCTGGAGCCGCTGAAAATTGATCGGCTTGGTCAGGTGTTCCTCAAATCCCACCTCCTTGCTCCGTCGAATGTCCTCGTCCATTCCAAATCCGCTCACGGCAATTCCCCTGATCTTCTGGATCCCTTGAATCTCCCGCATCAAGTCCAGGCCGCTGCCATCGGGGAGACCGATGTCGCTGATGAGCAGGTCAAAACTGTGCGCCCGCGCATGAGTCAACGCAGACTTCACGCTGTCGGCCGTCTCGATCTCATATCCCAGCCGCTGCAACAACCGTTTGAGTGCCCTGCTCGTGTCCGCGTGATCGTCCACCAGGAGGATGCGCCCCGCGTGCCGCGTCGGTACGTTCGACTTGTTCGGCTGACTTTTCGCCTTTGCCTGCGGATCGACCGTGGCAAGCCAGACACTGAGTGTCGCCCCGCGTCCCGGTCCCGCGCTGGCCGCCAGAATGTCGCCGCCATGCGCGCGGATCAGCGCGCGGGAAATCGAGAGCCCCAGGCCCACACCCCCAAATTGCCTGCGCATCGCCCCTTCCCCCTGCTCGAAGGCGTCGAAGATTCGCGGGAGCAATTCGGGATGAATGCCGATCCCCGTGTCCTCCACTGAGATTGCCAGGAGGGGCTTGTCCCCTTCGCCGCCTTGCGGCACCGTGGTCGCCATGGCCCGATCACCGGTCGCCGGACATGGACAGGCGCCGTCGATGTTGTGCGTTCGGAACACGATGCGCCCGCCGCTGGGCGTGAACTTCACGGCATTCTTCAACAGGTTCCAGAGGACCTGCTGAAGCCGCGCCAGGTCCGCCTTCACATGGTGATGTTCGGCATGCAGGTCCATCTCCAGGTGCAGCCGCTTGGTCTGAATTTCGTCGCGCCAGAGGCTTACCGCCCCATGAATCGCGGTGTTGGCGTCGCCCGACTCCATGTTGAGGTTGATCCGGCCCTGTGAGAGTCGTGTCAGATCAAGCAGGTCGTCAATGAGCCTCGCCTCCAGCTCGACATTGCGCCGGATCATCGCCACCTGCTCGCGAAGATCGGCGTTCAACGATTCCTCATGCTCGAGCAGATGGACAACACCCAGGACAGGCGTCAGCGGCGTGCGCAATTCATGGCTGAGCACTGCGAGGAACTCATCCTTGGCGCGATTGGCCGCCTCGGCATGCGCCCGCGCCGCCTGCTCGCGTTCGAGCAGTTGGGCATGCTGCAATTCACTCTCTTTTCGCGTGCTGATGTCGATGCATGACCCGACGAAACCGGCAAATGAGCCGTCCACCAGTATGCAGGGGGAGGCGCGATTCAACACCCATCGATATTGTCCATCATGACGGCGGAACCGATACTCCATCTCAAAGGGGGTGCGCGAGTCGAGGTGTTCCCGATACATTGTCAAAAAACGGGAAGCATCCTCCTCATGGATGCCTTCGGCCCATCCGTACCCAAGCTCCTCGGCCATGGATCGCCCGGTAAACCGCAGCCAGCTTTCGTTGGTGTAGGTGAACCCCCCGCGGTCATCCGAGACCCACAGCAAAACCGGCGCGCTGTCGGCCATGTTGCGAAAGCGACTTTCGCTTTGCATGAGCAGGGCGTTGGCCAGCGCCGCCGCCCGTTCGGCCAGGTGGATGCGAACGGCGCTGTGGACGCTGCGCGCGAGGTGGTCGAGTGGCAACTGACCTTTGGCCAGATAATCGCTCGCCCCGGCTTTCATCATCTCCGCGGCGATCTGATCATCCCCCTGCCCGGTCAACACAATGATCGGCGTCATCACCCCCGCCCGCCTCACGTCGCGCAGGACCTCAAGCCCATTTCCACCGGGCAGGTCGTAATCCAACACCGCGCAGTCAAACTCTTCGCTTTTGAGCAATGCCGTCGCGTCGCCGCCAGCCCCGGCTTCAACAACCTCGGCATGCCACGGCCCGGCACGCAACGCGCGGGACACCCGCAAGCGATCAACCTCATCGCCGTCCACCACGAGAATCTTCAAAGGATCAGACATCCGACCACGCGCATCTTCCAGCCCCCTGGCAACCAATCCCTTCCATGCCCCAACCGCCACGACCTCATCTTCGGCGCACGCCCCCTGCACGCGCGCTCATCAAACGGCACTGCAGCGCCACTCAATTCCGCGCACAGTGGCAATGTAGTCCGCGGGGGTTCTTTTGTGGAACGGATGAAATACGCAATAGATGCGTGAATGCACCCGCCTCGGCGTGGCGTGAACCACGCCATCCAGGCAGATACCAACGGCGCCTCAAATCCCCCCGCATCGGTCAAGTGTCCAGGAGATGCTCCGACGGAATGACGCGGAAAACTTCCTCAGTGCTCGTGCGGCCCTGCGCAACCTTCAAGAGCGCCGCCTGGCGGAATGTTTGCATTTTTTCATTCATCGCCTGGTCACGAATCGCCTGGGTGGGCTTGTTATCCGAGATGAGATTCCGGATGGCCTTGCTTGCGGTCAGAATCTCGAAAATCCCCTCCCGGGCATCATACCCAGACCCTGAGCAAACATCGCATCCAACCGGCGCGAAGAGCGTTTGTCCTTCGCCGGCTTTCAGCCAAGGTCGGACTTCATCAAAAGTATGGGGTGCTTCAGAAAGATCAAAACTCGACTTGCACTTGGGGCACAAGGTTCGCACCAGGCGCTGGGCGATGACGCCGCGCAATCCCGTCGCGAGGAAGTGGGGGTTGACGCCGAGGCTTCGCATCGACTGGACCGCATTCGCCGCCGCCGGGGCGTGGATGGTGGCGAAGACGAGTTGTCCGGAATTGGCCGCGTGAACGGCGGTTTGCGCCGTCTCGGCATCGCGGATTTCCCCGATCATGATCACATCCGGCGACTGCCGGAGCACGCTTCGCAGCAGATCGAGAAACGTCAGTCCAATCGCAGGGTTGACCTGCGACTGCCGCAAGCCGTCGATGGCGAACTCGACGGGGTCTTCGATGGTGTTGATCTTCCGCCGTCCATCATTGAGGCGCGACAGGCAGGCGTATTGCGTCGCGGTTTTTCCCGATCCCGTCGGTCCGCAAATGAGGATCAAACCGCTTGGGGTTGAAACCATCTCGGAGACCGCGTTGAACTGCTCGGCGTTCAATCCAAGCTGCTCGAGTGAGATTAGGTTGGTCGAACGATCCAGCAGACGAATGGCAAAATCCTCCCCATGGAGCGTGGGGATCATATTGATGCGGAGATCAATCGTGTCGTCGTCGTTTTCGTAGATCCACCGCCCATCGAGCGGCCGGCGTTTTTCATTGAGGTCCATGCCCGAGCGCGCCTTGATCGTGGCGATGACCTTGCGCCCCAGTTCGACCGGCAAAATGGAAATCGGACGAATCATGGCCATCGCTCTCACTTGCGCCGCGACGTGCTGCTCGTTGGTCACCAGGAACAGGTCGCTCGCCTTCATCGCCAGGGCGTGCTCGATCAGTGCCGCAAACGCCTGATCGACGCCATGATGCGCGACATCAATCATTTGAGGGCGGGCAACGGGCGCATCGCCCGCCTCGGCTGCGGATTTCCCGGCGGCTTTGCTGATTTTGTTCATCATGTCACCTTTGTCGGCGTCAACCCCGCGGATTCATCACTGGTTCGACATTCCATCTATTCGGCCAGAATCGCCTTGGCGGCGAGTTCGTCTTTCGCCAACGTGACCGCCTGCCCGATCCGCAGCATGTCCAACACCTGGCGAACGCCCGGCTGGATGGAGTGGACCACGAAGCGCCCCCCGGCGCCTTTGAACTCCTTGTGGGAGGCGATCATCCATCCAATGGCCGACGAATCGATGAAACTGACCTGGGACATGTCCAGGAGCACCTGGTTGCCCGCCCAGGCGGGTCCGAGGACATTCTCGAACACATTGGCGCCTTTGGACGAAGCGCCCTGAATGTCGGCGGAGGTGATGGTGCCCTCGGCGGCAACAGCCACAAATCCGCCTTTATCAATCCGGACCAGTGAAAGTTTCATCGGCTCTTCCAGCTTGTGAAAATGGGGCCGCCGCGGATCGCAGGCCGGCCGACTGACCTTGACGCCACGCGGCAATTTATACCCTTGGCCACATCCCTTCGCCAATGACGGGGCCTTGAATCGCCGCATGCGAACGTTCGCGCCTCATTCCCCATCGGCCAGATGAGGGTGTAATCTTGTCGATTGCGTGCCGGTGGGGTACCTTGGCGAGTCATGGATGATCCACGCTCGCGTGATCAGTCCAACCACAATGCCGGGGATGGGGCTTGACTGAACATGAGCATCGGCATCGACAGGGTCCGCATGGAGAAACTGATGAGTGAGGCCGTCTTTCCTTTCAGTCCCGCCGGTGCGATGCGCGGCGGTGTCCAGGCACACGCATGGACCTGGCGGCGCGCGGCCGGGCGCGCGACACTCATCCTGTCGCTCCTCACCCTCCTGCTCACCGGATGCGCCCGCGGACCCCATGTCCTTCCCGAGGATCAGCAAATCACGATCGATCGGAGCCTGATCGAATACCCGGCCGGCTTTGATCTCAAGCCGTATGTCGAAAACCTGACCGCCCCCACCGCGATCGCGTTCGACACCTTCGGCACACTGTTCGTCGCCGAGGGAGGCATCGACGGCGCCGAACCCCATATCTTCGCGCTGCGCCCCGACGGGACGCGGTTTGATGTTTTCCCCGTCGGTCGGCGGGTGCCGTTCGTCAAAAGCGGCTTTCGCATTTATGGACCGGTCGGCGGCATTGCCGTCGCCAACGGACACATCTACGTCTCCCATCGCGACGAGCACGATCTTGGCGTCATCACCGTCTTCGATTACCACGGCAATCACCAGACCGTCGTCGCGGATCTCCCGGCCAAGGGGGATTACTCGGTCACGGACCTGGCGATCAACCCCATCAACGGACGGCTCTATTTCGGCATGGGAACCGCCACCAATTCCGGCATCGTCGGACTCGATAATTTCCAGACCGGATGGGTGCAAAAACATCCGGGCTTTTGCGACCAGCCGTACGTTGACCTCGTTTCCCACGGCTCTCGATTCGATACGCCCAATCCCTTCGCCGGGCTGTTTGGCGGCAAGGATGTCGCCGTCACCGCGCCGTTCCAGCCCTTTGGCGTCAGCAACCGCATTCGCATCCCCAAGGCGCGCGACGGCAAGCCCAACGGCGCGATCTACTCCATCGATCCCGGCGGCGGGGATTTGCGCGTCGAGGCCTATGGCATCCACAACCCGCGCGGGCTGGCGTTCAACGCCTTCAACCGGCTTTACACCACCAACACCGGCATGGAGCTTCGCGGGACCCGCCCGGTGAAGGATGATCCGGATGTTCTGCTCTGGGTCGTGCGCGACACGTGGTATGGCTGGCCGGACTATTCGGCGGATCTTCAGCCGATCAGCGATCCACGCTTTCAGCCGCCGGTGCAGATGATCCTCAAAAGCGGGTATCCCGCGCTGTCGGCGCTGATCGATCAGGATGCGTCCGGCCTGCTCCGTCCGGATCGCAACACCCTGCTCGGCGGCGTCTTCAAACCACTCTCCGGCGCGGCGAAGTTTGACTTCGCGCCCGATGCGCCCGAATGGAAGGAGTTTCGGGATTCGGCGCTCGTCGCACTCTCGGGCGATCGCGCTCCGTTCGCCACCGGCGGATCATCCGGTCTGAAACTGGCGGCGCCGGTGGGATACAAGATCGTCCGCGTCAACCTCGACAACCGGGAAGTCAGCGACTTCATCCGCAACACGCGCGACCTCCCCGGCCATGACATCCCGCGCCAGAAATGGGCGCTGGAGCGCCCCATCGACGTCAAATACAACCCGGTCGATCACAGCCTTTACATCCTCGATTTCGGACGCATGAAAATGCGCGGGGGCAAGGAAGACCCGATCGGGGACACGGGCAGAATCTATCGCCTGATCCCCGCCACCGCCGCCTCCACCCGACCGGCGTACAAACCCGACATGCCCTCGGGCGCGCAGCGGCAATAAGACTCAAGCCCTTCTCTGTAGCCGTAAACGCAGAGATCGTCCCCGCGCATGGTCCATCATGGTGCTCGCCAGGCAATGCCGTCATCGGCGATTCCTCACCGCCCGTCACTGCTCAGGGCTCGCAGCCGAATAGCCACATGGTTTCCGTGGCGCTTGGCCACGAGGATAAAGGGCGGCGTCACATCAATGTCCACATCCAACAGCGCCTCAATCGTCCCCAAGGTGAATTGGGGTCGATATGGCCGGGCCGCAGGAAGACCAATCCGACCAATGGTTCATTTTGAAGAATCGCCAACGTCCCAAAGTCGGCATCGTGCGTGACAACAACGCGTCCCTGCGACATTGACCATCGGAGTAATTCAACGTCGCCCGCGCCCGCCCGGCCGGCCGCTTTCAACCACGTCCAGAACGTCAAAGCCCAGGTGGCGCAGTCCTGCGACCACATCGGGATCGACGTTCTCATCCGTCAAAAGAGGGAACCGGCGCAAGTTCATGCACCCACCTCAGGTCAAGCGCCCACCTCGCCGACCGCCAGGACTTCGTTTCGAACCGCCGAAGCGGCGTAGGCCAGCGCTTGTTCCACATCCGCGGCGCTGAGGTGCGGGTGCTTGTGAAGAATGTCATCCCGGGTCGCCCCGGAAGCCATCCACTCAAGGATGAGTTCCACACTGATCCGCGTTCCGCGAATGATCGGCTTGCCGCCGAGGATGGCCGGGTTGGAAATGATTCGATCCAGCATGAGCAAACTCCATGATCGGGGTGTGCCGCCAACTCCTCTTCGTGAGATTTTAGCACGACCACGGACGTTTTACACCTGACAGGTCCATTTGGCCAGGGTGTTTCAATTCTCTTTGGTAGGGGCGGCTTCAGCCGCCGTCTTCCTCAAAAACGGCGGCTGAAGCCGCACTGCTGTGAACATCTTTCTATTCGATAAGTCGTTATA
>CAYTAP010000029.1:0-34008 GCA_964435775.1 uncultured Tepidisphaeraceae bacterium
GAGGAAGACGGCGGCTGAAGCCGCCCCTACCAAAGAGAATTGAAACACCCTGGGGGATATTCGCTGGTGGTTGCATTCGCACGGTGGCGCAGTTGAAATGATCGACATGCGACTATTCATTGTGGCCAATTTGGGCAAAGCGCACGTTCGGCCGGCGCTGGATGAGCTGCTGCCGTGGCTGAAGGAACGCGCTGAGATTGTGGGGGTGGATGAGGATCACGGGGACCACGGCGCGGACCTGAGCGAGGTGCGGACCGATGCGATTTTGATCCTCGGCGGGGATGGAACCCTTTTGTCGGTGGCGCGGCGACTGGGCGGGCGGCAGATTCCGCTCATGGGGGTGAACTTCGGACGACTCGGATTTCTCGCGGGATTCACCCCGGAAAGTTTGCGAGAAAGCTTACTGGCGCTGATCGCGGGCAAGTTGCCGGTCCGCCCGGCGATGATGATTGAGGCGTCGGTGCTGGCGGCGGATGTCCATTGCGCCGTGAGAGACCACGACGAGGTCAAGCGACGGCGACGGTTTGTCGCGACGGCATTGAATGATGCAGTGGTGACGGCCGGACCGCCGTTCAACATGATCGAGCTGGCGCTGAGCGCCGACAGCGACTCGGGCGTCCGCTATTTCGGCGACGGCGTGATCGTCTCGACGCCGAGCGGATCGACGGCGTACAACGTCTCGGCCGGTGGACCGATCATCAGCCCCAATGTCGATGCCCTGTGCATCACGCCGATCTGCCCGCACAGTTTGTCATTTCGTCCGGTCATTATTTCGCCGCAAAGCACGGTGCTGATCACCGCCGCGAAGGTGAACGAGGGGACAACGCTGTTTTGCGATGGGCAGGAAAGCACACAGCTCAAGACCGGCGAACGCGTGGTCGTTCGGCGCAGCGACGAGGATGCGCTGCTCATCGAAAACCCCGAGGCGCGGGAGTGGGAAACGCTGGCCGAGAAGC
Organism: uncultured Tepidisphaeraceae bacterium; assembly: GCA_964435775.1. GTDB lineage: Bacteria > Planctomycetota > Phycisphaerae > Tepidisphaerales > Tepidisphaeraceae > CAYTAP01. The sequence goes on from CAYTAP010000029.1 coordinate 957, forward strand.
TCCACTGGGCGGTCAGCCCCCGTTACAGACAGCGGGAACGGTCCTGAAAGGCGTCGGCGAGCCCCCTTCGCGCCAATACGGCCCTTTTTTTCATTGCATCCATCCGCCAGGACGTGGTGAAATGGTTGGAGGGTCATGGGGGCCAGGCGGCAACGGGAGAAAAGGCATGTTCAAACAAATGATGATCGCGGGCTCGCTCGTGGTGGGGTTTGCGGCATCGTCGGTATTGGCGCAGGTCATTTATGAACCGGTGCAATATCAATACACGACCGCGCGCGGGCGCACATTTTATTATGGTGGGGACAACCCGCACCTGATTGCGCGGCTGGAGCAATCCAAATGCCTGCCCTGGCGTCTGCGGACATTTGGGTATTTGCCGCGCCCCGCGCCAGTGAAGCCGTTCGTGGCAAGCCGCCCGTTTGATGTGACGCCGATGGTGGTTGGGGATTGCGGGTTGGATGGAACCGGCCACCGCACGATCTCCGATGCGATGAACGAGGCGTACGCCAACGTGCCGACCTATTTCCGCAAGGGTGATCTATTGCCCAAGGCCGCCGGGCAGCCACGGACGGCGCGGGTGGACCACAAGGGCAACGCTGACGGGCGCATCGAGATTCGGCGCTATCAGCCCCGGCCAATTGCCGCGCCGTTCGATGGAAGGACCGGAAATGCGGACAAGAAGGGGTAAGGACACAAACGAACCACAGTATCTCCAAAGCACATGATTATCGGAACATCCAAAACGAAGCGTCAGTAAATTGACGTGGCCGCTTGCATCGACCGATGATGAAAGGAATCATTCGTTTTTGATTGAAGCGCGGTCCCGCCAACGGACGAACCGAGGACTTTCCGATGAAATATGCTTTTGTGGCGCTGTTGATGGCGGGTGTGGCATCCTCGGCCTTGGCGCAAACCACGCAACCCGCTTCGACGCCAACCAATGCCGCGCCAGCCAATCCGGCCGTCGCGGCGCCAACTCAAAGCACCCAACCCTCCACCGACCAACTGCTCAACCGGTTGTTGCAGCCTTCCAACAGCGATGGAACAGTCTTGCAGCCGAGCAACATCCGGGCGGCGGACCGAACAAGCGGCTCGGGCGCGGTCGCGCCGGGAGCGCCCTCCGTGACCGTGCTGCGGGAAGGGTCTTACCTGGTTGACCGCACCGGGCGAATGACGCGAAGCGACGATGGCCGCGACATGGAGTTTACGTTTGTCTCCGACGGACGGACGATGCGGGATCCGCCGGTCATCATTCTTCCCAACCTGAAGCTGATGGCGATGGAGACGGCGGCGGCGGGCAGCACGCGCGATCTCTTGTTTCGAATCACGGGCATGGTCACGGAATATCGCGGGCGAAACTATATTCTGCTGGACAAGGTGGTGATCGTGCCGGATGCGGCGCGGCCGCTACAATAAATCCCGCCGACCACCCGGTGCGGCCGGTGATCGGGTCGGCTTATGTTTTTTTCCTCCCCCCTCTGGTTGATCGCACTGGCGCCTTGGGCGCTGGTGTGCCTGTGGCTGATGCGGCGGCGCTTGCCGACGGTGGATGTCCCATTCCTGAAATTGTGGCAAACCGGCGCGACGCTGGCCACGCCCCAGCGCGGCCTGGCGCCCCCGCCGGTGGCGATTGTGCTGATTCTCGCATCGCTGCTCCTGCTCATCCTTGGCATGTCGGGATTGTCGCTGAGAGGGTGGGGTCCGATGACGGCGCAGTCACAAACGCCGGTGAAAATCCTCATCGACCGAGGATTTACGATGTCGGCGAAGGAGGGGAATGCGCCGCGATTTCTTACGACGGCGCAAGCGGCCGGACCGGCGCTGGCGGAGGCGCTGGGGGCACGGCGAGAGGTCGATCTTTCATTCGTCCCAAGCCAACCACCGCTGCCCAGCGACCTGGGGCATTGGCTTGAAGACCTCGCGGCGACGCCCCCCACCGATATTCCGACGCGAGACATGCTGGCCGGGGAAGTTGCCCGAATGGCGCGGGATGGAAGCGACGGTCCGATCATCGTCATCAGCGATCAGTCGCTCGGTTCGCCGTCACATGGCATCATCCAAATCCCGCCAGACCAACCGCTGGCGTTCATGGGAATTGCGCGAATCGGCGCGCAGGCCGAACCGCAAAAGCAGGTTTTAGTGCGCATTCACAATCAGTCGGATCAAACGACGGCGGAATTGCGCATCGTATCGGCGGGGTACAGCACGACGAAACAAATCATGCTGCCCCCGCGAGGCCAGTCGAGCGACCAGTTCGTTGATCTTGCGGAAATGGGGGATGTGGTGAAGGCGTCGATTGAATCACCGGCGGCGGTGGCCGGAAATGCAACGGCGCGGGTGGTCCGGCAACCGGGTCGGCCGACCATTGAAACCCGCCGGCGACTGAGCCCGGAATTGGAGCGGATGATCGCGATTTACAATCGCCGGGAGGCCGATCGCGGGTCACGGGGTGCCCGGGCGATGGTTGTGGACCGCGCGGCGGATCTTCCCGCCGACGAACCGGCGGCATGGGTCGATGGTGCGGCACACTTCACGTTGCCGGCAAGCCCCGCGCTGCAAGTGCGGCCCGGCAAGATCACAGCGCATGTGCAATGGAGCGCTGCGCTGCGGTTGGCAACGTTGGCATCTCTTCCGGCGGGCGGGGGATGGACGACGCTGGTGTCGGCCGATGGCCATCCGGCGGTGGCGATCCGAAGCGAACCGGTTCGTCAGGTGTGGGTGGGGTTTACATCCCCGGAGATGGCGAAAAGCCCGAACTACGTCATTTTCTGGACCAATGTTTTTGATCTTCTTGGAGGAGATCAGGGAGGTTACGCATCGCAGCGGGCGGGACAAGTCGCGGGTATATGGCATGAGGAAACCGCGCGGGGCGAGTCCGCCCCGGTCCATGAGCCAGGCTTGCGCGCTGGGCTTTATCGGCGCAGCGACGGGGCGATGCTTGCGGTCAACGCGCCGGATGTGACCGCCCCACCGTTGCCGACATCCGCGTGGCGGGAAGAGCTTTCGCATCTTGCCAATGAACGAGTGCCTTCGCTCAATTTGGCTCGATGGATGGAACTGGCGGCGCTGGCGATGGTCCTCACGGCCGCGGTGCTGTGGCCTTATATGAAAGGGGCGGGCACGGCGGCGCCGGAGCGACGCCCTCCAATGAACGGCAAGACGCGCATGCGGCGGGCGGCGCGGGCGTGAAAGCCCAACTTGACAGCCATTTTCGGTACTCGTACTGTGGTTTGCCGAGTGAAATGTTGGAAATGGCGGCGTGGCGCCGGCCTGCCGGTCGAGCGCGGAAGCGTCATCCATTTCGAGGCGGACGTCGACTCATCATTTTTTGCGAGACCCTGGCATGTCCGAAACATCCCCGACCATCGCGGTGACCGAGCAGAAAGGGATTCGCATCGTCGAGTTCCGCGAGCAGAAAATCCTTGATGAAGGGAATATCGCCGAGATCGGGCAGACGCTGACCGGGCTGATCGACAAGGGGGAATACCCCAAGATTCTGCTCGACTTTTCAAGCGTGGATCACTTGAGCAGCGCCGCACTCGGAATGCTGATCAACGCCAACAACCGAATCAAGATGAAAAACGGTCAGTTGCGACTGACCAACATCAAGGCGCAGATTTACGAGGTGTTTGTCATCACCAAGCTGAACAACCTCTTCAAAATCTTTCCCACTCGCGCCGAGGCGCTCAACAGCTTCACCTGACGAACCGGGGCGATGCCCCAGGCGGCACGAACGGCCGCGCCGGATGGAAGCAATTGGTCATCAGGTCTAACCGCTCTCAGGAACCCGCGAATGGGAATGTCCGGCTCGAATCGTCGCAGTGCAGCACGGGCGCCCGGCGCTGCGGCCAAGAACGGGCGTGGCGCACCCCCCAGCGCCTCCGGCGGATCGCGTGGAGGCAAAGCCGTCGCCAAGCCCGCCACCCAATCCCCCACTAAATCCGGAGCCAAGTCCAAATCACTGATCCCCTGCAAGTTCGTCAAAGGAAAGGTCCACTGCACGATTGCATCGGATTTCAAGGCCGGTCGCGACGTGCAGGAACAGAGCAGCGCCGAGGCCGAGCGGCTGGGGTATTCGGCGCACAGCATTTTTGCCCTGCGACTGGCGCTGGAGGAAGTGCTGATCAACGCGATCAAGCACGGCAACCGCTTTGATCCGGACAAAGTGGTCCATGTGGATGTTGCGATCACCCCGGCCGAGGTGGAGATCACTGTAGAAGATGAAGGGCCCGGCTTTCACAGGGGAAGCGTGCCCGATCCGAGACTCGAGGAAAACCTGGAGCGATGCAGCGGGCGGGGCATTTTGCTGGTCGAGGCGTACATGACGCACGTCGAATATGGCAACGGGGGACGCCGCATCCGGATGACCAAGAAAAATGAGCCGCAATCATCCGCGGGCTGAAGCCGCCGGGTTGAAGCCGCGAAAAGAACCTCTTTAGAATGTTTCTTCCGATCCGTACCGACAGCCCGCTGCGCCACAAACCCTGGATGAACTGGGCGCTGATTCTCGCCAACGTGCTGGTCTTCGCGCTGACGGAATTGAACCCGCGCATCAAGGCGCGGTTCTGGCTCGATCCGCACCACCTGACGCTCTGGTCCTACCTCACCTACGCCTTTTTGCACGCCAACGTGATGCACATCGTCGGGAACATGCTCTTTTTGTACATCTTCGGAAACAACGTCAACGACAAGATGGGCAACGTCGGCTATCTCGCGTTTTATCTGGGCGGGGGGATTTTCGCGGGGATCGGACATGTGCTCACGGCGTCGGTCCCCGTGCTCGGCGCCAGCGGCGCGGTGGCGGCGGTCACGGGCGCGTATCTCGTCCTTTTTCCGCGATCCAACCTCACGATCGTCTATTTCTTCTGGCTGATCGGCGCTTTTGAAATCCCGAGCATGTGGGTCATCGCATTCTTTTTCCTCCAGGATGTGGTGATGAACTTCTTCCCCAATTTGTTCGGCGGGGCCGCCGCCGTCGCCCACACGGCGCACATCGCGGGAACGATTTACGGCTTCACAATCTGCATGGCGCTGCTGCTGCTCAAGCTGCTCCCACGTGATCAATTCGACATTCTGGCGTTGGGGCAGCGATGGCATCGCCGACGCCAATACCGATCGCTGGTCAACCAGGGATTCGATCCGTTTGGGCACACGTCGATGCAGGGTGACAACGCCAAGAGCCCGCCGCATCCCCATGCGATCGAGATCGCCTCCCTGCGTCAACGAATCTCGGCCGCCATTTCCGGGCGGGATCAACCGGGGGCGGTGGCGGCGTATCGTCATCTGATGGAACTGGACCCTAAGCAGGTGTTGCCGCGCGGGGCGCAACTCGATGTCGCCAACCAGCTTGCCCACGAACAGGATCACGCCGCCGCCGCCGGGGCGTATGAGCGGTTTTTGAGCGCGTATCCCAAGTATGACCAGGTGGAACAGGTGGAGCTGATGCTCGGACTGATCTATGCCCGTTATCTGGGCAGCCCTGATCTTGCCCGCGAGCATCTTCAGCGCGCCTTGCCGCGCCTCCATCGCGACCGCGAGATCGAGCTGGCCGAGTCGGAAATCGCCCGGATCAACGCATCATCGCCGACGATTCATCCGCAGGGGAAGTAGGAATGCAATGGCCGTCCGGGCGTGATAGACTTGCTCGCGACCGGCCTTTTGTCAGCGCCCGGACCACACACCAGGAATGAACATATGTTGCGACGATGCGCCACTGTTGGAGGTTTGATGATATCACTGGTCGCCGCGACGAACTTGCGAGCGGCCGACGGACCTGCCACGGAGGGGAACATGTCGGTGGGAACATCCGTGGGGGCATCATCGGACGACGTGAGACCTCACACGGGCGCGGGCCCCACCTTTGAAAGCCAGGCGGCGGGGATCATGTTGCGAGCGCCGGCCGGGACGGTGTCGATGCCCAAGGCGCCTGGGGATGCTGAACTGGCGGAGTTTTATGACAAGAAGCGGGGATGGGATTTCAAGGTGGCTCTGGCGCGACCGGACCAGGCAACCCACCTGACGACTCAAAAAGGGGTGGATGGGACGCAGCAGCCGGGCCTGCTGGAATTGACGCTGGAACAACTCAAAACAACCAACCCAGGCGCGAAAGTGCTTCGCAATGATGTCACCAACATCGGTGATGCCGATGTCGGGATGATCGCGGTGCGCTACACTCAGGGAACACAGCGCCGGCTGACACAACTGGCGATCATCCAAAAGTCGAAGTTTTTGTTTTATATCCTGAACCTGACCACGCCGAGTGGGCAGGGAGACAAGGATGCGACAAGCCAACCCGCGCCCACCGATGCCGACGGCAACGCCGCGCCGGATCCGCTGGAAGCAGCGGCGGTGCATGCGTTTACGAAGATCCTCGACTCGGTGACTTTCCTGGATCAGGACGCCATCCGTCAGGACCAGGTGCAACGGCTTTTCCGGACGCGCAACCTCTTTCGCAACTGGACGGCCGCCCGCGTGGCGGCGTCGCTGAAGCCACAGCAATGGCTGCGGGTGCTGCGGGATGGTAAGGATGTGGGGTACAGCTATATCGTCGAGCGGACCGAACATCGGGGCAACGCGGACGGCATCTCGATCGGCATCCGTTCCCGGATGCGCACGCAGCCTGGCGTCACGGTGGATTCGGAAAAGTGGATGTATTCCAACATCGACCGCAAACATGAATCCTGGTCGAACATCGTGCGCGTCTCCAAAACCGCCGACCCGTCCAAGGCGATCAACTACTCCACGGAAATCGGGACCAGCGACCAATTGCCCGATTCACACCAGTTGACGGTGAAAGCCATCGGGAAGAATGCCAGCGCCGAACCCCTGACACGGGATTTGCCCCCCTGGTATGTGCCGCAAGCGCTCAGCCACATCCTGCCGCGCCTGCTGCCGCTCAATGAAGCCAAGACGTTCATGTTCGCCGACTATGTGCCGACCCAGCGCGAGGTGATGAGCCGCTATGTGGAGGTCCAGCGTGAGCGGGAGGTGAAGTTCAATGGCAAGACGCGGCGGGCGATTGTGGTCAGCGACCGGCTGGGACTTCAGGGAACTGAGACGTATCACTATTTCACGCCGGACGGCGAGTGGATCGGCAGTGAAACGACGGTCAGTCAAGTCCTGCCCGACGAAACCGAACCCGTCGAAGTGAAGCTCGTTTTTATTCCGACGACGGCCGAGGATTTGAACCGAATTTGGGAAAAGCCAAATCTGACAGCGCCCAGCGCCCCGCCCGGCGGCGATGAGCCCGCTACGCACGAAAACGTGCAATCGAACAAGCCCGCGGACCGATAATGGTCTTGGGGCGCGGCGCGCTCCGGATACCCATGCGATACATCGTCAAAATCTTCTCGCTGGTGCTGCTGGTCGTCGCCGGCTCGACGGGGATTTACATTTACCGGGAGCATTATTCCAGCGATGTGAAGATTCAAAAGCTGCTTGATGAAAATCAGGAGCTGCGGACGGTGGTCGATCGCCTCAACGTGGAAACCCGCCGTGCGGACATCCTCGTCACCCACCAGGGAACGGTCGATGGGCAGTTGCGGACGACTTTGCTGTTTGTGGAATACGCCAAGGATGGCTCGACGCTCGATCCGAAGAGCTTCACGATCGACGGGAAGATGGCGCACATCGACGCCATGGTGATCAAGTTTGAGCCGACCTATGTGGGCAAGGGGGATTTGCTGCGGGGGAACAGCATTTGCCTCTTCACCCGGCTGTATGGGGACAAGCAGACGCCGGAGCAGGGTTTTGTCATCGACGAGCCGGGGCAGGCGCCGGCGGTCTATCGCGGGGCCGATCCGCGGGTCAGCGCGTTCGAGCAGTCGCTCTGGCATGACTTCTGGAAACTAGCCAACGATGCGGCGTATCGACGGAAGGAAGGGGTGCGCGTCGCCAACGGACAGGGATTGTGGGGTCCGTTCGAGCCGGGGAAGCTCTACACGATCACCATCGAAGCCAACGGCGGCATGAACATGAGCAGCGCCCCGGTGCAGGGAATCTACGAGGAGGCGCTCAAGCGGCGGGACCAGAGTTCGTCCATGCAATGATCGCTTTAAACGGGCTTCATTCACCGCCGAGACGCCGAGAGCGCGGAGAATACAAGGCGAATGCGCCACAAAGGCGCAAAGACACGAAGGGCGTTAACTTGAGAGGCATGCGGCCTCTTTGTTCCATCCTCTTCGTTAATCCCAGGAAAAAAAGGGTGGCTCATCTGCCCAATAACGCCACACGCCGAGTGGCTCTTTGTGTCTTTGCGCCTTTGTGGCGCATTCGCCTCCCTCTTCGACAAGCGGCCTATCATTCGTTATGCGGATCAAACTGAACGGCGAAAACCAGACGATTGAGGAGGGGATCACGCTCTTGGCGCTGCTGGAGGGGCGGAAGCTGTCGCCGAAGAAGGTGGCGGTGGAACTCAATCGCCGGCTGCTGCGGATGGAGAAATATGCCACGCCGCTGAAGGAAGGAGACGAGGTGGAGATCGTGACCTTCGTCGGGGGGGGATGATGGGCGAGGGCCTGCCCTGTCCATGCCGGGATGGCTCTGAGCTCAGCAATCGGCTATCCCCCATTTCGCGCTGTGGTTGTAAACTTTCGCCAGGTCATTACGATAGTCCTCCCGCGCTCCTGGGGATGGTTCCCAGGGCAAAACGGCGGGAAGCGCCGTCCATTGGAAATTGATCAACTAAATGCCGAGGTTCGTCATGGCCGAGAATGAAGCCGCAGTCCAAGATGCCCCGTCCGTCGAAGAGGAAAAGTTCATCTACCCCGTGACGGTTGAGGAAGTGGGACCGGCAACCCGCAAGGTGACGGTGGAAATCCCGGCCGATCGGATCAGTGGGAAGCTGTCCGAGCAGTTCAAGGATCTCCGCCGCGAGGCGACCATCCCTGGCTTCCGACAAGGCCATGCGCCGCAAAAGCTTGTGGAGAAACGATTTGGCACTGATGCGCGCGAGCAGGTCCGCCGGGAGCTCGTCAGTGAAAGCTATCACCAGGCGATCGAAAAGAACGATCTCAAGGTGATCGGTGAGCCGGAGTTTGAGAAGCCGGAGGAAATTGAAAAGCTGCCGGAGACCGGGTCGCTCAATTACACCTTCCAGGTGGAGGTGCAGCCGGAGTTCGCGGTGCCCGATCTGAAAAACCTGAAGATTCGCAAACCGAAGGTGGAGATTAAGGAAGAGAACGTCGATGTGGCGGTCGCCAACCTCCGCGAGCAGCAGGGAACGCTGGTTCCCGTTGAAGGCCGGGGTGCCCAGGCGGGGGATTACCTCGTCGCCGACGTGCATGCCAAGGTGGATGGGAACGTGGTTGGGCATCAACACGATGCGCAGCTCGTCGTTCGACCGGGTCGGCTGGCGGGGCTGCGGATTGACGATCTGGACAAGCAGCTTGAGGGAATCAAGCCGGATGAGACACGGACGATCAGCGTCAAGGCGCCGGAGGATCACCCCAACGACGCGTACAAGGGGAAGGACGTGCAGATCGAAGTGAAGCTCAAGGACATCAAGAAGCTTGAGAAGGCGGAGATCAACGCCGAGTTTCTGGAGAACCTTGGATTGGCCAGCGAGAAGGAACTGCGTGACGCGCTCCGCGAGCAGATGGAGGAGCGGATCAAGTCGGATGTTCAGCAGACGATGCGGGACCAGGTTCACAAGTATTTGCTGGAAAACGTGCAATTCGAACTGCCCGCGAAGTTGTCGGAGCGGCAGACCGAGGAGATGGCCCGGCGGCGGGTCGTGGATCAACTCATGCGTGGATTGCCGAAGGACCGAATCGAAAGCGCGATGGAGGAGGCCAAGGGAGGCGTCAAGGAGCAGGCGGCGCGCGAGTTGAAGCTCTTTTTCATCCTCCAGAAGGTCGCGGCGGAGCAGAACGTGGACGTGGATGAGGCGGAGTTGAACGGGGAGGTCGCCATGATCGCGATCCAGCGCGGGCAGCGCCCCGAGAAGCTCAAGCAGGAGATGAGCAAGGATGGCTCGCTGGGCAACATGTACATCCAGTTGCGCGAGCAGAAGGCGATTGACAAGATTCTGGAAGGCGCCGAAATTGAGGAAGTGGAGATGCCCAAGGCCGACGCCGAGGCGCAAGCCGCGACGCAAGAGCCCAAAGCCGAGGCATAATCCTTTTTGACCCGCCATGTCGAAGATCACAGCGCCCAAGGGTTTCGCCGACATCCTGCCCACCGACAGCGGGAAGTGGCAGGCGGTGGAGCGCGTCGCGCGCGACGTGGCGGAACTCTATCACTTCAGTGAAATTCGCACGCCGATCCTGGAATCGACGGCGCTGTTCCATCGCGGTGTGGGCGAAACGACCGACATCGTCCACAAGGAAACATTCACGTTCACCGATCGCGGCGGCGACTCGATGACGATGCGCCCGGAGGGGACGGCCGGCGTCGTGCGAGCGGTCATCGAAGCGGGGCTGCTCAACAACGAAGGTTCGCGGGTCAAGGTGTTTTACCTGGGCCCCAATTTCCGCTACGAACGGCCGCAGAAGGGGCGATTGCGGCAACACCATCAATTCGGCGTCGAGGCGTTCGGCGTGGCGGCGCCGGAGCAGGATGTCGAGTGCATCCACCTGCAACTGGATTTTTATCGCCGAACCGGATTGAAGGATGTATCGCTGGCGATCAACTCGCTTGGCGATGCCGAGAGCAAGGAGCGCTACCGCGATGCGCTCGTGCGGTTTCTGTCGCCACACAAAAACAAACTGAGCGAGGATTCGCAGCGACGGCTGGTTGAAAATCCCCTGCGGATTCTGGATAGCAAGGATCCACGGGATCAGGAGGCGACGGCGGGCGCGCCGCCGGCGGGGGAATCGCTGTCGGACTCGTCGCGGCGGCACTTTGAGGCGGTGCAACGATTGTTGAGCGACTCGGGGACGCCATTCACGGTCAACCCCAATCTCGTGCGCGGATTTGATTATTACACGGAAACCCTTTGGGAAGTGACGGCCGGTGGATTGGGGGCGCAAAACGCGATCGGCGGCGGTGGGAGGTATAACAACCTCGTCGAGCGCCTCGGCGGCCGAGCGACGCCGGGCGTGGGCTTCGGATCGGGGCTGGAACGGCTGCTGATCGCACTGGAAGCGCAGGGCGCGTCATTGCCCGATGACCACAAGCCACTCTTCTGGCTGGTGTATCAGGGAGAAGCGGCGCAAGGGCGGATTCAATCGTTGCTGCGGCAATTGCGGGAGAACGGCCTGGCCGCCGACACCGACCCAACCGGACGAAGCGTCAAGGCACAGTTCAAGCTCGCCGAGCGCGAGCAGGCGGACTATTGCCTTGTGCTGGGGGAGAGCGAACTGCAAACGGATACGATCGTCCTCAAGCAACTGGCGACGCGGGAGCAGAGCGCGCTGGCGATGGCGGGGTTGATCGAGCATCTCAAGGGGCTGGTGTCTTTGTAGCGCGAGGGCATTGGAACTCCGTGGACTGCCGGTCGCGAACGGAACAATGGTCCGCGGGGTACCACGGACCCTACAACGCTGGCGACGCGGGAGCAGAGCACGCTGGCGATGGCGGGTTTGATCGAACGCCTCAGGACGATGGCCACTTCGTAACGTCCGTCAATCAAGCCCATTCCCACAACATCCACATGCCATCGAGCGCCGCATGGGCGCGCTCGCGGTGGCGAAGGCTCATCGGGCGCCCATCAGGTAAAACATATAGACGATCGCCATGACCATGACGACGAACAGCGTGATTTTCAGCGCGCTCCAGGGGCGCTCCCCCTGCACTTCGCCGGAGCGGGCATTGATGAGAAATCGATAGGTCTTGCCGCGATAGCGGTAGGCGCTGATCCACAGGGGGAGCAGCAGGTGCTTGAAGGTGACGGCGTCGTAGGCGCTTTGGATGTCGGAAATGCGTTGATGATCGCCACCGATGTCGGAGCGAATGGAAGAGCGGATCGTGGGAAGCATCAATTGCTTGGCGCGCTCAAAGCCATTGGCGAGGTCGATCTGATAGCGCTCGGCGATGAAGCCGCTCAGGTATTCATCCTGATAGGGAACCAGATGCGGCAAGTCCCACGGCTCCAGCGCGTTGGCCTGCTTTTGGGGAAGCGATTCGCTGGCCAACACGAGCAGATCGTCGAAATCGTTGGTGACTTCGCCGCTGACTGAATGCCAGCGCGTCCGTTTAACCTGCCGGGTGCGGGTGACGGTCTTGCCGTTTTCCACGGTGGTGTAGGATTCGGTCGTCCAGTAATCATCGCCGCGCTCGCCGGTGTATTGGGAGTCGGCGCGGCAGTCGTAGGTCCACGCGGGGATATAGACGCCATTGAGGGCGCCGGAGGCTTCGGCGCGCTTGGTCAGATCATTGGGCGCGAACCACAGACCGGCCAGCCACCGGGCGAAGAGCTGATCGGCCGCTTTCCGCGCGATGGCGAAGGGAAGCAACGATTTGGGACGGATCAATTGCCGCGACGTTCCCTGCGTGACGATCGGGCAGCCGCAAAATGGGCATCGCCCGGCCGTGACGTTGGGCGGCAAGGTCGTTTCCGCGCCGCAGGTGTCGCAGCGGACGGCAATGACATCAATCAGGTCTTCGGCCGAAGTGTGTGAATCCAGTTGAGCAAGAAAATCCTGCTCACTCACGGTCCCCTTGCTCTGCGGGACTGGATTATCCGTCCCGCAATAGGGACAGACCAAGCAATCCTTCCCTGGATCAAAAAGCAGCATTGCCCCGCAATGGCTACAGGGAAATTGGCGCTGCGCGACTGTCGTGCTCATGTGGATGATGGATCAGCCGTTTTTCGGCAGCGGCGGAGGCACTTGCGCGAGGATCGGCCGCAAATCATTCACCTGGTCGGCCGCGGTCCATTGCGACATGCCGCTTTTCCAGACGAGGGTTTCGCCGGTCAGTTGGCCGGTCGATGCCTTTCGCTGTAATGCGGGCAAATCAAACGGCCCGGTCTGCTTGCCATTCTCCGCGACGAAATATTGAACCTCCTGCGGCAAGGGCGGCGGCGATTGAGGCGTGCCCTGGCCTTGCTGACTGGCGGACGGAATGGATGGCGAGGGGTGGACGGCGGCGGCCTGGTTCATCATCTGCTGGCCCATCGCAAAGCCCGCGCCAAGCCCCATCCCGCCTCCTGCTGCGCCTCCGGGGTTTTTAGCCGCCGCCTCCATGGCGTTGGCGGTTTGATACTGGGTGTATGCCGACAGGTTGCCGATGATCCCCATGCTCGAGCGCTTGTCGAGTGCGGCTTCCACCTCCGGCGGCAGGGAGATGTTTTCCACGAGCAGGTTGACAACATGCAGGCCGAAGGTGTCGAAATCGGGTTGAATGCGGGTGGTGATGAACTTGCCGAGTTCATCGTAGTTCGACGCCAGATCGAGAATCGGGATTTTATTCTCACCCAGCACGTCGGCGAAGCGCGCGGTCAGCAGATCACGCAACTGATCGTTGATCCCCTCCACGCTAAAACGTGAATTGGTTCCGACGACCTGTCGCAGGAATGCGGCGGGGTCCTCGATCTTGAAGGCAAAGGTGCCGAAGGCGCGAAGCCGCACAGGTCCGAACTCGGCGTCGCGCAGCATGATCGGGTTTTTGGTGCCCCATTTACGGTCGGTGAACACGCGCGTCGAAGCGAAATACACCTCCGACTTGAACGGGCTTTCAAAGCCGTACTTCCACCCCTTGAGCTTGGAGAGGATCGGCAGGTTCTGAGTGGACAGCGTGTAGGTGCCGGGTTTGAAGACATCGGCCAATTGCCCTTCGTTGACGAAGGCGGCCGCCTGTCCTTCGCGGACGATCAGCTTCGCGCCGTACTTGATTTCGTTGTCGGAGCGGGGGTAGCGCCACACCATCGTGTCATGCGTGTCATCAAGCCATTCGATGATGTCGATCAGTTCGCGGGTCAGTTTGTCCCAGATTCCCATCGGTCTCTCCTTGTTTGTTACCTGGATTGATCTTCCCGCAGCGCGAGCGGTTTTTGCAGGATTTCGGTCAGAATGAACTGGCTGCGCATCGTCGCGGGCGTCAGCCATCGGGCGAGCGCGGGGGCGGTTGCCGTCGTGGGCGCCGGCGCTCGCGGCGTCTGATGCACATCGACGATCTCACGGGTCGAGTGCTGCGAAGGCGGATGAACCAATTGCGCCACGATCTGCGACGATACCGCGGTTGGGGGCGCGGGAGGCGTAGCGGTGGTCGCCGCCTGCCGCGCCTTGCGCTGCTTCGGCCGCGGCGGCGGCTGCGAGGATGGCGCGCGCGACGGAGGTGGATTGGGCGATCCGGGCGATCCGTAGCGTTTGGCCTTCGGCGCTTGCCTGGGAACCGCGGGCGGTTGTCGGCGGGTTGGGCGTGACGGGGGAAGCGTGACCTCCCGCAGGACCGGCCAATCCGGTGTCGCCTTGCGCCGCGGCGTGGGGGGCGCGCCGGGGAGATGCTCGAGCTCCCGGCGAATGCGCTCGCGATGCGCCGCCTCCTGCTTGCGCTGCAGCGACGACACCCCGGCCAACGCAAACAGCAACAGAAAGATGAATCCGAGGATCAATCCCAGGGCGTCGGCGAGGATGGGGGAAGGGAGGGGCATGGGTTCAGGGTTCAGGGTTCAGTCTATTGTCCGTTGTCCGTTGTCGGTTGTCCGTTGTCCATTGTCCATTGGATCTTGACGAGCCAGAAGCGTCAGAGACGGACCTGTGGCGGCGCACCTGGTTTATGATTCCTTCTCTTCTCATTCATCACGCATTCACTCATCACGCATCACTTCCGCTCCTCCCCCGGCTTGGCGATTGCTTCGCGCATCGATGTATCGGCGTTGATGTTCTTCAGCCGGTAGTAGTCCATGATCCCCATGTTGCCGTTGCGGAACGCTTCGGCCATCGCGCGGGGAACCTCGGCTTCGGCGAGCACGACGGCGGCGCGGTTCTCGGCCTGTGTGGCGACGTTTTCCTGCTCCTGCGCGATCGCCAGAGCACGGCGTTTCTCCGCCTCGGCCTGGAAGCGGCGCTTGTCGGATTCGGCCTGGTCCGCCTGCAATTTGGCGCCGATGTTTTCGCCAACATCAATGTCGGCGATGTCAATGGAGAGAATCTCAAAGGCCGTGTTGCTGTCGAGCGCCTTGTCCAGGACCGTCTTGGAAATGCGATCCGGGCGTTCGAGCACCTCTTTGTAGGTGTCCGCCGCGCCGATGCTGGCCACCATGCCTTCGCCGACGCGGGCGATGATCGTCTCCTCGGTCGCCCCGCCGACGAGGCTCTTGATGTTCGTTCGCACGGTCACGCGAGCCTTGACCTTCAGTTGAATCCCGTCGCGCGAAACGGCGTCAATGGTCAACCGTCCAAGCTGGGGGTTTGGAACGTCAATCACCTTGGGATTCACGCTGGTTTGCACGGCGTCGAGGATATCGCGCCCGGCGAGGTCGATGGCGGTGGCGGTTTTCCATGACAGGTCGATGTTCGCCTTGTTGGCCGCGATCATGGCGTTGATGACACGCTGGACATCGCCACCGGCGAGTACATGCGACTCCATCTCCGGGGTGGAGATGTTCAGCCCCGCGCGGCTCGCCTGGATGCGCGAGTTGACGATGGCGACGGGATTGACGTTGCGGACCCGCATGCCGATGAGGTCAACCAGCCCGACATGCGCGCCGCTGACCAGGGCCCGGACATACAATCCGAGAAACTGGAACACGACGAAAAAGATGATGATCACCACGATCAGCACGATGCCCGTGATGATCAGCGGCCAGGGAACTCCGTTGTTTGCCTGAGCGAGAGTAAACATGAGCGTTTCCTTCCGTTTGAATCCATTCCGCCCGTGGCGGAAAAAAAGTTTGTCGATCGCGCGGCCGCGCGACGCACTATAGCACGGCCCGCACAACCGGGCGATTGTCCTGAATGGCGACGACGCGGACCGATGCGCCGGCGGGAATCATTCCCCGCTCGGAAAACACTTCAAGGCGTTCGCGCCCGAAGTCGCACACCCCGCCGGGGCGCAATTCGCTGGCCGTCACGCCCTGCTGCCCGATGGCGACGGTTGGCTCCGGCGCGGTCGGCGCGATGGGCTGCAACACCAACCGCCGACCCAGCGGCGTGCGCGGCCAGAGCCGCACAGCATAACTCCCGACAAATGGCGTGGCGACGACCGTCCCCAGAAACACACCCATCCCCAGCCACAGGTTGATCACAAAACAGACCACGAGCGCCGCGATGATGCCGCCGGCGCCGATCACCCCAAGCAGTCCGTGCGTGGGCAGCAGAAGCTCGGCGGCGAGAAAGACCAGGCCGCCCGCAAAGAGGATCACCGCCAGCAACCCAAGCGTCATGACGCCGACTCCTTCGAATCATTCACCCCATTGCGTCCGCCATCCGCGAGCGACACCGCGCGGACCACGATGCGGTTGCCGGTGGTGTCCCGCACTTCCACGGGCGTGTTTCGCGCGATGAAACCGCTGTCGCTGACAACACCGGTGATTCGCGTGACGTCCGCGTATGGAAACTCGGCCGAACCGCCGGGGAGCAGATCGGTGACCGTTCGGCCGGCGGTGCCGACGAATGGCCAGTGATCGTTGTCGTCGCGGGGCAGTTCCACGCCGCCGGCCGCCCCGCTGGTCGCCGTCAGGATCAGGCGATTGAAATAAGGAAGCTTGGGCAAATAGGACCGGAGAATCTGTGATAAAAGCGCGGCGCACACCAGTGCCGCGATGACGACGACCATGCCGCCCTGAATCGCCGACCAAGTTCCCTTGAGATGAGGCAGGACGCCGGGCATGCCCGATGGCTCTCCTCCGGCGAAGGTCAACACAAGCCCGCCCAGGAAGAGAATGATCCCACTGATGCCCGCGACGCCAAATCCGGGGATGACGAACAGCTCCAGCGCCAGCAGGCTGAGTCCCGCAAGGATGACAACGATCTCCCACCACTGCGCGTAACCCGTCAGCAGGGGCACGCCGAGCAACGCCCCCAGGCTGACCAGCGCCACCGCTTCGGCCAGCCCATGCCCGGGCATGTGCAGCCCAACGTACAGGCTGAGAAGAAAAATGGTGAACAGGGCAAAGCGTCCCAGGTTGCCGCCAAGCATTCGGATCAATTCATCCCCCATGCCCGGCGAATAGGTGGCGACGATCTCAAGATGACGGGATTGCGCGAGCGTCTGGACACTGGGACTTTGCCCACTCGCCAGGCCATATGCGATCGCCTGACGGGTATGAACGGTCAACAGCCGCTCGGCGGTGTCGATCGGCTGGGTGACATCGGGCACATCGATCCAGCCGCTCGTCAGCAGTTGGGTGCGCTGCGCGGGGGTCACAAAGCGTCGCTGCCCCTCCTTGTCCTGCACCCAATAGACGACGCGATCGACGACAACCATCGCCTCGACCAGCGCGGGATCGTATCCGTTGCGAACAGCGCTGTCATCGAAGTCCGCGAGGATCGGACTTTCGATCTTGGCGCGCTCGGTTGCGGGCAGGGGATTCAGATCACCGTTGGACGTCATCGAAATTGGCGCCGAATCTCCAAGCGTGGCGCTGGGCGCCATGACAATCTCATTGCATGCCAATGCGATCATCGCGCCGGCGGAAATGGCGGTGTCGTTCACATAGGCGATGATGTGCAGGTCCTGCTGGTTTTTCAGGAACCGGCTGATATCAAGCCCCGCGGTGACGAGGCCGCCGTAGGTGTCGATCTCGAGAATGATCGTGTCCGCGCCGGCGGCGCGGGTGGCGACGATGTTCTTCTTCAACTGATCGCGGGAGAAGTTGTCAATCTGCCCGCTCAAATGAATCACGGCCGCCGGACGAACGACCGGCGCGCCTTGAGGAGCGGGCGCTGTCGTCGCCGCCACGGAGGCAAGCGACATCCCGAGTACTACAACCGCGGCCATCAGCACATACGCGACCCACCCCACGCTCGGCGCGGCGAGCGGGCTCGACGCCTTTGCACCCGGATGAAAAGCCTGACGCCGCATCACTTGCTCATTCTACGCTCAATCGCGCGGATGGACACACAATTCATGCGTTATAACCGCAGGCGATCTTTGGAGACGATGGGTAATCAGTTCCCAAACGGTTGCACTGCTTGATTTCCTGACCGTTTTGGGTGAGTGTCACCGTGCCGGGCTTGGGCACGCCTGAGCTTCCGGCCCGCGTTCAACTGGGTTCATGATGTCGTGAACCATGAGTCTTTTCGACGCGGATTCCTATGACTGAAGATCGCTTCATGAAGTTTTCCCCAACCAACCTGGCTGGCGCCCTTCTGATTGACCCCGAAGTTCATCGCGATGAGCGGGGCTCTTTCACCCGCACGTTCTGCCAGCGAGAGTTCGCCGATCACGGGCTGACATCCACCTTCGTGCAGTGCAGCGTCTCGTTCAACACCCGCGCGGGAACCCTGCGGGGAATGCACCATCAGCTTCCACCGCACGCGGAGGACAAGCTGGTGCGATGCACAACCGGCGCGGTGCATGATGTGATCATCGACCTCCGGCCGCAATCACCCACCTACCTGCGCCACTTTGCGGTCGAACTTTCGGCGGCGAACGGGCGGGCATTGTATGTGCCCGCCGGCTTCGCCCACGGTTACATCACGCTCGCGGACGACAGCACGGTTTCTTACCAGATGTCCTCGTTTTATGAACCGGAGTCCGCGCGAGGTGTGCGGTGGAATGATCCGTTGTTCAACATCCAATGGCCTGTCGCGGTCAAAGTGATTCATCCGCGCGATGACGCCTATCCTGATTATGTGCCCGCATCCCAAAACGCTTCCGTCAAACGCTGAACGGAACAGGTTCAAGGCGCGGGTCCGGTTGCGAATCCTGAACCGCGCGGGATGATGGAACGCAGGTACGCACTTCGACCGTGCCAAGGTGGTCGCCATGTCCACTCCGCAATCAACAGCGCCTGTGGCTTCGACGCAGGAGATGCTTGACGCTCCGATGCCGTCGGTGGGCGCTGTTGCGCCGGAGTTTGACCTGACACGCGTTGGCGGGCGACGATTCATCCTCTCCCAATACGCGCGCCGGGTGGTCGTGATCGAGTTTGGTTCGCTCAGTTGCCCCTCGTTCCGCGATCGCGCGCCCGCGATGGAGGCCCTTCGACGGAAGTTCGCACTGCGGGCGGAATTCCTGATCATCTACACGCGCGAGGCCCACCCGACCGGCGGATGGGAGGTGCGACGGAACAAGGAGGAGGGGATTCAGATCGAACAACCAACCAGCGACGCCGGACGGCGCGAACTGGCAAGGCGAGCGGTGGAGGCGCTCAGGATCAAAATGCCCGTGGCGGTCGATATGATGGATGACGCCGTCACCCGCGCCTATGGCGGCTTTCCCAACGCCGCGGTCGTGATTGGACGCGACGGCCGGGTGGCCGCGCGACAGCAATGGACCGATCCCTCGTCCCTTGGTGCGGAGATCGCCCTGGCGGCGTTGCGACCGGCGCCGCCAGCCACTCGCCCATCGCATGGGAGGGATCAAACGCCGTGACCCCCACAGCCTCCCTCTTGTGCAAAGTATCGCTATTTCTTGCCCCTTCCAGGCGTATCGCATAACGAATGGAATATTGTGACCATCAAGCCCAACTCCACCACATTGCTCGACATTGCACAGGACGCCCACACGAGCGTCAGCACGGTCAGTCGTGTGCTGGCCGGGGGCGCCAAGGCCAGGCGGATCAGCGCCGCGACCCGGGCGCGGGTGGAGGCGTCGGCGGCGCGACTGGGGTATCGACCCAACCTCCTCGCCCGTTCCCTGCGAACCAAACGAACGCACACCGTGGCGCTGATGGTCTCGGACATCGCCAACCCTTTTTTTGGCCAATTGGCGAGTCTGATCGAGCAGCAACTTCATCATGAAGGCTATTCGATCATCCTTTGCAACAGCGGCGAAGACCTTGAACAGGAAGCGTCATACCTGCGCCTCTTGCGCCAAAAGGGAATCGATGGACTGATTCTCGTCCCCGTCGTCGACAGCAAACAGGCCTTGCAGGAATTGGCGACGCCCACGCTCCCCCTCGTGCTGCTGGACCGCGCGATCCCCGGCATCGCGGCTGCGGTGACCACCGATCAGCGCCAGGCAACCGGACTTTTGTGTGACACGCTCGAGCGCGCCAAGGTGAGGCGAATCGCCCTGGTCTGCGGCCCGCGCCACATCACCACGCACCACCAGCGGGCGGAGATGATCGCCCGCCGCTTCGAAGTCATCGCCCGCCACGAAGGGCCGGTGCAGCGGGAAACCGGCCAGCAAGCCTTCGTCAAGTTTCTGGAGGCGGACCCCGACGCGGTGGTCTGCACGAACAATTTCCTGGCGCAGGGATTGATCGACGCCATCGGAGAACTGGACCATCGGTTCATCGTCGCCTGCTTTGACGAGCTGCCCATGATGCACCTGTTGCCGCTTCCGATCGTCAGCAGCCTTCAGGATGTGCCCCTCCTGGCGGCGATGGCGGTGGAGCAATTGCTCCTGCAATTGCGCGATGCGCCGCATCCCGCCCCCCCCGCCGCGCCCCCGCCGCTGACCGCGCGGGTCGTGACCAACCGCGCCTTCCAACGCATGGTGGAATGGACCGGCGTCTGAACCGCGCGGATCAAACGCACCCCCGCGAGAGTCCGATAAGGCGCCCGCGTCGCTTTCCTCCTGAAGTGACGCCATGTCCCGCCCGATGAAATGAACATCTGTGCCGTTTATGACGCGGGCGCATGTCCCACGTGGTGGTCCTTATGCCGCCAACGCGGCAACGCCCGTTTGGACAATTCGGAAAGGCATGATGGCCGGAACGCTCGACAATCCGATGACGCATCCAACCCTCGTCCACCTTCTGCGCGCCCGTGCGGCGGCGGAACCGAATCGCAAGGGGTATATGTTCCTGCCCGATGGGGAAGAGGAATCCGCCGCGCTGGACTGGGGGGAACTTGACCGGAGCGCGCGCTCCATCGCCGCACAACTTCGCGGATCATGCGCGCCGGGCGATCGCGCCCTCCTGCTTTACCCAGCGGGTTTGGAGTTCATCAGCGCTTACATGGGATGCCTTTATGCCGGCGTCATCGCGGTTCCCGCGCCGGCGCCGCGCTCGGCTCGACAGGAACGCGGAACATCCCGCCTTCATGCCATCGTCAACGACGCCCGGCCGGCGGCGATTCTCGTGCCGTCGTCCATCCGCGACGCCGCGCACGACCTGCTCGGCGAATTGACGCCGACGATCCTCGTTCATGAGGAAGCTTGCGACGGTGAGATGGGTGAGCCTCCGGCATTGTCCGCCATTCGTCCCGAAAGCCTGGCGTTTTTGCAGTACACATCGGGATCCTGCTCCGCCCCCAAGGGGGTGATGGTTCGTCACGGCAATCTGATGCACAACCTGGAGGTGATCTGCCGCGCGTTCAATGGATCGGCACAGGCAACGGGGTTGACCTGGCTGCCCCATTATCACGACATGGGCTTGCTCATGCAGTTGCAGGCGCTGTACGCCGGATGCCGCAGCGTCATCATGCCGCCGACCGCGATGCTGCAGCGCCCCGTGCGGTGGCTCGAAGCGATCACCCGATATCGCGTCGAAGCGTCCGGCGGGCCCAACTTCGCTTATGCCTTGTGCGCCCGGACGGTCAGCGAACAGGACAAATCCAAACTCGACTTGAGCTGCTGGAAAGTGGCATACAACGCGGCCGAGCCTATTCATGCCCGGACCCTCGACGCCTTCACAACCGCGTTCGCCTCCTGTGGCTTTTCGGCCTCCTCGATCATGACCGGATATGGGCTGGCCGAGACCACCCTCGTCGTCAGCTGCGCGGGAATCGGGCGGGGATATCACGAATGCCCGGTGCGAACCGACGCGCTGCGACTGGGGCGCATAAACAAAGCGGACGCGGCGGCAACGGACACCACGCGCCTGGTTTCCTCCGGAATGGTGCGCGGAGGGCAGGATGTGTTGATTGTGGACCCCGAAACCCGCCAACCATGCGCCGCCGACATCATCGGCGAAGTGTGGGTGCGAGGCGCGAGTGTTGCCGCCGGCTACTGGAAACACGAGGAGATGACGCGCGAGGTATTCGCCGCGCAATTGGTGGATCGGCCGGGCGCCTACCTTCGCACGGGGGACCTGGGATTTTTTGATGGGGATCAACTGATCATCACCGGCCGGCTCAAGGATGTCATCATCATCCGGGGCCTCAATCATTATCCACAGGATATCGAACACACCACAGCCGACGCGCATCCAGCGCTGGCGGAGTCCGGCGGCGCGGCGTTTTCGGTGGAGATTGGGGAGCAGGAGCGGCTGATCGTCGTTCATGAAGTCGAACGCGCGCAGCGCAACGCCGATGTGAACGACATCGCCGATGCCGTTCGGCGGGCGGTGGCTGAGCATCACGAATTGTCGCTGCATGCCTTGGTTCTCCTGAAGCCGGGACACCTTCCGCGCACAACCAGCGGCAAGGTTCGCCGCAGCGCCTGCCGCGAGGATTACCTGGCGGGCACGTTGCACGAGATCGCACGATGGGAAGCGCCGGATGTCAGCGATGAACCACCGCATGCGGCATGCACGGAGAAAACGGCCGCGGTCCACTGCGACACTGCCTCATCGCCCGAGATGAGCGCTCCGGAGATCGCGGCGATTCTCACGCGATTGCTCGCGGACGCGGCGCATTGTTCGGCCGATGAGATCGATCCAAGCGAGCCTTTTGTCCGCTACGGCCTGGACTCGGCGGCGGCGATGTCGCTTTCCGAAGCGATTCGCGCGGAACTGGGCCCCTCCATCAGCACGCCGCTGACCGTCACCGTCTTCTGGGATTACCCAAGCATCGATGCGCTGTCGCGCCATCTCGCGGACGCGACGCGTCATGGCGACCCCGACCCCATCAACGCGACCGAGGAGGCGAGGTGATCGCGCCCCCACCATCGCCCCGCCCGACCGTTTTCAACCCGCTTTTGCCGGGATTTCGGGAGGATCCCTACCCCATGTTTCATCAGCTTCGCGCGACGGACCCCGTCCACTTCAGCCCGCCGATGGGCATCTGGCTGTTGACGCGGTACGCCGATGTCGTCGCCGCGCTCAAGGATGAGCGCCTCAGCGCCAGCGCCCGCAACTGGAAGAACTACGCCAACTTTTTTTCCCGCGAGCGCGGCGGCATGCCCAGCCGGATGGCGGTTGTTTTCGACAAGTGGATGCTGCAACTCGATCCGCCGGACCATACGCGCCTCCGCAGTCTCGTGAACAAGGCGTTCACCAGCCGCGCGGTGGAACGGATGCGCCCCCGCATCGCCGGGATCATTGATCGCCAGCTTGCACCGGCGCTGTCGCGCCGTCGCGGCGATGGGCGCTGCGAGCTGGACGTGATGGAGGAACTCGCATTCCCCCTACCGATTCTCGTCATCGCCTCCATGCTCGGCGTGCCGGAAAGCGACTGGCGGTATATCAAGCAATGGTCGATGGACCTGCTCCCCTTTTTCAACGCCGGCACACCCCTCGCCGAGGCCAAGCGCGTCAGCGATTCGGCCGACGCCTTTTGCGACTATTTCCTGGGGCTCGCCGCCAAGCGCAAGGCCGATCCGCAAGATGACCTCATCAGCGCCTTGATCGCGGCAGCGGACGATCAGGACCGCCTCAGCGAAACCGAACTGCTCGGAACCTTCACGCTGTTGTCCCTGGCCGGGCACACGACGACCTCCCAGTTGATCGGAAACCTTTTTGTGGCGATGGCGCGGCATCCCGAACAGCGGGCGCTATTGGACAGCGACCCATCGCTCATCCCGGCGGCCATCGAGGAAACATTGCGTCACGAAGCACCGCTCCAGGTCATCACGCGAACTACGCTTGAACCGACGATGATCGGCGGGCGGCGCATCGACACCAACCAGTTCATCTGGGTGTCGCTTCCCGCGGCCAACCGCGATCCGGAGCAATTCCCCAACCCCGATCAATACAACATCCGCCGCACGGAATTGCGGCATGTGGGCTTTGGCTATGGCATGCACTACTGCGCCGGCGCCCCACTTGCACGGCTCGAAGGGCAGATGGTTCTCGCATACCTGCTCAAGAACATGAGAAAGCTTGAACTCACCGCGCCGGTGGCACGCGAGCCGAGCATGCTGCTCCGGGGCTTGAAAGACGTGCATGTGGCGTTTGAAACGCCTGCGACTGGATCATGAAGGCAAGGATCCCATGGCGCAACCCATCGCAATCATCGGAATGGCGGGCCGGTTTCCCGGCGCGGACAGCCCCGCCGCGCTTTGGGAGATGCTGCTCGCGGGACGATCCGGCATCTCGCCCGTGCCGGCGGATCGGCCTCCGTTGCAACCGCTTTTGAATGGCCAGGCGACGCGCTGGGGCGGATTCCTGTCAGACGTCGATCAGTTTGACGCCGACTTCTTCGGCATCGCCCCGCGCGAGGCGGCCGAGATCGATCCGCAGCATCGCCTGCTCATGGAGATCGCCTGGGAAGCGCTCGAAGATGCGGGCATTCCACCGCGAACGCTTGCGGGCTCTTCGGCGGGCGTTTTCGTCGGGCTTTCGAGCAACAACTGGGCGACGATGGTCATGAATGACCTCCAGCGCATCTCCCCCTACACCAATTCGGGCGCGAGCAACACGATGGCGGCCAACCGCCTGTCGTATCAACTCGATCTGCGCGGGCCGAGCGTCGTCATCGACACCGCGTGCAGCTCGTCGCTCGTGGCGGTTCATCAAGCCTGCCGCAGCCTTGAATCCGGCGACTGCGGCATCGCCCTCGTCGGCGGCTCGAATCTCATCCTCACCCCCGGACCGACGCTGGGGATGGAGAAGCTCGGCACGTTGCCGCCCGATGGAATCAGCCGCGTCTTCGACGCCGATGGGCATGGCTCGCCGCGAGGCGAAGGGGCGGGAATCATCATTCTCAAGCCTCTTGCCCAGGCCCGCGGCGACGGCGATCACATTTACGCGATCATTCGCGGCACGGCCGTCAACCACGGCGGCAAGGGCAACGGACTGCTCGCCCCCAATCGCTGGGCGCAGGAAGCAGTATTTCGCGCGGCCTGCGAACATGCCGGCGTCGCCCCGTCCGACATCGCATACGCCGAAGCGCATTCAACCGGAACACCGATTGGCGACGCCGCCGAACTGGCGGCGCTGGGCGCGGTGCTTGCTTCTGGCCGGGCGACGGACCGCCCCTGTCGCATCGGTTCGATCAAAGGGAATCTCGGGCATCTCGAAGCCGCCGCCGGCATCGCGGCATTGATCAAAGCGACACTCTCGCTGCACCATCGGCAATTCGCGCCGACCCTGCATTTCCAGACGCCCAATCCGCATGTTCCGTGGGATCGGCTTCCACTGCGGGTTCAGACAACTGCCGAATCGTGGCCCGCTACCTCCCATTTCATCGCCAGTGTCGGCGCCACAGGCTACGGCGGCGCCAACGCGCATGTGATCCTTGAAGCCGCTGACACGCCGCCGACACCCGAATCGGCCGATGATTCCCGATGGCAATTGCTCATCCTGTCGGCCGCCAACGAGACGGCGCTGCGCGCCCTGGCGCGGCGGTATGCAACATGGATTGACGAGCATCCGCAGGTCGCTCTTGCCGCGCTGTGCGCCACGGCCGCCGGTACGCGGGAGACGCTTCGTCAGCGGTTGGCCATCGTCGGGCATTCCTCCGCCAAGGTTCGCGCCGCCCTGCTGGCCTTCGCCGACCAGAAAAGCGCGCCCGACATCTTCACCGGACGGGCGCTGCGCAAACCCGCAACGGGTGTCACCCTCATCGCTCCAGATGGCGCGGATCGCCGCGATGCGCTGCGCGCTCTGGCCAGGGATTTTGTCGCCGGCCATGATCTGCCCTGGCAAGCGCTCGACTGCGGACCGGTGCATCGTGAACTGCATCTGCCCCACTATCCATTTCAGCGCACACGCCACTGGGCTGATCAATGCGACATTGTCGCCGCGCCGCCTGGCGCCGCGACCGGTCCCCTTCCAACGAATCAACCATCATGTCCACAGGGCAAACCAAGCGCTGCGCCGTCGCCGCAATTCATCGCGCCGTACACTTCGACCCAACGGGATCTGGCGCCGATCTGGGAACAGGTGCTTGGCATCAAACCCATCGGCGCCAACAGCAACTTTTTCGATCTCGGCGGACACTCGGTCATGGCGCTGGAACTGTTCAGCGCCGTTGAAGAACAACTGGGGCGCACACTTCCGCTGGCCAGCCTCTTCAAGGCGCCGACCCTTGCGGAACTGGCCGATCTGTTTGACCAGGAAACGCCCTACCAGTCCGAACCGATGGTCACATTCAACGCCCAGGGCGCCCGGCCAACGCTATATCTGCTTCCCGGCGTTGGTGGACACGCATTTTCCTATCGGGCGTTGTCGATTCATCTCGGCGCCGATCAGCCGATGTGCGTGCTGCAGGCGCCGGGCGTCGATGCAACCCGCCCGCCGCTGGAAACGATCGAAGCCATCGCCGCCGCTTTTGTGCAGGACATCCTCAAACATCAGCCCGATGGTCCCTACAACCTGTGCGGCTATTCATTCGGCGGGCAGGTGGCTTACGAGATCGCGCGTCAGTTGCTGGATGCGGGACACGCGGTTGGTCCGGTGATGCTCGTGGATTCGCAGGCGCGGGGCGGAATGCGTAAACGGCCGCTGCCCTTTTGGCTGGCCGCCCATGCCAGGCGATTGATCGCCGCCACGCCCGCCGATCGGGGCAGGTATGTTCGTGAGCGATGGCAAAATCTGAACCGGCGGCTGTTTCGCACCTGGCTGCCCGAACCGCCGGTGCAGCACAAAGTCTCCACGCTCGCCGGCGCAATCAACCAGGTGACCGAAGCGAATGGCCGCGCCTGGCATCACTACACCGCCCCGCCATCGCCGCTGGAGGTCATCCTGTTTCGTTGCGCGGCGGTGGAGGACTGGCGCGACTTTTATGAGCTTGATGCGACCAATGGCTGGGGCGCGATCGCCCGGGGAGGCGTCATCGTCCATGAGATCGAAGGACCGCATGAGCTCGTGCTTGATGAACCGTACGTCGGCCATGTGGCGACCCTGATGCGGGATGTGCTCGATCGCGGCCCATCATCACAAGCCTCCGACTCGAAAGGATGAGAGATGACACACCCAGCCGCGCCGCGTCATTCCATTCACCCCTCACGCAGGTTCACAAGCCCGCCGGCACTGTCGAAAGGCATGGTGCATCTGTGGCTGTTGACCATCGACGATCACCACGCCAGTGAGATGCAGCTCCTCTTGAGCGACGACGAACGCCGTCGCGCGGCGCGCTATGCGTTTGATCGTGACCGGGCGCAATTCATCATTTGCCGCGGCGCGCTGCGGTCTCTCCTGGCGGGATATCTCAACCGCCCGGCGCAAAGCATCACCTTCAACTATGCACCGGGCGGAAAACCGTTCATTGCGCCGGCGCGCGGCGAGCACGCCATTGAGTTCAACCTGTCGCACACCCAGGGCGTCGCGGCCATTGCGGTCGCCTGTGACCGTCCGGTCGGCGTGGATGTCGAGCACATCCGCGAGATCGCATGGTCCGATGCGATCGCCACTCGCTATTTTGCACCTGCGGATCGGGACGCCATCGAACGGCTGCCCTCCGACGAACGCCCCCTCGCCTTTCATCGCATCTGGACCGCGCGCGAAGCGGAACTGAAAGTGACTGGCGAAGGACTCGCCGGACTGACCGCCTCCGCGCCGGCCATCCCCCCGACAACGACGATTCATCAACTGACGATACTTTCGCACAACTGCGTCGCCTGCGTCGCCGCGACAGGCGAATGGGAAATGAAGTGCATGCGCCTTGATCCGATGGTTTCGAGCGAGCGAATGCGGCGAAGCGCATGAAACGGGATGAAACTCATTTTTCCGCTCAAAGTCATTGATTCCTATTGATTTTCTAGGGCAATAATTCATTGCATTTGCCTCTTGCAATGGGTCACGTTGTTCCACTATTAGTCTTGGGACATGTTTCATGCCCTCACGCCTTTAACCTTTTCTTTGGTCACGTTCGCGCTCTCATTGGGCGCGGGTTTGCTCGGTTCATTGCTGGGGCTCGGCGGCGGCATCATCGTGGTTCCGGCGCTGACGCTTTTGCTCGGGATCGACATTCGATTCGCCATCGGCGCATCGATCGTCTCGGTCATCGCCACAAGCTCGGGCGCGGCGGCCAGCTATGTGAAGGAACACATGACCAACCTCCGCGTGGCGATGCTCCTGGAGATCGGCACGACCACCGGCGCACTGAGCGGCGCGTTCCTGGCCGGGCTGATCGGCGGACGGTGGCTGTTCATCATCTTCGGCGTCATCATGGGGTATTCCGCCATCGCGATGTTCCGCAAGCGCCACCAGGCGCCGGCGTTGGAAGTGCCTTATGACTCCTGGGCGACGAGCCTGCGCCTGCATGATCGCTACTACGATGCCGCCGAGGACCGCGTCGTCGAATATCATGTAACGCACACCAAGCTTGGCCTTGCGCTCATGTACGTCGCGGGCGTGGTCTCGGGATTGCTCGGCATCGGGTCGGGCGCGCTGAAGGTGCCGGCGATGGACCTGGCGATGCGCCTGCCGATCAAGGTGAGCACCGCCACGAGCAACTTCATGATCGGCGTCACCGCCGCCGCCAGCGCCGGCGTATACTTCGCGCGGGGGGACATCGACCCATTCATCGCGGCGCCCGTCGCCGCCGGCGTGCTCGTCGGCGCCACCGGCGGATCACTGCTCCTGGGCAAACTCCAAAGCAGCGTCATCCGAAGCATCTTCGTCATCGTGCTGCTCTGGGTGAGCGTTGAAATGTTGATCAAAGGAATCCGCCCATGACCGAACTGCCCGCCAAGCTCTCCCACACTCACATCCACGCCCATGATGCGCCCGTGGATCCACGCGTTCATCATGTGGAGATTCTCCTCAGCGTGCTCCTGCGCGTCGGGGTGATCGTGAGCCTCTTTGTGGTCGTGATGGGAACGACGCTCAGCTTCATGCGCCACGCCGAATACAAATCCTCCCCGGCCGAGCTGGCGCGCCTGACCAGCGACGAGGCGACCTTCCCCCATTCCCTCCACGACGTCTGGAAGGGAACGATCGCCCTGGAAGGACGGGCGATCGTCATGCTCGGCCTGCTCCTGCTCATCGCCACCCCCGTCATGCGCGTCGCAGTCTCCATCCTCGCCTTCGCCGTCCAGCGCGACTGGCGCTTCGTGGCGATCACCTCGGTGGTCCTGGCACTGCTGCTGCTGTCGTTTTTCCTGGGGAAGGTGGAGTGAGGGCAGGTCGCTGAGCAGTCGCTGCCACCGCCCAATGAACGCACGCCCCATCGCCATTCATCATGCCTCTCCCCCGTCCGGCTTCTTTCGGCGTTTGCGCTTGTGCTTCTCTTGTTCCTCCAACCGTTTGACAATCTTGTCAAAATCACTGGACGGCTCGGCGGCCTCCACGGAGCGCCGACGTCGGTCGTATTGCTCGAACTGGGCCAAGGCATGGGCGGCGGCGTTATCGTGGCTGACTTTTCCCGCGTGGGTAAGGATGTCGCGCTCGGAGAGCGAAAGAAAACCGTCAAGCTTGACGATCCAGTCACTCATATGCATCGGACGATGGGCGCGAGCCTGCAACTCCGCAAAATCCAGATAGGCCGACACGATCAGGTTCAGCGCCTCCAATTCCTCCTGGGTCAAATAGTTCTTGGCGATGGATACGTCGCCTTTGCGAACGGGACCTCGGGGCGCATTATTCCAAGTGGTCAGGCCCATATTGGGTTTGACGGCGTCGGCGCGACGGGCAATGACTTCGGCGGCGGTGTGGCGATGGGCCGCCCAGTGCATCTTGTTTTGCACGGTCTGGAAAAAGCGGTGAGTCATTTCAACGCTGGAGTCATAGTCGATGCTTGTCGCGTAAATATCTGTGATCTTTTGGTAAAACATCCGCTCGCTGGATCGGATGTCGCGGATGCGGGCAAGCAGTTCATCAAAGTAATCCGACCCAAGGTTACGGCCGGCCTTGAGGCGCTCGTCATCCATCGTGAAGCCTTTGACGAGCAGTTCACGAAGCCGCTGTGTCGCCCAGATGCGGAACTGCGTGCCCCGCTGACTTTTCACGCGGTAGCCGACGGAGATGATGGCATCGAGGTTGTAGTGCTTGGTTGAGTATTTTTTGCCATCAGCGGCAGTTATTAAGTATTTCTTAACAACTGCTTCTTCCCGCAACTCCCCTTCTTCAAATATGTTACGGACGTGGATGTTAATGTTGGGAATCGTTGTCTGGAAGAGATCGGCCATCTGTCGTTGGCTCAGCCAGACCGTTTCATTCTGAAGGCGAACCTCGATCCGGGTTTGTTTGTCCTCGGTTTGATAGAGCAGGATTTCGGACCCATGTGGCGACGATTCACTCATCACTGTTCCCTCCAAGCGTCAATTGTTTGGAGCAGGCGGCAAAAAACGGACGGTCGCAGGCGACGGGCGCTTCGTCGTGACCTCGGCCTTTGACTGCGGTATCTTTCGCACAAGAAGCCCACCAGATGATTTCCTCTGCACAACCCCCATAATACCCCCATGTCCTTCAAAAAACCTTCACTGCAACTGCAAGTGACGACCCTCTGGGATTATCCCTCCCAGCATTACGGAACCGGCGCGCAGGGGGACGCCAAATACAAGGGGGCGACGCCCAGCTACATCATCTGGAACCTGCTGAAGCGATACACGAAGGAGAAAGACCTCGTCGTCGATCCATGCGCCGGGTCGGGGACCACGCTCGACGTGGCCCGCGACCTGAACCGACGGGCGCTGGGGTATGATGTCCATCCGACCCGCAAGGATATTTTTCGCGTCGATGCCCGAAAGCTCCCGCCGGAATTGACGGGCAAGGTCGATTTCGTCTTCATCGATCCGCCCTATTCGACTCATCTCGACTACGGCCCCGACCCCCGCGACATCGGCAAGCTCGAGGCGGCCGACGGAAGCTATTACGCGGCGATGGAAGAGGTCATCGGCGAAATCGGCCGCATCCTTCGGCCGGGGGGGCATATGGCGCTGTATGTCAGCGATTCGTTCGTGAAGGGGAAGGGATTTTATCCACTCGGCTTCGAGCTCTTCTCGCGGCTACGGAAGCATTTCGAGCCCATCGACATCATCTCCGTCACGCGCCACAACAAGACGCTGGCGATGGGCAACTACCGCAAAGCCGCCGACGAGGGGAACTTCTTTCTGCGCGGCTTCAACTATCTGTTCATCATGAGGAAGCCTCCGGCCCCCGCGACGCCTCCAAACGCTCCCGGACGTGCCGCTCGTGGCGCATCCGCCCGCGCTTATAGAGATAAAAAACGACCGGGTAGATGAGCAGCTCCATCAGAAAGCTGATCGTCAACCCGCCGATCATCGGGGCGGCCAGTCGCCGCATGACATCGGCGCCGGTGCCGCTGGCCCATAGGAGCGGCACGAGTCCGACGAACGCCGCCGAGACGGTCATCATCTTCGGACGAATCCGCTTCACCGCGCCGTCATGGACCGCCGCCAGCAAATCGCGCTCATCGCGCAAATGCCCGGCCAACTTGAAGCGATCATAGCTGCTGTCCAGATACAGCAGCATGACCAGCCCCGTCTCGGCATCCAATCCCGCCAGCGCGATCATCCCGATGACCACCGCCAGCGACATGTTGTACCCCAGCAGATACAGCAGCCACATCGCCCCGATCAAACTGAACGGCACCGCCAGCATGACGACGATCACCCGAAACCAGCTTCGCGTTCCCATGTACAAGAGCAGGATGATCGCCAGCAATGTGACGACGCCCACCGCGATCAGCCGGGGCAGCGACTTTTCCCACGCTTCAAACTGCCCTGAAAAAACGACGCTATACCCTGGCGGCAGCGCCAGTTGATCGGAAATCATCCGCCGCGCTTCACCGACATAGCCACCCAGGTCGCGACCGGCGACATCGACGTACACCCACGCCGTCCGCTCGGCGTTTTCCGAGCGAATCATCGGCGGCCCCGGCGTGATCTCGAAGCTCGCCAGTTGCCCCAGGGGAATCTGCGCGCCATCGGATGTCGTCACGAGCACGCGCTTGAGCGCCGGAACGTCATCGCGCAGTTCGCGGGCATAACGCACATTGAGCGGGTAACGCCGAATCCCCTCCACCGTCGTCGTGATGTCCACCCCGCCGATGGCCGACTGAATGACCTCCTGCACGTCGCCGGTCGTCAGCCCATAGCGCGCGATTGCGGCGCGGTCGATGTTGATGTCCAGGTAATATCCCCCCACCGCGCGCTCGGGGTAGGCGCTGATCGTCCCGTCAATCGTCCGAACGATTCCCGCCGCCTCCTCGGCCAGTTCACCCAGCGTGTCGAGGTCCGGACCCATGATCTTGATCCCCACGGGCGTCTTGATCCCCGTCGAGAGCATGTTCAAGCGATTCTCAATCGGGAACGGCCAGGCATTGGAGACGCCGGGCAGCCCCACCGCCTGATTCAATCCGAGATGCCGCGTGCCGTCCGGATCGGTCCATCCGAACTTGAGTTCATTCGTCGTGATCGGACGCCGCTCCGGCCAGAAAGTGTGCGTGAGAGGCGCCTTGAGCCACTTCGGCCAATCCGAAAAGAAATAATCCACCGGCCGCGAGCGCCACTGCGAATGATCCGTTTTGAGTTGCACCACCGTTTCGATCATCGATAGCGGCGCGGGGTCGGTCGCCGTTTCGGCCCGGCCGATTTTCCCATGCACACTGAGGACCTCGGGAAACTGCTTGATCAGCTTGTCCGTCTGCTGCAACAACTCGGCGGCCTTGGTGATGCTGATGCTCGGATCGACTGTCGGCATATAGAGCAAATCCCCCTCATCCAGCGGCGGCATGAACTCCGTGCCGATCTTCATCATCGGGTAAATGGTGGACGCCAGCGCCCCCGCCGCGATGACGAGCGTCAGAACCCGATGCCGCATCGCCAGCGCGAACGCCGGCTCATACAACCACTGCAAAAAACGGCTGAGTGGGCTGTTGTGCTCGTGGATCAGCTTCTGCGGAATGAGCAGCATGCCGACGAACACCGCCCAGCCCAGGGCGATCCACCAGCGATAGGGCGCGAACGTCGGTTCGAGGGAGGCGGCCGCATAAAGCGCCGCCGACCCAAGCAGCATCGCGCCGATCGTGATCCCGCCATTGCGCCACGT
>CAYTAP010000030.1:0-12105 GCA_964435775.1 uncultured Tepidisphaeraceae bacterium
CAATGAATAATTCCTCCGTCGCGCGCGTCCAAGGCCTTTCAATCCTCGAATGGATCTGGCGTAGGGGCGGCTTCAGCCGCCGTTTTTGAGGAAGACGGCGGCTGAAGCCGCCCCTACCCAAGAGAATTGAAACACGCTGCCCGCACGCCTATCAGAGTTGATCTTCCTGCCGCACGATAATGTCATAGATCTCCTGTGCGCTCTTCGCATCAGCCAGGTCGTGGCGGAAGCGGTCGATCGTCATCAGCCGGCTAATCCGCGCCAGGGCATGGATATGCGGGCCGGTCTTGTCCGGCGGGCTGGTCAACAGCCAGATCAGACTGACCGGCCGACCGTCGATGGCTTGAAAATCAATGGGGGTTTCCGCCTTGCCCACCGCCATGACCAAGTGCGTGGTGCCGGTGCATTTGCCGTGGGGGATCGCCAAACCGTTCCCAATGCCCGTGGTGCGGGTGGCCTCACGATCGAGGACCGCTTCCAGAACCTTCTTGGCGTCAACGACTTCGCGTTGCTCGGCCAGGAGATCGACCAGTTCGGTGATCGCCTCGGTCTTGGTCTTGGCCAGCAGCGGCATCTTAATGTCTTGCGGTTTCAGGATATCAGTCAGACGCATACGCTTTTTCCAACTACGACCACAGCGGCAGGACCGGCCAAATGATGCCGGAATCGGCATCGTATCGCCGCAATGGAATCGTGGCAAATACACGCCTCCAACGGTCGCGCAAGGCCGACGGGATTGGCTTGATGCAATAATCGCTTGCGGCCTTTCGCGCGATCGTCGTTCGTCACGACGGCGCACGATTACACGCTTTTTCCGCATGCCCAACGCCATTTGCGGGAATATTACGAACACTTCGAGGATTGGGGCGTATCACCCAACGGTAAAGAGGGTCGGGAAGACATCAAGCAAGAGGCTTGGCGATGTGTATCGGGATGGGTTGTACCAATACGAATCAGACGGTTTTGCGCAATTTTTTTGAATCCCCGAACCTGAATGCCGCACGCATGAGTGTGAAAACGGGGGATTTTATTTTTGAGGTCGGCGCGCCGGCGAACGAAGTCTGGCTCATCATCTCGGGGCAAATCCATGTGCGGCAGGTTTCGTCGGACGAGCAGGTGCGGCTGATCGAGATTGTGGGCCCGGGGGATTGGATCGGCTCGGCGTCGCTGGCAAGGTTGTCCGCGCAC
Organism: uncultured Tepidisphaeraceae bacterium; assembly: GCA_964435775.1. Lineage (GTDB taxonomy): Bacteria > Planctomycetota > Phycisphaerae > Tepidisphaerales > Tepidisphaeraceae > CAYTAP01. Next base: position 1,189 of record CAYTAP010000030.1, read on the forward strand.
ACCCTGCAAACGGTCGCGGCCGCTCCATCAGAGCTTCTCGAAGCGCCCGCCGAAAAGGTCTTGGCGGCGCTGCCGCATCATCCGGAGGTCAATCAGCGGATCATCCGCGATCTGGTCGCCAAGCTGGATATCGCGCTGCGGGATTCATCGTCGCTGGTGTTCAACGACTGCAACCATCGCCTCATCGCCACGCTGCTCCGATTCAGCCAAAGCGCTGCGGCCACGCCGGTGGAGGGGGGGATCTCCCTTCGCTTGACGCACAGCCAACTGGCGCAGGCCGTGGGCGTCGCGCGGGAAACAATCACCCTGGCGTTGACGGACCTTCGGCGGCGTCATCTCCTGACCACCGGGCGCAACCAGGTCATTTTCAACCCGGATCAATTGCGCGACGCCGCGCGGGGACCCCTGGGAACGGATTCTACGTCGCCGCCGGAAGCCCCGTCGCGATTTGATTGCGCCCCAGCTCCTTGGCCCGATACAGGGCACGATCGGCCTGCGCCACCAGCGCCTCGGCATTCAAAGGCCGGCTCCGTTTGATCGACCCGATCCCGATGGACATCGTCACGCCCGTCTCCCGCTGCAAAAGAGTGGCCGACGCCTTGAAGAATTCCTGACGAATGCGCTCGGCGACAACCGCCGCCTCCTCCTCCGAGGCGCGGGGGAGGAGCAGAACGAACTCATCGCCGCCGTACCGCGCCGCCACGTCCATCTGGCGCAGATTCGCTTTGATGCCCAGCCCGACGATGACCAGCAATTGGTCGCCCAACTGATGCCCGTAGTGATCGTTGAATTGCTTGTAGCCATCGAGATCAATCATCAGGCAGGACAAGTCCGCGTCGTAGCGCTGTGCCTCGGAAAACAGTTGCTCCACCACCAGCCCGAAATGTCGGCGGTTGTACAACTGGGTCAGCGGATCGGTCGCCGCCATCTTCTCCAGGCGCTCGTTGGTCTCCTCCAACTGACGCCGCAGATGTTCGCGTTCCTTGATGATGCGGGCGACGGTCAGGTTCTTTTCAACCACGAGGGGGATCGTGAACAGATAATCCCCGACCTTCACGATGTAATCCATCGCGCCTCGACTGATCGCCTCGGCGGCGATCCGTCCGACATTTTCGCCGGTCACCATGATGATGGGGGTGCTGCAGCGGCTCTTGATCGCGTCGAGAAGTTCCAGCCCGGTGCTGTCCGGAAGGTTGTAGTCACACAGGATAAGATCGAAAGTATCCAGAGGCTGGGTCAATGCCGCGGCCAGGGTGTCGGCCGAACAGACCGATCCCTGTCCGAAATACGCCTCCAGTGTATCCACGATCAGTTCCCGCTGATCCTGGTCATCTTCAATCACAAGCAGTTTGATGGTGTCCACGCTTCTCCACTCTGTCACGCCGTCAGGCTTTTGTTCAAACTCGCGATGTCCAACCGTTGCGGACCTTCTGAAGATTTACGATACAGGTTCAACGGGAACAAACGTCTTTTTCGATCTCATGCCGCGCCCTGTCCCTACCGCCGACATTCCGACGCCGGGACGTGGTTCTCGGGGTACTGATGCACGGTCAGCCAGTAGTTGGTGCTCGCAAGCACCGTTTGAAGGAACCGCTCGGCGTCGGCGGGCTTGATCGTGTAGCTGTTGGCGCCGTTGGCCGCCGCTTGCTTCATCTGATCCTCATCGCTCACGCCGGTCATCATGACCACGGGAATATCCCGAAGCTCGGCCGACGCCTTGATGGCGCGAAGGGTTTCCTGCCCATCCATCCCCGGCATCTCGATGTCGAGATACACAAGCCCCGGACGGGGCATGCCGGCGTAATCGCCTTGGCGCTGCAAAAATGCCATCGCCTCGCGTCCGTTGGAGACCTCGTAGATCTCGTTGGCGACGCGGCTTTCAACGATGGCGTCGCGGATCAACAACCGGCAATCCGGGTCATCGTCCACCAGGAGGATCGTGATGGGTGTTTGATGTTCATTCATGATTGAAGCTCCATTCATCGACCGCTTCCTTCCACCACGCCGGCTTCCTTGCATGGGGCGCCGCCGGGCATGGCATGTCGTTGCGGTCAAGCCATCGCCGCGTCGCTGGTGAACGCCTCCAACTCATTGTCCGCCGCCCCGGGCCCATGTTGACCGGCGCGGCACGCGCACGCGGGGACGTGCTTGCCATTCACCGTAAACCGGAACGTGCTCCCCTTGCCCAGCTCGCTCTCCACCCAGATCGCGCCGCTGTACATCTCGACGATGCTCTTGACGCTCGCCAGCCCGACCCCTTTCCCGGCCGCGCCGCACGTCGGACCGTTCTTCCCGCGTCGGAACACAACAAACACCTTGGCGATGTCATCGGGGTGAATGCCGATCCCGGTGTCCCTCACATAAAACTCCGCCTCCCCGGCGCGTAGGGCGCAGCCGACGTGGATTTCTCGAATGGGTCCATCCGCCGAGGCCATCCCCTCCCCCATGTATTTGATCGCGTTGTCGATGAGGTTTTGAAACACCTGGCGCAGCCGCGCGCGCTCGCACAGGAGCACCGGCAGCGGCGTGTCGATGATCAGCTCAATGGCGCCGGTCTTCAGGTCATTATCCAGAATCTCCCCCAGTTCGCGGACCATCGCCTCGACCTCGACCATCTCCATCGTCTGCCGTCGGGTTTTCAGGCGCGACAATTCCAGCAACTCCCCGATCAGGTCGGACTCGACCTCGACATTCTTCTGAATGCGCTCCAGCCGGTGGATCATGTCCGGATTCATCGACTCCCGGTGCTTGTGCAGGAGCATCGTTGCCATCCCCGTGATGTTCCGCAGCGGGGCGTTCAGATCATGCGAAATCGCACGAAGAAAATCCTCCTTCTCCGCGATCTCGCTGGACAAGCGCCGGTTGGCCGTCTCGAGCAGCGCGGTGCGATCGCGGACCTTGCCTTCAAGGTCCTGGTTGGCTTGCGCCAATTGCTGGTTGGATTGTTCGAGCTGGCGCTGCTGAAGGCAGATGCGCCCCACCATCTGGTTGAACGTCCGCGCCAGCACCCCGATCAGGTCGGGGCGATGAATCGCCACCTGGGTTTCATAGTCCCCCTCGGCGATCTTGATCGTCGCGTCCACGAGCTGGCGAATCGGATAAAAGATGCGCCGAACCATCGTGTACGCCAGCGGAAGCGCGATGACCAGCAGCAGGCAGCCAATCCCGATGATCGAGTAATTGACCTGCATCAACTGTTGCTGCTCGCGCGCCTGGGACAATCCCACGGCGACATATCCCAGCAATCGCGACCCCCCCTCCACGCCGCGAGCTGGGGGGAACTGGGTGATGCCGTTCGCCGAAGCTTCCGATTCCGACGACGCCATACTCAGGACGGGCACGACGATTTCCACATGCTCGCCAAACAAAGGCGAAGTGGTCCGCTGCACCCGCATGAGCGATTCGGTATTGTTCTTGATCTGTTTGAAACCGTCCCAATCAAACTTCGACTCGCGGCTGGCGAAGGTCAATGGACGATCCTCCTCGTCCAAAAACGCCACGAACAGGACATTGCGACTGGTCAGTAGGTCTTGTCCCATCCGGTGCAGCTCGGCCGAGTCGCCATCAGCCAGGGCGGACCTGGACGCCAGCGACAGCGCATAGCCGATCTGTCTGGCCTGCTCACCCATGATGTCGGCGAGGCGCGCCTTGCTTTCGCTCATGAACAAATAACTGCTGCCGCCGAGCGCGGCGGTCAGAATCGACATGAAACAGAGGACCAGCTTCCCCTGCAGCCCCATCCACGCCATCAACCGGCGGTACCACGGCGCCGCCCGCTTCCAGGCGCGGATGCTGCTTTCGTAATCGATGACGAGGTCCGTGGAAGTCATGACGGTTCCCGCGAGCGCATGCCCGGCTCTTTCGTCATCGTCGGGATACGATGTCGGGTTAATCCCCTCATCCGGACAATCGCATCCTCCGCTCAAATCAGGCTTTACAACCCACTTTTATCGGACCAGCGCGCCGGCGTCTTGAACCGAACGGGCATTCCACTATCATTTGCCCCACTGGGGGAAAGACGCTCCGGCTGAAATACATCAGGATGGTTTTCGACGGATCATCACGCGTCGAACTTTTTTGCATAGGGCCAAACGCCACATGAGCATTGGAAAACGCAACGCGGTCATCGGTCAATCAGGGGGTCCAACGTCGGTGATCAACCAGTCCCTGGTGGGGGTCATTGAGCAGGTGCAGGCGACGGAGCATATTGACGAGTTGCTGGGCGCGCGGCATGGCGTGCGCGGCGTGATTGACAACGACTACATCCGTCTCAACGGCGCCTCGCGCGATCTGCTCGAACGGATCGCCGCCACACCCGCCGCCGCCCTCGGCTCGACCCGCGACAAACCGGATGCCGCATATTGCGAAAGAATCTTCGCCAATTTCAAGAAAAACGACGTTCACTACTTCTTTTACATCGGCGGCAATGACTCGGCCGACACGGCGCGTATCGTCAACGAATTGGCGAAAAAGGAAGGCCACGACCTTCAGACCTATCACATTCCCAAAACGATCGACAACGACCTGCGGGTTCACGATCACACGCCCGGCTATGGTTCGGCGGCCAAATTCGTCGCCGCAGCCATCATGGGTGACAACTACGACAACCGTTCGCTGCCGGGAATCAAGGTGGATGTCATCATGGGGCGCAACGCGGGGTTCCTGACCGCCGCCTCGGTGCTGGCGCGCCAGCATGCCGATGATGGTCCGCATCTCATTTACGTTCCGGAGGTTCCGCTCAGCATCGAGAAGTATCTGGCGGATGTCGATGCCATGTACAAGAAGCACGGGCGCTGCCTGATCGCGGTCTCCGAGGGAATCGTGATGCCCGACGGCAAAACCTGGGCCGAGCACATGGCGGCAACCACGGAAAAGGACGCCCACGGCAATCTCCAGCTTTCAGGCTCGGGCGCGCTGGGTGATTATCTTTCGGGGCTCATCACCAAAAACCTGCAAGCACCCGGCGGCAAAAAGCTGCGCGTCCGGGCCGACACATTCGGCTATATCCAGCGTTCGTTTCCCGGATTCGTCAGTGAAAGCGATGCCCGCGAGGCCCGTCTCGTCGGACGCCGGGCGGTGGAATACGCAATCGATCCGAGCAATGTCGAAGGATCCGTGGCGATGCGGCGGGTCGCCGGGGATCGATACGATGTCGAAACCTTCCTCACCCCCCTGGCAACCGTCGCCCGCGAAACCCAGCACATGGCTCCCCAGTACCTCGAAGGGGGCAACAACATCACCCAGGCGTTCGTCAAATATGTGACGCCCCTCGTCGGACCGCTCCCCAAGGTGGGAACGCTCGATGAGTTGAAGAAATAAGCCGATCACGACAACCGCATTCGCAATTTCCCCCCTCCCCCGTGTACGCGGGGGGGAGGGTCGGGGAGGGGGTCTTCTCTTCCGATGAAAGCCGGGTGCCACAGGTCGGCGTACTCGCAGACCTGTGTCTTCGAGACACCCACCAGCACAGGTCTCGGACTTCGGCGAGTTCAGTCGAGCCGCGCACCGCGACCTGTGGCACCCAAATCCAACACGTGCATCAATCTTGAGTGGCGTGATAGCGTGCCAGCGCCTCTCGCCAGTGACGCATGGGACGACCGAGCGTGAGTTGGGTTTTGGACAGGTCCAGCACGCTGCGGGCCGGGCGGATCGCAGCGGCCGGTTTGATTTCCTGCCACTGCGCGCTTGTCAGCGGCACGACTTCATTCGGCAATTTCCACTCCTCCATGATGGCGCGGGCCAACTCAAACCATGTCGTATCGCCGCTGTTTGTGACATGAAACAGCCCCGCCGCCCGACGGTCGATCAACTCCAATGTGGCGTCGGCGAGATCATCGGTGTGGGTGGGGCTGCCGTGCTGATCTCCGACCACCTTCAACGGATCGACCGGCCGACGCGCCAATTCCACCATCGTCCTCGGAAAACAGTTGCCCCCCAATCCATACAGCCACGAGGTGCGAATGAGCAGGTGGCCCGGCGGGTTCGCGCTCATGAGCAGCCGCTCGCCCAGTTGCTTGGATCGGCCGTAGGCGCTGAGCGGATTCGTCGGCGCATCAACCGGATAGGGCTGCGTGGATCGGCCATCAAACACAAAATCCGTCGAATAATGAACCAGCCTCGAGCCCAGCCTTTTGGCCTGCTCGGCCAGCAAGCCCACCGCCCGCCCGTTCAAAAGGTCCGCGCCAACGGGGTCAAGCTCACACCCATCGACATTGGTCGCGCCGGCGCAATTGAACAGCAGCGTCGGCCGATGCGATTCAAAAAGACCCCGAATCCGCGCCTCATCCGTAATGTCGCAATCCCGGTGTTTGAGACTGATAAACCGCACGCCCCGCGCCACGAGCGCCCGCCCAATCGCCCCCGCGAGCATCCCCCCTCCCCCCACGATCACCACACGCTCGTATTCATCCGCCATGGCAACCCCTTCATCGGCCGCCGTATTGCGACTGGTAATAGGTCAGATATTCCCCGCTCTTGATCGCCTTCCACCAGGCTTGATGATCCCCATACCACTGAATCGTCGTCTTGATCGCCTCCTCGAAACGATGCTTCGGCGCCCACCCCAGCTCATTTTTCATTTTCGACGCATCAATGGCGTAGCGCCGATCGTGCCCCGGCCGATCCTTCACATACTGCACGTTCTCATCCCAGGATTTGCCCATCTCCTTGAGAATCACCTCGGTGATCCGCCGGTTGGTGATCTCATTGTTGCCGCCGATGTTGTACACCTCCCCCGCCCGCCCGCGCGTGAGGACAGTCCAGATCGCCTCGCAATGGTCCTCCACATAAAGCCAGTCCCGCACATTGAGCCCATCGCCGTAAAGCGGAACCTTCTTCCCCTCCATCAGGTTCGTGACAAACAGCGGAATCAGCTTCTCGGGGAAATGATACGGCCCGTAGTTGTTGCTGCAGCGGGTGATGAGCACCGGCATTCCAAACGTATGAAAATAAGCCCGTGCCAGGCAATCGCCACCGGCCTTGGAGGCGCTGTACGGGCTGTTGGGCTGAAGCGGCGTTTCTTCCGTGAACTTCACATCCGGCCGATCCTCCGGCAGCGTGCCATACACCTCATCAGTGCTCACCTGCACGAATCGCTCCACCCCATGCGCCTTGGCGACATCAAGCAACACCTGCGTCCCCATCACGTTGGTCTGAACAAACGGGCCGGAGGACAGAATCGACCGATCCACATGGCTCTCGGCCGCGAAATGCACGACCTCGCTGACAGCGTGTGATTGACACGTAGCCTTCACGGCGTCGGCGTCGCAGATGTCGCCCTTCACGAACACAAGCTGATCGGGATGCTCTTTGATCAGATCCGACAAGTTGGCGAGATTCCCCGCGTAGGTCAGCTTGTCAAGCGCGATGAGGCGGACCTTCTCCCCGCGCGTCAGAAGCATCCGCACGAAGTTGGAGCCGATGAACCCGGCCGCGCCGGTGACCAGAATCGTTCGCATGAATCCGCCGTTCCTTCCGCTCTTTACTGCTCCCGCATTCAGCGGCTACTTCGAAGCCTTCCCGATGATCTCCACGCGATTGCCAAACGGGTCGCGGAGATGGATTCGATCGTAGCCGGAAATGAGAGGTTGATCGAACGTTTCAAATCCCGCCTTCGCCAGCCGCCCTCGCCAGGCGTCGATGTCATCCACCTCGTACGCCAGATGACCCTTGGTCTTGTGCCGCTCAACCCCATCCTCCTGCCCGACGTGCAATTCCAGATTCCCCACCCGAAACCAGATCAAATTGTGCGTCTTCATCGATTCGGGCACCGGCATTTCCGTCAAGCCCAGCACCTGCCCGTAAAACTGCCGGATCGCCTCATCCGACCCCCGCGGCGCCGTGACCTGCGCGTGATTGTAGCCAATGATCGCCATCGGTTATTTCCCTTCCGGATCCTTGCCAACGATCGCCATCGCTTATTTGGCTTCCGGGTCCTTGTTCGCTCCGTAACGCGCCACCGTGTTGCACGCCTTGAGATAAAAGTCGATGTTCTCCCCGGCGTCCGCCCAGAACCCCTGCACCTTGTCGGCCGACATCTGCCCGCGCTCGATGTACGCGTTGTTGACGTCGGTGATCTCGAGTTCATTGCGGTCGGATGGTTTGAGCGTTTTCACCGTGTCGAACACCGTGCCATCATAAAAATAGATGCCGGTCACCGCCCAGTTGCTCTTGGGGTCCTTGGGTTTCTCGACAATCCGGACCACGCTCTCCCCCTCCATCTCCGCCACGCCATAGGCGCGGGGATTTTCCACCTCGGACAGAAGAATCTTTGCCCCCTTCCCCTGGTGCCGGAAGCGATTGCAGGCGGCGGCGATCGAGTACTCAAGGATGTTGTCCCCCAGGATGAGGCAGATCGATTCCCCCTCGGCGAAATGCTCCGCCAATCCCAGCGCCTGGGCGATCCCGCCGGCGCCATCCTGATACGTGTAGTTGAGCCCCTTGAGCCCGAACTTTCTCCCATCCCCCAGCAGCCGGATGAAATCGCCGGCATTGTTGCCGCCGGTCACGAGCAGCACCTCGTCGATCCCCGCGCTGGCCATGCACTCCAGCGGGTAATAGATCATTGGCTTGTTGTACACCGGCAAGAGGTGCTTGTTGGTCACCTTGGTCAACGGCATCAGCCGGCTTCCGGTTCCGCCCGCGAGGATCACACCCTTCATAATGTTGCGCTCCGATGGTTGAAGGAAAATGAAACAGGCCTCAAAACAGATCCGCCGCCTCGGCGAACAGCGGATGGACGGTGTCGCGTTTGGACAAAACCGCCTGATCGGCGGCGATCGTCCAGTTGATGCCCAACTTCGGATCATCCCAGCGAATGCCCCGCTCATGCGCCGGCGAATAATCGCTTGTCACCTTGTAAATGACCTCGGTCCCCGGCTCGAGCGTCGCAAAACCATGCGCGAATCCAACCGGCACAAAAACCTGCTTCCAGTTCTCCGCGCTGACCAGTTCCGTCACATGCTTCCCAAACGTTGGCGAACCCCTGCGGATATCCAACGCCACGTCGAGAATCGCCCCGCGAACCACGCGAATGAGCTTCGCCTGCGCCATGGGCGCGATCTGATAATGCAACCCGCGCACGACCCCGCGCTCGGCCGACAACGAATGATTGTCCTGCACGAAATCAGTGGTGATGCCCACCTCGGCCAACCGCCGCCTGCTGTAGACTTCGGAAAAAAAGCCCCGGTGATCCCCAAACTTTTTGGGAACCAGAACCTTCACGTCGGGAATGGCTGTGGGAATCACCGTCATGCGTCGTCATTCATCCGTGCGAACATCGCTTGGGCTCCCGCCCCGGCGCAAAACCGGCCGACGGGTCTATTGCAAAACCGCCAGGCTCCGCAGCGACCGCGGCATGGCAAAGGAGATGTTCTCCTCAACCAGTGTCTGACTGTCGGCCTCGCCGCCGCCGAAATCCCGCTGCAACCGGCGAATGAGATTCTGCACCAGGTGATCCGGCGCCGAAGCCCCGGCCGTCACCAGCACCGCATCCTTGCCGACCAACCACGCGGGATCCAACTCGCTTTCATCGTCAATTAAGTACGCCGACTTTCCCTGCTCTTTGGCGCGTTCAACCAGCCGCAGGGAGTTTGAGCTGTTTTTGCTGCCAATGACGAGCACGAGATCGACGTTGGTGGACAAGTGCGTCACCGCCGCCTGCCGATTGGTCGTGGCGTAGCAAATATCCTCCTTGCGCGGGTTGCGAATGTTGGGAAACCGCTTCTTCAACGCCTGGATGGAGCGCTCCGCCTCCGCGACGCTCAGCGTGGTCTGCGTCACATACGCCACCTTGTCCGGATCGGGAACCTTCAGATGTTCAACATCATCGGGGCCTTCGATGAGGATGATCGAATCGGGCGCTTCGCCAAGCGTCCCGATCGCCTCATCATGGTTGGCATGTCCGATAAAGATGATCGTGTACCCATCGCGGGCAAAACGGAGCACCTCCATATGCACCTTGGTCACGAGCGGACAGGTCGCATCAACCTGCTGAAGCTGTCGCTCCCCCGCCAACTTGCGAAGCTCCGGCGACACGCCATGCGCGCTGAAGACCACCAGGCTGCCCACCGGCACATCATGCAGATCATCGACGAAGATCACCCCCCGATCGCGAAAGTCTTCCACCACATGCCGGTTATGTACGATCTCATGATATACATAGACCGGCGGCCCCTTGAGCTTCAACACCTGATCGACGCAATCGATCGCCATGTTGACCCCAGCACAAAAACCGCGTGGATTGGCCAGTATAATTTTCATGTCGCCGTCTTCATCCTCTCATCGACCCAACCAACACCCCCAGTCGAATCTTATCCCCCCACCGACCGATTCCCATCACCGGCGCCTATCGCACAGGACGCTTCAATTCTCTGTTGTAGGGACGGCTTCAGCCGCCGTCATCTTCGTAAACGGCGGCTGAAGCCGCCCCTACGGGAAACCCATTCGCGAATTACAGGGCCTTCTATCGCAATGAATACATCACCATCCCCGTCGCCAGCTTGGGGAAGAAGTAGGTGCTCTTCTGCGGCATCACTTCGCCATGTTTCCCCAACTCGGCCAGCGCCTTGAGCGGCGTCGGTTTGAGCAACAGGGCGATCTGATATTTCTTCCCATCGACCATCGCAGGGATGGCGGCGGGGTCGGCCGTGTATCCACGGGTCGGTTCGTCGCCGCCGCCGAACGTGGGTTTCAAAATCTGGTCGAACAAATACCGCTGCAAGACAGCCACATCCAGGTTTCGCCATGCGGGGCTTTGCCCCGGTTCCAATTGTGCCAGAAGTTCGGCCTTTTTCGGATGCAGCAGGTACGACCGCTTGCTCACACCATCATATAAGGCAAATGTATTCGCCGGCTGCGCGATCAAAGCATCGGCCAATTCCTTGGGATCCTTGGTCGACCTTAGGTAATCGTGGAGCA
>CAYTAP010000030.1:12115-33038 GCA_964435775.1 uncultured Tepidisphaeraceae bacterium
ATGCGCCGTCGGCGTGATCTCATACGCCCCATCCAGCGCCTGCCCCAACTTCTCGATGCTGAATCCCTGCAAGCCTCCGATGAGCCGATGGGTCGGCATAATGAGCAACCCGTCATCCTGCATCCCCACCAGCACGAACATGCAGAAATTGGCCGGGTGATTGGGAGGAAGCGGGCCGCCGTTGAGGTGCTCCATGTCCTTTTGATACTGCAGCGCCGTCGTATACCGATGATGCCCGTCGGCGATATAGATCGGCCGGTTGCGCATCAGGTCAATGACCTTGTTCTCGATCTCCGCATCATGAACATTCCATAGGTCATTGCGAACGCCCTCCAATGTGCCTGATACGATCGGTTTGGAGACGTTGGCATACAGCAGCGAGGTCACTTCATTGGAGGGATCGCTGAACAAGCCGAAGATCGGCGACAGTTGCGTCCCCGTCGCGTGCATGAGCTTCAGGCGATCTTCAATCGGCCCGGCGTAGGTCTTCTCATGCGGCACGACCTCCCCGCCGCCAAAGGGGCTGAGGCGCACCAGCGCGATGAACCCGCGCCGATGAAACGTGCGCCCGGCATGTTCGAAAGTTTGCGTGTATGGATAAATCGCAGGCCGGGGGTCTTTCGTCAAAACCCCAGTGCTCATCCATGAATCCAGCGTCTTGGCCGCCTGTTCATACACCGCATCCGGGCCAACCGACTTGGGGGGCATGAAAGGGAGATCGATCGTGACGATGTTGCTCGCGCTGCGTGCCTGGAGCACGGATTTCCCGGCGTCATCCAACACATCATACGGAGGCGCGATGACCGATGAAAAATCGGGTTTTACGCCCGATGTGTAGTGAATGCCCGCCAGCGGTCGAATCTGCGCCACAAACTGCTCCTGAAGCTCGAATCATCAAATGAAACCCACCGGCTGCAAACCGGCCACAAGTGAACAATAAGCCCACCCCCGCAAAGATCAAGCGCGCACAAGCGCCACGCTTCCAATCACAAATCAAAAATCATAAATCAAAAATCCAATCCACTTTTCCTCCGCCCCACTTTGCCTTATAACCCCCCTTCAATAAACGCCCAATCAACACCCAAAAGGAGATTCCATGGAACGCACCCTCATCATCCTCAAGCCCGACGCCGTTCAACGCGGCCTGTGTGGCGACATCCTCGCCCGTTTCGAACGCAAAGGCCTGCAAATCATCGGTGCCAAGCTCATGAAGATCCCCACCCAGCTCGCCGAAACGCACTACGAGCCTCACAAGGGCAAGCCCTTCTACCCCGGCCTGGTCAAGTTCATGACCTCCTCCCCCGTGCTCGTCCTGGCATTGGCCGGGAAGGATGCCATCGTCATCGCCCGCAAAATGATGGGTGCCACCTTCGGTTCCAAGGCCGAACCCGGCACGATCCGCGGCGACTACGGCGTCTCCAACTCCTTCAACCTCATCCACGGCTCCGACGCCCCCGAATCCGCCCAGCGCGAACTAAGCCTCTTCTTCAAACCCGAAGAACTCCTCGACTGGTCCCCCGCCGTGCAGGCGTGGGTGTATGACAAGGGAGAGTGAGGTGGAATGCGGAATTAAGGATGAAGGCGGAAGGATGAAGGATGAACCAATCCGCGCCCTCCGCCACGCACGAATCGAGCGTGGTTATGTCATCCTGACTCCATGTACCACCCCCTCCCGCGACCCCGCAATTGAAAGCCGATTCCCACCCCCTTGGCTATGCCTTGGAGTGTACCCCACTTGGGCGTATCAGATTAAACGAGCCGCGCACGCAGTAACACGACGTAACACGCAGCAAGCGGTATATGCAGCCCCTCCTCCTCCCGCGCAACGCCTCACCCCACCGGCGCCGCGATCCGCGACCCGCCAACATAATCCTGATCAAAGGCGAAGAAACTCGAAATCGCATTCGGCGAATACCCGCCGCCGCCCTGAAACACCTTCACATTAGGCCCGCCCCCCGCGCCGGGGATCGCAAGAATCTCCGCCTTCCCATCCCCATCCAAATCCGCCGACGCGATCCAGATGCCGCTCAGGAATCCCGGATCGTACGCATAAAAGCTTGCCAGCTCGTTGCCGCTGGCGGCGTCAATCGCCTTGACGTGCGGGCCGGCCCCGACCCCCGCCGACGTGATGATCTCCGCCCGCCCGTCGCCATTGTAATCCCCCGCCGCCACCCGCACGCCGCCGCTGTACGCCGGGTCGTACGCGAAATAGCTCTCCACCGCCTGCTGCGTCGCCCCATCAAACACCTTCACATGCGGCCCGGCCCCCGGCCCGGCGCCCGTGATGATGTCATCCCGCCCGTCGCCGGTGACATCCCCCGACGCCACCCGCACGCCCCCCTGAAACGCATTCCCAAAATAAGCCGGATCGGCCGGATCACTGGCTCCCGGATACACCAACATGCTCATCAACTCCGACCCATCCGCCCCACTAAACACCTTCAAATGCGGCGGCCCATCCGCCGCGATCGACACAATAATATCATCGTGCCCATCACCGTTGATATCCCCGGCCGCCACGTTGATCTGCCCCTGGAACGCCAGCTTATAAAATGCCGAAGTCGCCACCGCCGGATCACCTCCAACGCCGGGATAGGCGAGAAAACTTCCCAAAGGCCCACTCAAAGGCTCGTCGGTGTTACCGTCAAAGACGCGAATGTTAGTCGACCCACCAACTCCTGCGGCGACAATGATATCAGGAGTGCCGTCGGCGTTGACGTCGCCGGAGGCGACCGTGGTGCCACCGCGAAAGGATGAATCGAATGGAGTAATTGTTCCGACTGTTTGTTGGCTTCTCGACTCGAGAATGCGGACCATAGGTGAAACCCCTGGCCCAGTCGCAACGACAATCGAAGCATCGGAAACAGATACACTCTTAAGTTGCACAGAAAGTTGCCCTAGCGCATCGCAAATGGCAATTGTTGGCCGTGGTGGCAGATTAGCCACCGCTTGCTGAATCATCGTTCCTATTTCATCATCGCTAAAGCCCAACGTCTCAAAGTACTGAAGCAGCCCTGGCATCGTTGCGCCTTGAGTTTGTAGTGCAGCGACCGACTGATTCCAAACATCTGCCGTTGGCAATTGCGTGCCAAGGCCATTAGCCCGAAGCAATGTCGCACATTCATTCATAGCGCGAGCAGCCGATTCCGCATGGGTATTGTATGCTCCCATGTATTGCAAAAATGCCGCATACTGCATGGCGGCGCTGGACGAATCGCCTGCTTCCAGTGCCGAGCCATACCGATTGGCCGTTATTTCGAGCGCGTTGACATCCACGATGGTCTGGTCAAGCGAAGAAACCATCTTCGATAGGGCCGAAGCGAGGTTAGGCGAATAAGTGGGTGGCAATTTAAGCGGTTGGGAGACCACCGGAGATGAAACGAACACTTGGTTATAGTTTACATCCGGTGGATCATTCGCCAAGTAGTGGAACGCAGGAGAGAGAATATACGTTGAAACCAGGCCGCTCGCCGAAAAAACGCATCCCCCATCGTTCGGGATGTCCCAGCCGCCGGAAAGAGTGGCAAGGCCACAGTTTTCGGCCAGGGAGGCCACATTTGTCACCAAACCGCCAGCACCAACAACAAAGTTGGCGCCGATATTGTCTTCAAACTCATGGGTTTGTTCCATGGCAAAAATACTTGCTTCGAGCGGGAGAGTTGCATATGCATTGGGTGTCATCAGCGAGCCACCAAGGCTGAGGTAGCTTCCAATCGCTTTTATATTATTTGATGTGCGCTCGAATGTATCTTTCCACCCCCCCACAGGCGCATTGGCAAGAGCAACTTGCCCGATGGTGGAATCAGCCGAAGTCATGGATTGAGCAAGTCCGGGATCGTGCATGAGCTTATCCTGGAAATCCTGCTGCCGATTCCAGATTTGTGCTTGCGCAGGATAAATGCTCAAATCAAATGACATTTGTGGCTGTGGGGGAACTGAAACCGGTGTGGGAATAACGCCATTCCATGTTGCACTTGGATCGCTCCATCTTGATGCAATCGAATTCCAGACGTGGATCGTTATCGAATCACCTGGCAATACTGCTTCTCCATTTGCCCCATAGGGTCCCGCAAAGCCACCGATCACAATTTCATTATTGGTCCACGATTCATACTTGAGCGTGACAGAAGCAGCCGCGTACTCTCCAAAGTAAGACCCTCCCGCAAAAAAATACTTTGCGCTGCCCCCGCCACCATTGTCGTACAAATAAAGAAAATTGGAGTCCCCCGTGAATGGCACATCAGACGGCGTGGCGCCAAACCCAAAGCCTCGTATGGTAATTGTGGTATCTTGACCTGCTCCCGAAAATTTCACGCCGAGGACATGAGGCGTAATATTGTCCACAGCATGAATTGAACCGCCAAGCGAGAGACTATAGTGGAGGAAATCATCACTTCCTGCTTCGCTGGCGATGATCGTGTACGATCCATCCTGCGGCAACGCATCGAGTGTAGCGTCGAGATAACCACCAACGCCCGCATATCGCTTAATTAATTGAGTGCCGTCCGGTGCGATGAACACAATCTGCGATTTGGCGTTGTAATATGAACCATCCGCCAATTCCATTGCAATATCCACACTGTCGCCGGCGCGGGCCTCGAAGGTATAGACGTCAGCATCCCCTGGGTTCAAACTCCCCGTGACAGTCTGGCCGCTGGAAATGACTCCGCCGTTGGGATCGGTCTGCGTCGCCGGCGCCTTGGCCATGGTCAGATGGTAGTTGAGCAAATCACTGCTGCCTGCCGCGCTGGCGACAATAACGTATGTTCCATCCTGTGGAAGGGCATCAGGCGCAACGCCAAGGCCTCCTCCAATGCCGGCCGCTTGATGCACCAACGGGGTACCATCAGGCGCGAGGAGCACAATTTGCGATTTGGCGTCATAATACGATCCGTCCGCCAACCCCATCACAATCTCCACGCTGTCGCCGGCGCGAGCATCGAAGGTGTAGACGTCCGCATCGCCTGGGTTCAAGATGCCCGTCACGGTCTGGCCGCTGGAAATGATTCCGCCGTCGGGATCCATCTGTATGCCCGGCCCTTTGGCCATGGTTAGGTGGTAGTTGAGGAAATCATTATTGCCTGCCGCGCTTGCGACGATCGTATATGTTCCGTCGTGCGCCAAGGGATCGAGGCTGACATTGAGGCCCCCTCCAACACCTGCGTACTGACTGAAGGCTTGCGTACCATCAGGCGCGATCAGATCAATCTGCGATTTGGCATTAGAAGTAGATCCATCCGCCAACCCCATCGTAATCTCCACGCTATCGCCGGCGTGAGCCTCGAAGACGTAGGAGTTGGTTTGCCCCGGGGTTAAGCTACCAATGACTGTCTGGCCTGACGTAATCGCGGATGCGGAAAGCAGCACTCGCTCTTCCAGTAATTCCAAACAAAACGTCTTCGGTCGCACCGCCATGTTATACCGATTTGTGTTCTTACACCTCGCGCCGCCGAGGCCCGGTGAAAATGATCTGTACCAACGCATCCAAACTCCCGACGATTGCCGCCTCGTTACGACAAGTGGCATAGAACCGCGTCCCAACGGCCTGGGCAACCCCATAGAAGATGCTCAAGCGTTCTGACCGTCACTCCGGCATACGCGGTATGCGATCCATCCGCGCATCAGGCATCCTTGTCCAATGGCTCGGAACAATTCATTTACTCCGCATATCGTCAGACCACATCTGCCGCTACTTTCGCCAGCGGCAAATCGCCGCCCGCCTTTGTCCGAGTATTTTCCTCAATTGCGAACAGCACACCGATGATTTCACTGACTGCCACAATGAACAGTCCCAATGCCAGCACTACAATGCCAATCAACAGGCCAATTCGCCGTTCCTCAAGGCCATAAACAATACCACCGACTGCGATGATCCATCCCAAGCCCCATAGGAGCTTGGCGATGAAGGAAAGAACGAGAAATCTCTTATTCATGGGTTCTCCCGTGGGTGAAATCTCAATGATCCGCCGATGCCTCGGCGCACGCCGTGTCATCCCTCAAACGAACTCACAGCTGCCGCAACGTCCCCTTCCCCAGATACGTCGCCATCGTCTGCACCAGCGCGTTGATGATGCTCTGTCGTTCGCCGCGGTAGGTTTTGACGGCCGTCCACCAGCGGTGACTCGTCGAGGCGTCGAACAGCGTCAATTCGAGCTTGCACTGCGGCTCTGACGCATAAGTGGGCTGATTGTTGTAGTAATTCACGCCCGTCTGGATCTGAACCGTGGTCAATTTATAGGTACCGATTAAAAATCCATCGGCGCCGGTCGCCTTGCCCAATTGTTGCAGGAATTCCTTGGTGGCCGCCGACGTGACCATTTGTCCCCCGTTGCCGCCGAACGTATTGAAGTCGGCCTGAAGATTCTTAAAGCCACTTGTCAGGCTGTTGGCGTTGATGGCGGTGATCACCTCATGCTCTCCAATGATCTTCCACTGCGATTGCCTTTGCTGAAGCTCTGAAGTCAATGAGGCGCTCAAGTTATCCGCGAATTGTTCATCCGTTTGTCCAACCGGAGACAACGGAAGCACCGCCAGCGTGTGGATCTTGCTGAACTCCCAGTCGGGAGCCATGGATGCCTCATCGGGCTCCTGAATCTGCGGCGGCCCGCTTTGCCCCTGCTGAAACATCGCGCACCCACTGATCCCCAGCAGGGATCCCATCGCCAACGCCACGACACACATACGCAGCTTCTTCCCAAAAACTCGATTCCGCATCTGCAAACTCCTTCCAAAAGAAATGTTGCTCCGTCCACGACTTTTGCTAAAGTAGTTCAGCCAAGTCGTAGAAATGACATCGTTCGCGCATAATCGTTAGTCGCTCGTAAATTATCCATCCCTCTAAACAGAGGGATGGCATGTCGAACTATGCAAACGCAAAGATAAGCAAGCGCAACATGACCAAATCACAGCGCCCCAGCTTGAGCGAATGCCGCCGCGCCCTGCGCCTCGTCGGTGACATCCGAGACCTCGGCCATGATTCCCAGTTGTGGCACCAGCGCCTGGCCGACGGGATGATTGATTTACTTAATGCCCATACCGCCATCGCCGGCGAGTGGAAATGGGTTCGTCCGGGCTGTCCCCTTCAGCCGGTGCAGATCGTCACCGCCGGCCTGTCCGACGCCTCCGCACCTCTGTTTCGTCGCTATGTGCGCGAAAATCGTTTCTCAACCGATCCGTTTTACGTCGCTATCAGCCGACGCCCGCGCCCCGCCGGCGTCGTCGTTCGACGCGAACTCGTCCCCGATCACGTTTGGTACCAGTGCCCCGAATACACCGAATTCTTTTATCCCTCCGGCCTGGATTGCGCCCTCCATTCCAATCGCGCCATAGCCAATGTCGAACGCGTCGATATATTCACCATCCGCCGCGCTTCTCGCCAGCCTCCCTTTTCCCTGCATGACAAGAGGCTCGCCATGCTCTTGCACCACGAAGTCTCCCGCCTCATCGGCACCGCTCTATCCCCCCTCGGCAAACCCGGCATTCGCGGCCTGCCCCCTCGCCTGCGCAACGTCCTCGAAGGCGTTCTCCATGGCCACTGCGAAAAGCAAATCGCCGAATCCCTCGACATCTCCCCCACCACCCTCCACGACCATATCGCCCGGCTCTATGCCCATTTCCACGTCCACTCCCGCACCGAGCTTGTCAGCACATACCTATACCGCTCCAACCCAACCTCCACGTCCACTGCCTAGGCCACACCTTCATGGAATATCGCCATAACTCATGTGCTGCGCGCCTCACCACCATCGCCCGCACCAAAAATCCCGCCGCGATCATTTCCCAACGAATCCAATTCGCCGGAGCAAGCTCAGCGCCGCCTCCGTTCCAACGCGCCGCGCGCCGGATCAATCAAGCAGCCCACAAATGAAACCCGCCAGAACCAACCATTCGCGTTTGTTCGCCTGCCCGCCCCCGGCGCGCCACCCGCGGGCCGCGGGAGTCGTTCTTCATTCCCCGCCCCCGCCGCGTTATTATGCGCTCATGGCCAGCACTCTTGCAGATCGCGCCCGACAGCTTCGCGAGCAGTTGAACCACCACAACGAGCTTTATTACATCGACGCCCGCCCGGCCATTTCCGATCACGCCTATGACCGGCTCATGCGCGAGCTGATCGACCTGGAAAAAGCGCATCCGGAACTGCTCACCCCCGACTCCCCCACCCAGCGCGTCGGCGGCGAACCGCTCGATTCCCTCAAGCCCGTTCGTCACGCCATCCCGATGATGAGCATCGACAACACCTACAGCGAAGATGAGGTCCGCGCGTTCGATCAGCGGGTGCGCAAGGCGCTGGAAGGCGAGGCGGTCGCCTATGTGCTCGACCCCAAGATCGACGGCACGGCCATCAGCCTGCGCTATGAAAAAGGCGTCCTCGTTCTCGCCTCCACGCGCGGGCGGGGCAACGTGGGGGATGACATCACCGTCAACGCCCGAACGATTTATTCGATCCCGCTCAAGCTCAAAGGCTCGCCGCCGCCGATCCTCGAATTGCGCGGCGAAGTTTACATGGACAACGAGGATTTTCAGCGGGTCAACAAGGAGATCGAGGCCGAGGGCGCCGAGCCATACGCCAACGCCCGCAACCTGACGGCCGGGACGCTGCGGCGGCTGGACCCCAAAATCGTCGCCAAGCGCCGCCTGCGCTTTCTGGCGCACGGCCTGGGACAGGTCGAGCCGATGCCGGCGACGAGCTACAGCCAGTGGCTCAAGCTCATCGCGGAATGGGGCTTCCCCGTCGCGCGGGAGATTTATCACGCCAGGGATATCGATCACGCGATCGACATCATCCACGAGTTCGCCAAGGTGCGGCCATCCCTTTCATACATGACCGACGGGATGGTGATGAAGGTCGATTCGTTCGACCAGCGGGATCGCCTCGGCGCGACGAGCAAAGCGCCGCGATGGCTGATCGCCTTCAAATATGAAACCGAACAGCAGCCGACGCTTCTCAAAGCCGTGCGCTGGCAGGTGGGCAAGGGAGGAAACCTCACGCCGGTGGCCGACCTCGAACCCGTCTTCATCGGCGGCGTCACGGTCTCGCATGTTTCGCTTCACAACATCGACCAGATCCGCCGACTCGATGTGCATGAAGGGGACACGCTGGTCGTCGAACGGGCCGGGGAAGTCATTCCGTATGTCGTGCAGGTTCTCCCCGACAAGCGGCCGCGCCATGCCAAGCCGATCGCCCTCCCCACCCGCTGCCCCAGTTGCGATGCGCCGGTCGAAAAGGAGCCCGACACGCCATACATCCGCTGCGTCAACCCCGCCTGCCCGGCGCAGCTCAAGGAGCGGCTGCTCTGGTATTGCGGCCGTGGGCAGATGGACATCGATGAAATCGGCGAAAAGCTCGTCGATCAACTCGTCGATCGCGGGCTGGTCAAAACGTTCGCCGACCTTTATCGGTTGACCAAGGACGAGCTGCTGAAGCTTGATCGCATGGGGGAGAAATCCGCCGGCAACATCCTCTCAATGATTTCAGCCAGTCGCAAACAGGGATTGGATCGTCTGCTGGCCGGCTTGGGCATCCGGCATGTCGGAACGCGCGTCGCGTTTGTGCTCGCATCTCATTTCGGGTCGATCAACGCCATTGAAATAGCGAACACGGAAGAATTGTCCACCGTCCCCGAAATCGGGCCGGTCATCGCCGAATCCGTGCATACTTTCTTTCACAACGCCGCGAGCCTCGACGCCGTGCGCCAGCTCCAGGCGCTGGGCATCGATCCCCACATGGCCGTCAAGCCGGCCGGGGACGCCGCCGCGCTTCCGCTCAATGGCCAAAGCATCGTCGTCACCGGCACGCTCGAGCATTTCGACCGACAAGGCATCGAGCGCCTCATCACGGAGCTCGGCGGCAAAGCCTCCGGCAGCGTCAGCAAAAAAACCGCCTTCGTCGTCGCCGGCGAATCGCCGGGGAGCAAGGTCGATAAAGCCAAAAAACTCGATGTCCCCATCCTGAGCGAACAAGAGTTCCTCAAAAAAGTGGGACGATGAATCGGGGTCGGTGGCTACCGCTTATCTGTTGATGTCATGCCGGATTCAATTTACAGGAGCAACTGAAATTGCGCCCGCAAAAGGATCTCCGCGCCGTCACTGGCGAGAACGCCGATGCCCGTCTGGTTGGATGGCGCGCCATCGGGAAGATAGACGGCGTCCAGGGTGAACTTGGCATTGTGGCCCTCGAAGTAATAGTTCACGCCGGCGGTTATTTCCGAGAATCCTCCCGTCGCCCCGGTGCGATGGTCATCCAGATGAACGAAATCGTATCGGCCGAAGATCTCCCAGTTCCTTCCGTCGATCAGGTAGCTTGCCTGACCAAGAAAACCCCAGTCATAGAGATTGCCATCACTTCCGCCATCGGTATATCGGCCGACATAGGCGGCATACAACGCCACGCCGTTGGTCAACTCATATTGGGCATCGACCGTGTGCAACACGACGTTGCTTGAGCCATCCTGCGTCAGATCGGCGCCCGCGCCCAGCACCAGCAGGTTGTTCTTGTTGGCCAGGGCGCTGAAATCCTCATAGTTCTTCCAGTCGCCGGCCAGTTTGTATTCGGCGCGGCCGGCGATGCCGAAGTTGGCGCCGGTGTTGCGGAAATCGGTGTTGTGGCTTTGCGAACCATCCGTGAAAGCGACTTCGGCGTGCAGGTTATTTTTGCTGTCGCCATACAGCAGGCCGATGCCCTCGACGAAATCATCGCCGCCGATCAACGTCTCGTTGAGCAGCGAACGGTCGGCGGCCAGTTGCTTCTTGGAACTCACCTGCTGCTCATGGGAAAGCGGATCCTTGAACATGCCGCCGCGGACGGACCATTGATCGGCAAATTTATATTTCGTCCATGCTTCTTCAAGGCTCACCGCGCCGCCGCTCCGACCGGCCTGCCATACAAAGTTATAGGTCAAATCCTTGGAGAACACATGGCCGGCAAAGCCGAACTTGGCCCGGCGCACCTCAAAACCCTCCTGCGTATCGCCACCATCGCCGTTGTCGCGGTTGTTGGCGACGTAGCGAAGTTGGAATTGAATGTTGGGATTAAGGGAGAAGCGGCCATCCTCGCTTTGCAGAATGAACTTGCCATCCTTCCATCCTCCGGTGAAAGCCGATGGGGTCAGGGCGCTGCGTTGTGCGGCGTCGGTCATCACGGCCCGCGTGGCAGCCTGCGCGGCGTCGTTCGCCTGTTGCTCGGCCTTGAGGGATTGAACCTGCGCTTCCAGCGATTCGATGCGTGCCTGAATGGCGCCGGGAGGCGGTTCGGCCGCTCGCGTGGTCGGGGTGATGCCCAATACAGCCAGCGCCAAAACGCCCAAGGCATGGTGACGATCAGTCATGTGTGATTCCTCTTTCAACAAACCCATCTCCGGCCAATCCGGACCGGCTTCGGATGGCCCATCAGGCCATGGCCGCATTGTGGGTTTGATGAAGAAGACGAAATGAGCGGGTGATGAAGATTCGGTTCAGACACCGGACTCGTGCGCATCGGTGATGGGGAGCGTCAAGGTAAATCGCGAGCCCCGCCCCGGCGTGCTGATGACAGTTACGCCGCCGCGATGCGCCTGGGCGATGTGCTTGACGATGGACAGCCCCAGCCCCGTGCCTCCCATTTCGCGGGAGCGCGAGCGGTCCACACGGTAAAAGCGCTCAAAAATGCGCGGCAGGTCTTCTGGTGGAATGCCGATGCCGTTGTCATCAACTTCCACCGCGACCCGATCGCCCAGTGCGCGAAGTGAAACGGTGATCGCGCCTCCCGGCGGCGTGTACTTGATGGCGTTTTCAACGAGGTTGGCGATGGCGCGTTCCAGATAATCCGGGTTGCCGGCGACCGATGGAAGACCGGGCGCTGCGTCGATGCTCACGTTCTGCCTCTTCTTTTGCGCCGCCGGCATGAGCAGATGGATGGCGTGACGCGCCGTGGCGTCCAGATCAACGCGAGCCAGTCGGGGCACGTCGGGATGGCTTTCCAGGCGCGACAACTCCAGCAGGTCGCTGACCAGGCTGGTCAACTGATCGGCGTGTCGTTCGATGGTCGCGAGAAATCGCGGTCCTTTGACGGGATCTTCCATCGCGCCGTCGCGGAGGGTCTGGGCGAAGCCTTTGATCGCTGTCAGCGGCGTACGCAACTCATGGGAGACGTTGGCCACGAATTCCTTGCGCAGTTCCTGGTAGCGCACCGACTGCGTGGCGTCATGAACGATAAGGATCAGGCCCTGGGGCGGCTGGTCCTGCGGAAATGTGCAGACGGTGACTTCCACATGCCGACCGGCGATGGGGCCGATCTGAAATGGCTTGCCCTGGCGCACGGCGGTCGCAGCAACGGGAGCCACGGCGGCCGCGGCGGCATGCATCACGGCCGGGTCGCGCACAACTTCCCACAGCCGCCGCCCCTGGGATTCGGGCGCGGCAAAGTCAAGCAGGTCGGCCGCCGCTGCATTGACCAGCACAATGCGCTGCTGCATGTCGGTGGCGATGACGCCTTCGCTCATGCTCGACAGGATCGCCAGCAGTTCAGCGTGGTTATGCGTGGTTTGCGCCAGCAGACGACCGAGGGAATCAGCCATCGAGTTCAAGGCGTCCGTCAGCGTTCCGATTTCCCCCGCTTCGGTTTTCAGGATGCGCTGATCCAGATCGCCGCGAGCCAGTTCACCGGCAAAGCGCGTCAGGCGAACCAACGGAGCGGCGTGGCGGCGGGCGAAGAAATAGCAGATCGTTCCCGCTCCGGCCATCGCCAGGAGCGCGATGGCGGCCAATCCGGCATAGAGCGAGCGCAGATGCCGATCCAATGCGTTCAGGGACACGGCCAGGCGCAGGAATCGGGGCGGATGGGCGGGCAGTTCGATTCGCCGAGCGAAATACAACATCCCCTGCTGGAGTGTGTCGCTTTCGCGCTGGATCATCCCCTGTCCATTGGCGGCGGCGGCGATGATCTCCGGGCGCAGGCGATGATTTTCCATATCGGCCGGATCGGCCTCGTTGTCGGCGACAACCGTTCCGTCCGTGTTGATGACGGTGATGCGACAATCCAGAGCCTGGCCGAGGCGCTGAATCTGCGCGCCCAGTTCGGGCGTGCGCCCCTGGCGCAGATTGTCTTCGATCAGCCGGACGATCAGCCAACTGTTGTCGCTGATCGTCCGGCGGGTGCGTTCGAGATAGCTGTCGCGTAATCGCTCGGCCGCCAGCACCCCGACAATGCCGACAGCCGCGCAGATGAGCAGCAGGTAAGGGATGAACAGGCGGCGGAAAAACAAACTCTTGAACAACGGTATCGCCTTTGCAAAAGGATCGCTCGATCACTCGTCATCCCGGTCGCGCAGTTTATATCCAAATCCCCGAACGGTTTCGATGCGCTCGCCTCCTTTGCCCAGTTTGCGGCGGATCGCGGTGATATGCACGTCGATGGTCCGGTCGAAGACCAATGAATCCGCGCCCATCGCCGCATCCATGATCTCATTGCGGGAAACAACCCGGCCGGGGCGGGCGACCAGAAAATGGAGGATGCGAAACTCCGTCGCCGTCAGCGCCACGGGCGCATTGCGGTATAGAACCTCGTGCCGCGCCTGGTCGATCACGAGGTCTCCGTGGCGAATCGCCCGGTCGGCTTCCCGCGACTGGGCGGCGCGGCGCAGGATCGCCCTGACCCGCGCCACCAGCTCTCGCGGACTGAACGGCTTGACGATGTAATCATCAGCCCCCATTTCCAGTCCCACGATCCGATCGGTCTCGGCGGCCTTGGCGGTCAGCATGATGAGGGGAATGGCGCGTGTTCGCTCATCGCCGCGAAGCGCGCGGCACACCGCCAGCCCGTCCAAGCCCGGCATCATCAAATCGAGCACGATCAGATCCGGCTTGTGGCGACGAGCCTTCTCCAGGCCGGATTCGCCGTCGGCGGCGGCGATCACCTCGAAACCTTCCTTCTCGAGGTTGTATCGCACCAGTTCAATCAAATCCGCCTCATCGTCGATCACCAAAACGGTGCTTTTGCTCATGCCCGCCTCTCGTTCTCATGTCCTTCAACAACCGCCCTGCCCTCCAGCCCGTGGCGCACATCACGGCCATGAACCCAGTAGATCACTTCCTCGGCGATGTTGGTGGCATGATCGCCGATGCGCTCCAGGTTGCGCGCGATCAGGATCAGCGACAATGCCTGCTGGATGAGGCGCGGATCGGCGGTCATGCTCGCCAGGAGTGAACCGAAAATCCGATCGCGGAAGGCATCCACCTGCATTTCGTCCGTCAGCACCTGGTTGGCCAGCGCCACATCCCGGTCAATCATGGCCGAGAGGCTGTCACGCACCATCTTTCGCACCACTTGCGCCATGAGAGGCAATTCAACCAGAGGTCCGGCGGACGGCTGGCCGCGCACATGTTCGGCGTTCTGGACGATATTGACCGCATGATCGGCGATCCGTTCCAATTCCCCGCCAATGCGCGACGCCATGAACAGAAAGCGGGCGTCTCCGGCAACGGGTTGCTGCAATATGGTGAGCTTTACGGCCGCCTCGTCCACCTCCACCTGCAGGACATTGACCTGCCGTTCGCAGTCAAACACCTGCGCCGACGCCGACGCGCTGCCGCCGGGCAGTTGTTCAATGGCCTTCTGGATCATGAATTCGGCCAGGGAACCCATCGCAACAATCTTTTGTAGAAGATTCTGAAGTTGATCGTGGAAGTGGCGCATGGGAAATGCTCCGATGTGTGAGTCAGCCAAAGCGGCCGCTGATGAACGATTCAGTTCGGGGGTCCTTTGGGTTCGTGAAAAGGTCGGAGGTCGGTCCGTACTCAACGAGTTCACCCATCAGAAGAAACATGGTGCGATCGGCCACCCGTGCGGCCTGCTGAATGTTATGCGTGACCATGACGAGCGTGTAGTCGCGTTTGAGATTGCCGAGCAGTTCCTCGATTCGATCGGTGGCGACCGGATCGAGCGCGGAACATGGCTCGTCCAGCAGCAGGATTTCCGGATCGACCGCCAGGGCCCGCGCGATGCACAGCCGCTGCTGCTGGCCGCCCAACAGGCTCGTTCCGGGCTTGTTGAGACGGTCTTTGACTTCCTCCCACAACGCGGCACGGCGCAGACTCTTTTCCACGCGCTCTTCCAGCGCGCTGCGTTTATGCAGACCGTTGAGTTTCAGGCCCGCCGCCACGTTGGCGAAAATACTGAAGGTGGGAAATGGATTGGGGCGCTGAAAGACCATCCCGACGCGGCGTCGCAGCACAGTGGGATCAATCGAAGTGTCGTACACATCCCGCCCATCCAGCCGCACGCAGCCGCGCACCCAGGCGCCGGGATTTTCTTCGTGCAGACGATTGATGCATCGAATGAACGTGGACTTGCCACACCCGGAGGGGCCCATGATGGCGGTGACCGCCTGTCCGGGAAGCGCAAGGGTAATTCCTTTGAGAACCCGCTGGCGTCCAAAACCGGCTTCGAGATTGTCGATGTCGATGCGGTGCTTCGTCGCGGCGGGTATGCCGCAAGACGGCTTCAACGTCGCCTTGCTGGACTGCGATGAGACGCTCAGGCTCAAGATGCTCATGAATATCCTCCTGTTCCATACCGCCATCGGACATACCCGTGTGTCGCCAGGCGGATCGTGAGAATCATCACCACCAGCACCAGCGCCGCCCCCCATGCCTGTTGAACCAGTTGCTCAAATGGCTGGCGGGCGTAGTCAAACAGCAATTGCGGCAGCGAGGCCACCGGCTGCATCGGCGACTCCGGCCAATGGTTGCTCCCAAAAGCGGTGAACAACAGCGGCGCCGCCTCTCCCGCCACGCGGGCCACTGCCAGAAACAAGCCGCTCAGCACCGCCGGCACGGCCGCCCGCAGCACGAGGCGCAGAATCACCCGCCGACGCGACAATCCCAGCGCCAACCCCGCCTCATCGACACTGAGGGGAATTGCCCGAACCGCCTCTTCGGTTGTGCGTGCGAAGATCGGCAGCATAATCATCGCCAGCGCCATCCCGCCGGCCAGCATGGAAAAGCCGATGTTCAGCGAAAACCCATCCCGCTGCACCGCTATTCCATAAATGAAGACGCCGACCACGATCGCGGGAATGCCGGTCATGGCATCCAACAGCAACCGGACGAACGCGGCCAGCTTCGTGTCGCCATGCCGCGCCAGGAACAGCCCCTTTGCCAACCCCAGCGGCACGGCCAGCAGAGAGGCGATCAGCAGCAGACAGATCGATCCGGCAATGGCATGCGCGATGCCGCCCGGCTGGCCCACCGGTGCCCACGCGCCGGTCAGAAATCGAAAACTGATCGCCGGGCCGCCGCGCGCGCCCAGCGTCCAGAGTAGGCTCCCCAAGGGGACCAGGCAGAGGAGAAATGCCGCGCCCATCAGCATCATCATCGTCCGGTTTTTCCAGCGGCGATAGGTGGAGTGGGTCATCGGCCTCCCGGTTGAGTTGTCCCCGGACGAATGATCAGTCGGGCGAGAATGTTCACGCCCATCGTCACCACGAACAACAGCAACGCCAGTTCGATCAACGCGGCGGTGAACAGGTCGCTCGGCGCCTCGGCGAACTGGTTGGCGATGGTGCTGGCGATTGTGTCGGATGCGGCAAACAGTGAGGCGTTGATCCGATGTCCGTTGCCGATCACCATTGTCACCGCCATCGTCTCCCCCAGCGCCCGCCCGAGCGCCAAAATACATCCGCCGGCGAATCCCGACCGCGCCGGCGGCCAGACCGCGATGCGGATCATCTCCCAACGCGTCGCTCCCAGTCCCAGCGCCGCTTCGCGGTGGGAGGCGGGGACCATCCTCATGGCATCCACCGCCACGGAAACAATCATCGGCAGGATCATGATCGCCAGGATCAACACCGCGCAAAGCAGGTTGCGTGGATCTTTCGGCGGCCCGAAGAAAGGGAGAAATCCCAGCGCCATGGATAATGCCGGTTCGAGTGTGCGCATCACCCACGGCGCCAGGATGAAAATACCCCACAGCCCGTAGACCACGCTGGGAATGGTCGCCAGGATTTCGATGGCGAACCGGCAGACGCCGCGCAGCCGGGGGGCCAGCACTTCATTGACGAACGTGGCAATGCCGATGCCGATGGGCGCCGCCAGCGTCAAGGCCAACAGCGAACTGACCACCGTGCCCACAAGAAACGCCAGCGCGCCGTATTGCTCCCGCTCCGGATTCGGTTCCCAGACGCTGGAGGTTAAAAACGAAAGGCCAAAAGCGCTGATCGATGGCCAGGCGCCATACGCCAGCACCGCGACAAACAGCAGCAGGAGTGCGGGGGCAACCAGCGCCGCCGCGGTGAGAAGGGTGAAAAAAAGCCTGTCACCGCCACGCCTTCGCCGAAGCGTTGGAATGACGGCGCCGTGAGGCTTTTGTGTTTCGGATGGTATCGTTGCGAGGGTCATGGGATTTTAGCGTTGCTCCAGAAGGGGCTTGCCGTCGGCTGTCACCGATCGCAGCTTCTTTTCCACCAAGGGGATAAACTCGCTGGGCAGCGGGGCGTAGAACAACTGCCCGGCCAGCGACTGCCCGTCGTGAGTCGCCCACCAGAGAAATTCGAGCAGCGCCTTCCCCTTGGCGGCATCGGATTGCCGCTGATAGACCAGAATCCAGGTGAAGCTGCTGATGGGATATGCCTCGTCGCCGGGGGCGTTGGTGATGGAGACACGAAGATCATCGGGCACTTCCTTCAGCGTGGCCGCGGCGGCCGAGACCGACTCAACCGAGGCGTGGACCGCTTTGCCCGACGCGTTGATCACATTGCCGTAGGCGATCTTGTTGTTGGCCGCATAAATCAACTCGACGTATCCGAGCGAACCGGGATTCTGCTTGACGTCCGCCGCCACGCCATCGTTGCCCTTGGCGCCCCGCCCGACCGGCCAGTTGACCGTGGTGGCGTGGCCGGGACCGGATTTCCACGCTTGGCTGACCTTCGAGAGGTAATCGGTGAAGATGTAGGTGGTTCCGCTGCCGTCTGAGCGATGCACCGTTGCGATGGGCCCGCCGGGCAGACTGACCTCCGGGTTGAGCGCCGCCAGCTTCGGATCGTTCCATCGGGTGATCCTGCCCAGGTAAATATCGGCCAGGACCTGTCCGCTGAAGACCAGCGGCTTTTCAACTCCCGGCAGGTTGTAAACCGGCACCACAGCGCCCATCACTGTGGGGATATGCAGAAGCTGCGCCGGCGCTTTGCGCAACTGCGACTCGGTCATCGGGCCATCGGTGGCGCCGAAATCGACCGTCCTGCCGCTGATTTGCTTGATCCCCCCGCCGCTGCCGATCCCCTGGTAATTAATTCGCACGTCCGAATGCGCCGCGGTATAAGCCGCCGACCATTTGTCATAAATCGGCTTGGGAAAGGTGGCACCGGCGCCGATCAGTGTGACCTCCGCCCGCGCCACGGAGGAAGGTCCTCCAGCAAACCCAAGTCCGGTGATCGCCAACACCCCAGCCGCCAGACAAACGATACGCTTCATCAGAGTCTCCTTGTTCGTGTTGGCGGTATATGTAAGGAGGACTTGCTAATGGAGCATCAATGGTTTGTTAAGATTGGATGAACGCCGTCCGGCCCGGACTGAAACAAATTCGTTCAAAGGCGCGGTTGGCAAAGTGCGGCAGCCGACAGGCCGAGATCTGGATCTTCGCAAAAACTCCTCTCTGCCGACTGCCTGCTTCCGGCCACCCGCTGATTTTTCTCATTCGTGGATCAATTTTCCGCGAGTCAGCCTTTCCAACGCCAAAGGGCGACCCGTTGCCGGGTCGCCCTTGGTCTTCCGTCCCTTTCGTTTCACCGGGAAAAGTTCCGCGCGATCGCGGGGTTATCCACGGAGCAAAGACAGCACGTTTTGCGGGCTGGCGTTGGCCTGGGCGAGGACCGAGGTGGTCGCCTGCACGAGAATCTGCGCCCGGGTCATGGAGGAGGTCTCGGCGGCGAAATCGGCGTCGCGGATCGAGCTTTCGCTGGCCGTCACGTTTTCCAGAGCCACGTTGAGGCTGCTGACGTTGGTGTCCAGGATGTCCTTCTGGAACGCGCCGAGCCGGCCGCGAAGGGTCGCCACCTGTTCGATGGCGGCGGTGATGATCTTCTGCGCCTGGATCGTGTTGCCGGAGACGAGCGAGCTGGCGCCGCCGCTGCCGACGGCGGACATGAAGCCATCAAGCTCATTGCCCAGCTTGCCCGTGGAGACGGAGCTGATGCCGATGTTCGTCTGACCCTGGCGGTTGACTTCGGAGCCGAGTTGGAACTTGGCGCCGCCGCCGACGATCGAGAAGGATTGCCCCGTCGCGGTCTGCTGGGCGAAGCTCTTGTCGAGGGTGAGGCTGACATCGAGATCGCCGGTGCGCATCGACGCACGGAGGCCATCGACATCGGCCTGGCTGCCGTTGATGTTGACCTTGGCGTTGACGCCGCTGTCCTTGCCGTCGACGAAGGTGCCCGAGAGGGTCTTGAGGCTGACAAACTGGCTGGTTCCGAATCCGATGCTGTTGAAGCGGAGCGTTCCTCCGGAGACCACGGCGCTGACGCCGGTGGATCCGGTGAGTTGATTCACCGCGACGGCGACGGCGCTGGTGGCGGTGTTGGCCGCGAAGGACAACTGCTCGCTGCCCTCGGCGCCGCCGACCTCGATGGTCACAGCGCTGGTCCCCACCGTGGTGCCTGAATAATCAACCTCGCCGGTCTGGGCGCTGGCGGTCACGTTCACGGTGATGTTGATGCTGCCGTTGTCGGGAACCTTCGCGGCGTTGATCTGGGCGCTCTTGATCGCCGTGTCGTCGATGCCGCTCGTGACGTAATCCAGCCCGCCGTTGAGGAGCTTGACGCCGTTG
This sequence comes from uncultured Tepidisphaeraceae bacterium, assembly GCA_964435775.1. Taxonomy (GTDB): domain Bacteria; phylum Planctomycetota; class Phycisphaerae; order Tepidisphaerales; family Tepidisphaeraceae; genus CAYTAP01. The sequence continues at coordinate 31,908 of CAYTAP010000030.1, forward strand.
AACTGGGTCGTGTTGGAGATGCGGTTGATGCTGTTGAGGATCGCATCGACCTGCAACTGGTTGGCCTTGATTTCCTCGGGCGAGAGCGCGCCGTTGTTGGCCGCCTGGTTGGTCAGGCCCTGCACTTCGAGCAGAAGCGCCGAGACCTCGTTCAGCGCCCCTTCGGCGGTGTTGATGACGTTGCCGGCGCGCTGGGAGTTGTCGACCGCCTGGTTGATGCCGGCGATTTCGCTTCGCAGCTTTTCGCTGGCGATCAGGCCGGCCGGGGCGTCCTTGCCGCTGTTGATTTTCAGCCCGCTCGACAGTCGCTGCAGATGCGTCGCCAGGTCCGTCTGGTTTTTGTTCAAACGGTGCAATGCCTGAAGCGATCCGATATTGGTATTGATCCGACTCATGTTAATCCTCCGTGATCGACCAACCCCAATCCGTTGGGGCTGATGGCGCGGGTGTCCTTTCCGGCGCCGGAACTATGGGTGGGCTTGCGATCAAACGGTCCCAGCGCATCCTGTGCCGGGCATCCCGCGTCGAAAGCCGGAATATACTTTGAGGGTGAACCTGAGCCGGCGCTCCGCACCGGCGATGGAAGATCTGATTGGCGGGGTGTGAACCTCCTTGTTCGAAGCGCTTGGCTGGGGATCGAATCCGTTCGATCCTTTGCGTCGGCTCATTCGGCCAGGGGGCGCGCGATGAGCGTCAACTGTCCTATTGTTCGGATGACTGCCCGCGCAAACTTGAACCGCCCCATCCGCCGATTTTGCGCCGAAAATGATGGCCGATAATAACAGCCCACGCACTTCCAAAACGTCGGTTTCAGCGTTTGTCGACAACACCTGCGACAATACGGCACCCCGGCGCAATAATTGCCCTATCCCGCTCGGCGCCAATGGGCGTATAGCCAGAGGACCAATCCCACCGTTCCAAACACACCCATGACGATCCCAAAAATAGCGCGCCCCAGACCGAGGCGCTGGCGATGGCGGTGCAAATCGACAAGCGCCGTGACGCCGCAAATAATCGCTGCGGGCGCTGGAAAGAGGAGAATGCTGAACAATCCCAGGTATCCTGCGGCAATCGCCCATGTGGAGCGTCCCACGGGCAGCAGCCACCGCATGAATCCAAGCGGCGAACGAG
>CAYTAP010000031.1:0-6218 GCA_964435775.1 uncultured Tepidisphaeraceae bacterium
TTAGAGGAAGACGGCGGCTGAAGCCGCCCCTACGGAAGGCCCATTCGAGGATTGAAAGCCCCTGTCCTGCGGACCATCCCGCGATTGGAACAGTGGTCCGCGGAGTACCACGGACCCTACAATACTGCCCACTGCCCACAACACATCCCCTCCGGCAATTTTGACGAGCCATCCGCTGGCGCGCCGATACTTCCTCAACAAGCCCACATGAGGAGACGCGCGGCATGACCATTCTTTTAGATCGTTTGCTGAGCCGGTTGTTGCGGGGCGTGATTATTTTGCTGATCACCGTGGCGGCTGGCGCGGCGCTGTTTCTGCTCTACAGCGGATTGATCGCCCTATGCAGCGGCCGCTTTTCCCCGGCCGTCGCCATGCTCGGCGCCAGCGCCATCGCGTCGGCCGCCTGCTACGGCCTGTGCCGGCATGGAAATGATTTGATGGACAGGTGAGGAGTAGTCGCCAGTGGGCAGGCGGCAGTCGGCAGTGAAGAAGAGGAACTGCAAGCTTCGACGGTCTTGACTGCCCACTGCCCACTTATTCACGCGTAGCTGTGCAGCAGTTGTAGGGTCCGTGGTACTCCGCGGACCATTGCCGCGAAGGGAATAATGGTCCGCGGAGTACCACGGACCCTACGAGAATTTTCAACTAATTCACGCATAGCTGTGCAGGCCCACCAGGAAGTAGGTCACGCCGATCCAGTTGAGCAGCATGACGCCGAAGCCGACGATGCTGAGGACGGCGGTCCACCACGCCTTGTCATCGGTGGCGACGCGGACGTGGACGACGATCAAGTACACGATCCATGTCACCAGTGCGAAGGTTTCCTTCGGATCCCACCCCCAGGGCCGGCCCCACGATTCATCCGCCCAGACCGCGCCGCAGATGATGCCGACGCCAAGCACCCAGAACGCCAGTTGCAGGACGACGAGGTTCTGCTGGTCGAGCGTCGCCAGGAATCCCCGCGCCTTCAGTGAGGTCGCGGTGTCATTCGCCTGCGCGACGACCGGGGCGGGACAGGCCTCCAGCGAGCCGGCCGGGATGAACAGCAGCCGCGCCAGCGTTTGATGCCAGCTCAGCGACACTGCGCCGCCGGAGACGGCTCCTTCGGCGGTCATCATGGTCGGATCAGTGCCGTAGGATGCCTCCTCGTACCGCGCCGCCATGTCGGCCGAGAGCTGTCGGCCGGGGACGCGCGACAGCGTGCCGTAGTTGCTGTAATACTTGATCAGCCACCAGACACTCAGGCAAAAGCCCATCGTGATCAACGCATAGGCGGCCGTCACGAGGGTGACGTGAATATAAAGCCAGTAGCTCATGAGCACGCCGTTGACGTGGTTGATTTCCGCGCCGATGTCGCGCCCGGCCACGAAAGGCGCGGTGAACAGCGCGATCAGCGACAGCCAGCCGACGAAGCTCGCCCCGGCGCCGAAGATATTCTTGGGCTTGTACAACTCAAAGATCAGCCCCAAGGCGCAACCGAACCAGGCGCTGAACATGACGCTCTCAAACTGGTTTTTGATCGGGATCGATCCAACCAGCCACCAGCGGACGCCGATCCCGGCGGTGTGAATCAGGAAGCCGAGCACGAACAGTCGAAGCGCCCACAGTCGCAAGCGGGGCGTTTCCGATCGCGCAGCCATCAAAAAGAGCACGAACGCGGCGAAATAAAGCGCCGCACCGGGAATCGTCGTTTTCGCCAGACGATTGTAGATGACCTCCGTCTGCCGCTTGGCCATCGAGGGATAGAGCGCCGGATTGATCTGCGGCAGCGCCGCAGCGAGGGTGGCGATGTCCTGGTTGACGGCCGCCGCATCCTCGGAGCGCCAATGGTCGCGCATCTTGAGCAGTGTGTTGCCGACTGTTTCCAATTGTGCTTCATGCCCGGCGTATCCCGCGACCGGTGGGGGCGCCTTGCCGCCTTCCTTCTTCAACACTTCCACCCACGCGGGCACCGCGCCGATGACATCGCCGAACGTATGCCAGTGGGTCAGGTTTTTGTCCCCATTGGGCAGCATTTCGTTCGGTCCCGGCGGAATGATCCGCAGGAATGCCAGGTTGGGGAGGAAGAGCTGCTCCAGCGTCGTCGCGGCGCTGTACACCTGGTTGACCGCCTTGGCCTTGAAGACCGCCGACGATTGCAGGTCCATCGCCAGGTGTTGCATCTCTTCGCTGTGCCACAATTCCAGTGAGATTGTCCCCTCCTTCAGAATTCGCTGCTTTTCATCGCTGCTCAGCGAACTGAGTTGCTGAAGGTCCTTGCGCATGGGGACGTTGCGGATTTTGATCAGGTTGTGATTGGCGTAACGCTCGGGGCGGAACGCGAGGTCGAGCACCGTGTAGATGGCCGGATCGCCGTTGAGGGAGCTGCGCCCGGTGATCGCATAAAGCGTCTGCCGCGCGAAGCTGTCCATCGTTTTGAGGTTCATCTCATCCTGAACCGTGACGGTCTCCAGCGTCTTAAGATTGAGCTTGGACGCGAAGTCATCCGCGCGAACGCTTCCCGTTATGCACGCGACGGCCAGCAGCATCAGGGAGACGATAGAGGTTGTTGAAGTTTTCATGGTCATGGGGCTTTTTGTTGTCCAGCAGGTCGTGCTTGATTGCGTTCACACACACCGCTTCATCATCGCGGTATTTCTCAAATCCTTAACTCGCGTAGGGTCCGCCTCGCGGACCATCATGCGTTTCGCCTGAACAATTCGGTCCGCAGTGCCGACCCTGCAGGATTCATGCTACTCGCCGCTTGATGCCGCCGGAAAGATAAAAATCACTTCGCATTCGCCAGCTCCGGCGTCGCTGCGGGTTCAAGCCCCTGTGCCTTGGCAAAGGCCTTTGCCTTCGCCTGGGCGATCGCCTTTCGCTTCATGTTTCGAATGATGACCGGTTTCAGATAAAACGCGTAAATCAGCCCCACGCCCATCATGATGCAGCCGGTGACCATGATCCAGACGCCCGGCCGCGAGCCGACGCCGAGCACCGTCCATCGCTGCCCCTGAGGGTCCCACGCCGCCTGGAAGAAGGCCCATCGTCCATTGTCGAAATGGACGGGGTTGTTCATGTGCGCCACCGCGGTATACGGCGCGATGTTGCCCGTTGGGTCGGTGACGACGATCGTGCTCTTGAAATCGCGGAAGGGGCCTTTCAAGCCCGATCCGCCGGGATAATGGACTAGCTCAAAGCTTTTCAGCGTGATCTTCGCCGGCAACTGCCGTCGGCGGTTGCCCAGTTGCAACTCGAGTCGGGCGCTGCTCCCGGGCAGGGCGATGGATGGACCATTCCAGATCGTCTCGTACGGCTCATCTGCGAATGGGACATACGCCAGTTTGCTCCAATCCCCCATCGTGACGCGCACCTGGAGCACCTGCGCCGCCCCGGCCTGGCTGATCGAACCTTCCTGCTGCACCTTCGGCACCGGCACGACGCGATCAATGCGCTGCACATGATCCCGACGGTCAAACTGCATCGTCCAAGGCTCGCCTTGAATCGCCAGCGTGATCTTGCCGCTGCCCGTCGGCGCATCCTTGATTTCCGGCGGCTGCTTCAATCCGGTGTGGATATCGACGATTCCTCCCCCGGCGGTGGTGATCAGCGTGTGCTTCTCATCCTCCTGGTTGGGCTGAAGATGAAACGGATCCTCGAACGTGTAGGTGGTCAGCAGGTCATCATCCAGCGGTTTGGTCTGACGCTTGCCCATCGGCCCGGCGCCCTCGACGTTCAGCTTCCAATCCGTGACGGCCCGGCCGGGAATCAACTGGCGGCGGAAGGTTTGCGTGGGGGTGGTGACCATCATCGTCAGCACCTCGACCATTTGCCCATCCATCGCGGGAAACGCCGGGTTGAAGTTCTCAATCGCCAACGTGTAGCCGGTCTTCCCAAGTGGATAGCTTTTGCCAGGTTGGACTGTGAGCGTTTGGGCAAAATCACCGACCTTGACCTCGATCTTGTGCGCCTCCCCGGCCGATTCCTTGAGCTTGGCCACCAGCGCGGCATCCGCGACGTTGCGATGCTCCAGCTCCATGCCCGGAATGCTCTTGCGGGAGTTTTGCGGATCCGACGCCACCAGCCATTCCTCGGCGCCCTGACCGGTGTGCGGGTTGGTCAACGTGATCTTCACGCCGGCATCGGTTGCCTTCGGGTCCTCCACATACTTCGATTCAATCTGCGCGTAAGGCCAATATCCCACGATGTCGAGCTTCAAGGGCGCTGGGAGCTGAAACTCCTGCGCCAGCGTGCGCTGGGCAAGCTCGCCGGTTTGCGGATCCCTCATCGACACCGTCGGCACGATGTCATGCAGGTCGCTCCCGTCGAGTTGCGATGTATTGCCGAGTTCGGCCGTGTATTCGTGAAAACGGGGAAGGGTATAGAGAATATGCTGCCCGACGTTGACCCCGTTGAGGCGCACATACAGGCTGCGGTCGGTCGTGTCGTAAAAGTGATCGACGGTCTGCCCCATGCGGATCGTGGTCTGCCCCTCGATCTTGTATGCGTAATAGGTCGCCATCCCCGCGATGAGGACGATGATCCCGCTGTGAATGCACCACACCCCATAGCGCGGCGGCGTGAACGGGATGCGTTCCCAAGTCACGGTGGCGAGGGTCAACACGAGCAGCACCATCAGCACCTGGAGCGGCCAGGCATTGAAAGACTGGAGGTCACTCAATTCAAAATAGGCGCGGATTGACGGAAGCCCTGATCCCACCGCGACATACAGCGCGACGAGCACCATGATCGTGATGCCAAAATAAACGCTGCCGAGGGTTCGGCGGTGGAGGGATTTCAGGATCGACAGCACCAGGGTCTCCACAATTGGATTGAGGGCAGGGTCTGTGCGTGGCCGGAGAGCGTGGGACCGTTTGCGGAGCTTTGCCGGACCTTCCCAATCGTCACATGCGGCCAAACAGGCGATTGTACGACCTCGCCGTCCCTTTTCTACCAGACATCCGGAAAAAAGGGAGTTATGGACATTGTGGTAATTTGACGCAGGGAGGCAACCGAAGTCGGGCGAGGCGCAGGGTGTTTCAATTCTCTTTGGTAGAGGCGGCTTCAGCCGCCGTCTTCCTCTAAAACGGCGGCTGAAGCCGCCCCTACGGAAGATATATTGAGAATTGAAAGACCCTGGGGGCGGGCCCCACCAACGAAAAGGCGACGGATCGCCGCCCGTCGCCTCTTCCATCGGGTTGCCCCGGTGTTTATCAGATTGTGCAACGACGCATCATGCCGCTTCGAGGAGCAGGCCGGTCTTGCGGCCCCAGCGGAGTTTGCGGTAGGGCTGAACCTGGGCTTGTCCGGTGCTCAGGAGTGGCTGGAGGATGTTGGCCGACAGATCGTGGTGATCGACATACAGTCGCAGCACCGGCATTGCGTGGGCGTCAATCGCCAGTTGCGGAACCGCCATCGCGATAAGCCCCCTGTTTTCGACCAGCCATCGATAGGCCTGCCCGATGTTGGCGGCGGGGAACCGACCCTGCCGCACCACCGCCATCAGCACCAGGCGATGGTCGCGGGCGATCATCAGCCGCGCTTCGGGGCACATCGGCGCCCGGACCGGACACTCCACCCATTCCCCGGCGGCGTGCTGAAGGATCGCGTCGAGCATCGCCTCGTCGCTGTCGGGGATGTCCGACAGATCGACGATCTCTGCAATGTCTCGCCGCGAGCCGGGGTGAGGGATGGTCGTACCGAAGGTTGCCGGCGCCTGTGGTGAAGCCGGTCGATCCGTGGACTCCGTGGATGCCAGCGCCGGTGTTGGGACAATGACATCGCCCACCCAATGTGAATGGGCCGGTTCATGCTCGTCGTGTTCGATCATGGCGTCCTCCTCGGACGTGTGGGGCAACGGAACGGAGGGAGTGTGTTGATCGGCAAAAGCCGCTTCGGCGGCATGTGCGGCTTTCATTGTTCTGGTCACAAAAGCCTCCAGCGCCGGCCAGTGCGCCCCGCGCCCGCCTGGAACGGCAACGTGAATCGCGCGGCAGGACAAAACGTGCTGCTCGCGGATCCCATCGGCATCGAGCACGGTCAGCCGCTCGCTCACCGGCCAATTCAAAAACTGCTGGCAGACCCCCGCGAGCTTGTCATGAATCCGCGTCGCCTGGGCATCGTCGGCGGTTTCGATCAACGCCACCGACAACCGGGCGCGATCCCCGTCGTTGTTCGCGTCGCCCAGCCCCTTGAGCATCCGATATCCGGCAACCACCCCATCGTGATCGCAGGTGGAG
>CAYTAP010000031.1:6228-32138 GCA_964435775.1 uncultured Tepidisphaeraceae bacterium
ATCGGTCAATGCCCCGCAACGCCGGGCGCGCTTCCAGCAGACGAGGCGAACGCGTGGTCAGCAGCCAATGATCCACATCCCAGTTCAACTCCGCGAGCGCTTCGCCCAACTGCGCATCGTCAAAATATTCGCAGGCCGGGGCGTCGTCCTCACGATGATTGGAGAGTTCACGCCGCTCGAAATGGCTTACGCGAAGCTCCGCAGCGTCCAGTTCAATCAACCCCACGCGGCCTCCCCCGGCCGCCAGGTGACGGGCGTATTGCCGCACACGCTCATCCTGCCGGCCGTTGAGATGGGCGCTGATCACATGCGTCAGTGACACTGTGTGTTCCGAAGGTGACGGGTCCGCGTGGATTGATCCGCCCGTCTCGCCGCCGTACATCCGCGCGAACTCCTCGGGCGTCATGTCGATGCTCACGTCACCGGACGCCTGTGCCTTATCCCCGCCATGGCGGTCATCGGGCGGGCTCGCTTGCGGCGTCTGTCCCCCCGGCGGCCGGCGCACGGGACGCGAAGCCCCATTGGTCTGCCGATCCCGCACATCAGACAGAAAAAGATGGCTGATGTCAGAGAGATTTCGTGAAGGTTTGGGCTGATCGCTCATGATGGGTCATGCCTGCCGGTTAAAAAAAAGTGCCGGGAGCCTGCCAATGGCCGCGACGCGGGTTGCGAAACACATTCGCGTCCGCTCTCTCCCCGCGCCAGCGTGATCGCGTCCGTGCCTCCCGCGAGCGCTGCGAAGCATATTGGCGTCCGCTCCCTCCTCCGGTACGCCGGGGGAGGGCTGGGGAGGGGGCCGTCCCACGCTCAGTCCACGTCGATAATGTTGTTCAATTCGCCGAACTGGTTGGTTTCAACATACGCGTTATGTGGATCGGTCATCCACTGCCCATCGACGACAAAGCGATAGCGATATCGTCCGCGATGCAATGGAAGGCTCATTACCCATTCGCCTCGCCGACCCGTCGCCTGCATCGGAGTCGAGACGGCCGACCAGTTGTTGAAATCTCCCGCCAGGAGCACCTGCTTGGCTTCGGCGAATCGCGCCGCGAAGACAACCTCATTCCCCTCCTGCTTCACGCCGTAAAACTCCGCGAGCTTCCGCTGGGTGCTCTTGCGCTCAGGTGCCGCCGCGCCATTGCCGGCCGGGGCGATGTTCAATTCGCCGGCGTCGCTCGTCCCGAGCCGTCCTCCCATGAAGACGCCCGGCATCGTCGCCGCCCGCTGACCGTTGAGATTTTCTCCGGAGCCATCGCTGTGCTTTTCGGTCTCTCCGGCGGTGGTCGCCACCGTGTTTCGACCAAACTGATGATTGGTCAACTGCGCCAACTGCCGGGCGCGCTGCACGAGCTCCGCCGGACGCGACAGCCCCGCCGACACCGTCGGCTCGGTCTCCACCAGGCGATGCCCCATCAATTCCCGCGCCAAGTTGACGAAATCCTTGTACCCCCGGCTGCCTGGATCGTATTCCGTGATCGGCTGGCCGAAACTGGCGGCCTCCTTCAACTTCGTGTTGAAATTGACCGTGCTTTCCATCAGATATTCGCGGAACTTGTTTCGCAGTTCCGCCAGCACCTCACGTGCCAGCTTCGTCCGCGTGTCATACAGCGTCGGCAGCACGCGGATCACGATCTCCTTGCCGCAGCGTTCCTTGAGCAGCTCCAGCGTCTCCATCATCTTCGTCAGCCCGTGCAGGCTGAAGAACCCCGTCTCGACCGGCACGACCACTTCATCACACGCCTTGAGCGCGTTGAACGTCAGCAGCCCCACGCTCGGCGGGCAGTCGATGATGCACCACTTGTACGTCTCTTGAACACTCGCCAGCGCCTTGATCATCCGATCATCGCGCCCCGCGCGCCCGGCGAACACCTGCTCAAAACCCGCGAGCTTGATGTTGCTGGGGGCGAGGTCAAACCCCTCGGCGATCTGCCAGACGATCTCGCCGAGCTTCGCCGGCTTGCCGTCTTTTTCCTCGATGAGCACATCGTAAATCGTCCGGTCGATCTGCTCTTCCGGCACCGCCAGCCCCACCCCGCAATGCCCCTGCGGATCCATGTCCACGAGCAGCGTCTTGTGCCCCAGCCGCGCCAGACAGGCGGCCAGGTTGATGCTCGTTGTTGTCTTTCCACAACCTCCCTTTTGGTTGATGATGGCGATCGTTCGCATGGCGGGCCTTCCTTGGCATGGATTCGCCGGTTGAGAAAGAGAAATGATTCTCCCCGGCGCCTGGTGGGCACGCGATCCCGGCCGATCCATCGGCCGCAAGTGCGTCCCTGTCCGAACCGCTTCAGGTTCGTTTACAGCATTGGTATCGACGATTCGGGGTGGAACGCTTGAGGATTATTGGACAGCGAAAAGCAAGGATGAAGGATGAAGGATGAAGGATGAATCAGTCGTAGGGTCCGCCCCGCGGACCATCCTTTGGCGTCGCCGAAATGGTCCGCGGGGCGGACCCTACGTACGTTCCGCAATCTTTTCCACGCTCAACCCCTCCAGCGCCACCGCGTTTTCAACGGTGAAATCGCCGATGTGCGTGCGGCGGAGCGCGGTCAGATGGCCTCCCACGCCGATCGCTTCCCCCAGGTCGCGGGCGATCGCGCGAATGTATGTGCCCCGCCCGCATTCCACGCGGATTCGCGCATCCGGCCATTCATACTCCTGCAGCGCAATGGAATAAACCCGTACCTCTCGCGGCGCCAATTCCACCATTTCCCCGCGCCGGGCCAGGTCATACGCCCGCCTCCCGCCGACCTTCAGCGCGCTGAACGCCGGCGGGCGCTGCATGATCGTTCCCTGAAACCGGTTCAATGCCGCTTCGAGCGCGTCGCGCGGGACGGGGCGGGCGGTTATTACGGCCACGGGTTCCGACGCGGGATCATCGGTCGCCGTCGTCGCGCCGAAGCGAATCGTCGCCTCATATCCCTTGGGTTGGTCCATCATCCGCTCGCACATCTTCGTGGCCTTCCCGATGAGCACGAGCAGCACCCCGGTGGCGAATGGATCAAGCGTCCCGGCGTGACCCACCTTGGTTCCCCGCGGCAGCAGACGCTTGACCATCCCCACCGCCCGCGCCGAGCTGATCCCCGCCGGTTTGTCCACATTCAGGATTCCATCCATGACGACACCATAGGAACAAACCGTCGTTCGGCCAATGTGGGTGATAGGCCGCGCAATGCCCTTGAGCCAATGCGCTTTTGGAGGGCGTCGCTCCCGCGACGCCGAAACGGCGGCGGCGGAGGACCGCCGCCCTCCACGAGTGAACGCCCCAAACGAATGGGCGTTGCCGGCTCGCCCTCGCCCTCGCGCGCGCCGCCATATTGTCTGAATCCATAAATCCCAGTAAAGTTGGCCCTCATAAACCATGATATGGGACAAACCGAAAATCCTCGTCAAGATCAAGCAGTTGCACCACGCCGGGCGTGACCTCTCTTACAACGCGATGTGCAGGCGGATGCAATCGCTCGTCAGCGCCGCCGCGTATCATTTCGGATCGTACCGCGACGCCGTCATTCAGGCGGGCATCGACTACGCCGAAGTCACCCGCCGCCCGCGCTGGTCGCGCAAGGGGATCATCCAGGTGATCAAGCAGGCGTACCGCGACGGCGAGGACCTTCACTGGTCGGCCGTCGTTCAGCGCCGCGACGAGCTGGGCAAGGCCGCCTTCGCCTCGCTGCAACCGCGTCTCTTTCGCAAATGGGATCGCGCGCTGACGGCCGCCGGGCTGGACCCCGATGAAATCGCCCGCTATCGCAAGTGGAATCGCACTGAAATCGCCTCCGAACTTCGCCGGATGTCGATGGAGGATGAAGCGGTCAACAGCGGCGCGCTGCAGAAAGAGGATCCCGGCTTGCACGCCGCCGCCGTTCGTCATTTCGGAAACTATGACGCCGCGCTGAAGGCCGCCCGGATCAACCCCGCCAAGGTGCGTCAGCGACAGTTGTGGACCTCGCCGCTGGTCATTGCGGCGATCCAGAAATTGATGCGCAAGAACCCGCGATTAAGCATTTCCGCCGTGCGCCGGGAGAACCCCGCGTTGTATGGCGCGGCCACCCGCTTGTTTGGTTCATTCATCGAAGCCAGGAAAGCCGCCGGTTTTGCCGAAAAGCCCGCCAGGAAATCCAAGGCCGCCGCGGCCAAATCTGCGGTGTCAGCGCGTCGCAAGACGACCAAGGCGACCAAGAGAGCCAAATCGGCCAAATCGGTCAAAACGACCAAGGCGGCCCGCCGTTCGCCGGCATCGCGGTAATCGCCTAAGCTTCTCATCCCAGTGATCGGATCATTGTTCATGAGTTCGGTGCAGATGAACGCCGTGGTTACCGCGGCGGCGCTGGGCATCGCCTGCGCGGCGCTGAGCGTGATCGTCGTCCTGCGCGGCTGGGCATTCATCGGCGAAGGGATCAGCCACGCCGGCTTCGGCGGAATCGGCACGGCGTGGCTCTTGTCCCTGGCGCTGCCGGGGCTTGGGGATCAAGCGGGGGTCTATTTCATCGCAGTGCTGTTTTGCATGTCCGTTGCGCTGGCGATCGGGTTTTTCACCCGTCGTGAAACCGCCGCCGCCGGAGGGTCCGGCGCCAGCCCCGCGCAGGTCGGCGCTGATTCGGTCATTGGCATCTTCCTGGTCGCCTCCCTGGCATGGGGATTCATCGCGCTGGCGATCTATCAACGCAACGGCCACGGCAGCGTCGATTGGGAGCGCTACCTCCTCGGCGATCTGCAACTAATCTCCCATCGCGCGATGCTCGCGGCGATCTGCGTCTCGTCGGCGGTGCTCCTCATCCTTGGGTTTTTACGCAAGGAGATTCTGCTCTATACGTTTGATCCGCTGCTGGCCGAGGTGTCCGGCGTTCCCGCCCGCCTGGTTCATTACCTGCTCATGGTCATGCTCGCGGGCATGATTGTCGTGGGGATGGGGCTTGTGGGAAACCTCCTGGTTCCCGCGATGCTGATTTTGCCGGGAACCGCCGCCTTGCTCCTCAGCCGCCGATTGGGTTCGGTGATCGCGCTGGCGATGGGGGTCAGCCTGATTGGTGCGGTGGGAGGGTGCCTGGTGAGCGTGCGGTGGCCGTTTCTCCCCGCTGGACCGGCGATCTCGCTGATCCTCTTCATCGAGTTCCTCGTCGCGTACATCTTCAGCCGCCTGCGGCGGGCGTGATCGCCGCCACTTTCGGCTTGATCCATTTTCCCTTCTTCGCCCCGTCGTACAGCGCCTCCATCACCGCGCTGCGGTACGCCGCCTCGCGCACGCTCACCAGCGGCACATCCGGCTTTCCATTGATCGCATCCAGAAACAGTTCAAAGGCGTGCGGGAGCGGCGCGGGCAGATCCGTCCAGGGCTGCTTCCCATCGGCCCCGGCCACGTGTTTGCTGTTGAAAAAGAGCTGCCCGTTGATCACCGCCGCGTGCCCCTCGGTGCCGCTGATCATGAGCGTCATCGGGTCGGCCAGGTCATCCCATGCCGCGCCGAGCGTTGCGATGACGCCGCTCTTGAAGCGGAGGAGCCCCTCGCCGGTCTCGTCGCAGTCGGGGTATCGGCTTGTCCCCGGATCGAGCTGTGCCGTGCAGGAGCGCACCTCCCCCAGCAGCCACAGGAGGATGTCCAGTGAATGAGTCCCCAGGTCGCCGAACGCCCCTACGCCGGAGATGAACGGGTCGGCCATCCAGCGCCAGTCGTTGGCTGGTTCTTCGGGCTTGGAATCAAACCAGCCTCCCAGCGCTCCGCTGTGGCAGTTGCTGCCGCGGGCGCGGGTGATTTTCCCAAAGCTGCCCCTGGCGATCTGCTCGCGAATAAACCGTTGAATCGACCCGCTGCGTTGAAAGTATCCCGTCTGAAAGATCACGCCAGCCCGCTCGATGGCCTCGGCCATCGCATAGGCATCCTTCGCCCCGACGCCCAGCGGCTTTTCAACGAACAAATGTTTGCCCGCTTTGGTCGCTTTCAACGCCAAAGACTTGTGGCGGTTGGTTTGCGAGCAGATGACGACGGCGCTGATCTCCTTGTCTCTCCAGATTTTTGTCGCATTCTTCACCACCGTCGCGCCCAGTTCCCCGGCCCGCACCCGCGAGCGGGCCTCATCCGGATCCCACACATATTTCACGGTCGTGTCGGTCCTCTTTTGCAGCATTCTGACGAATCCGGGCGTATGAATATGAGCGCATCCGACGATGGCGATCGTGGCCATGATTTCCTCGCGGGTGAAGTTAAAAGTCTCGTGGGTGATGTTAAACGTTATTGCCGCGTGCATTCCCCGCGGCGGTTGGGGTCCCATTTGGGGAAGACGCGGCATGGTACGACCCCGGCGAATCCTTCACAACCTTATCATCCACACCCCAAAGTCGCGCGGCCGCGTCCCATCGCTTTGCCCGTTCGCCGCGCTATAATCCCGCCATGCCATTTGTTCTCGCCGGATTCCGCAGGCACGCCACGCTTGTTTTGACCACCGGGCTGCACACCTTCACGCATTTGTACGGCGCCATGCTGGTGCCGCTGTATCTGTTGATGGTGTCCGATCTGAAGCTGGCGGGCGTCGGGGCCGCGTCGCTCGTCGTCACGGTGTATGGGCTGGTCTATTGCCTGGGAAGCTATGGCGCGGGGGTTCTGGCCGACCGGTTCGATCGCAAGTGGATGCTGGGCGTCGGTCTGCTCGGCAATGCGATGGCGATCCTCCTCATGGGGCTGACGCGGCAGTATGAAATCATCCTGGCGCTGGGGGTGATGGCCGGGCTGTTTGGCACGCTTTTTCATCCGTCGGCCAACGCCCTCGTGCCCTCTCATTACCCCCACAATCCGGGCATGGCGATCGGGTTGCTCGGCATGGGGTCGGGGCTGGGCTTTTTCCTCGGACCGCAATACGCCGGGTGGCGCGCCCAGACGGCGCATTGGCACATTCCCGGGCTGAATGTCGCCAACTGGCAGCGCCCGTGCGTGGAACTCGGCGTGGCCGGCGTGGTCATGGCGATCATCTTTCTTCTTCTGGCGAAAGAGAGTCGCGGCAAACGCGTGCCCGGCGCGCAACTCGTCGGCCCGGCCGCCATGCCCGGACGGGTCGGCGTCGAAGCACAGGTGTTGACCTACGAACCCGTTCATCGCCATCCGCCCCTCGGTTCGGCGATGCGGCGGCGCATCATCGGCATCGGTGTGATCCTCGGATGCCGCGATTTCGCGGGTGTCGCCGGGTTGTCACTGGCAAGCATCTACCTGCAAAAGGCGCACCGGCTGAGCGTGCAACAGGCCGGGTTCGTGGTGGGTGCGATGATGCTTCTGAGCGTGTTCGTCAATCCCCTCGCGGGATGGTTGACGGCCGGGCGGCGTCGGCTTCCCTCGCTGGTCATGATCCTGATCGCCGGGGGGCTTGTGGTGTTCACCGTCCCGTATGCGCCGGTGCGATGGGCGCTGCCGGTGCTGTGCGCGTTTCAGACGATGCAGATGGGTAGTTACATCGTCAGCGATGCGGCGATGCTCGAACGGGTGGACGCCAACGTGCGCGGACGCGTCGTTGGATTGTTCCTGATGCTCGCGGGCACTTTTGGCGCGGCTGGACCGTGGGTCATGGGGTTCTGGACCGATCGGATGGGGCCGCGCGCCATGGACCCCCATGCCTACATCTGGCCGTTCGGCACGCTCGGGGTCATGATGATCGTCGCCGCGCTCTCCGTCCGACTCATCGCCAGCCTCGGCCATTCGCGGCCGGGCGAGGTTGAATCGATTCTCGAACCCGTCGCAGCACCGCTGCAAAGCGCCGTGTAGCGCTGATCCGCCCAAGGACACTTACCCCTTGGGCGCTTGCGTGGCATCAGCCCTGCGACGCCTGGGGAGCAGGTGTGCCATCAGATCGATACCCAGCGCCGCGCAAACGCCGAAATAGACCGTTGCCCCCACGACCATGGTGAGCAGAAGTTGCGCCAGCCACAGGATCCGGTGGGCGCCGACGCCGGGAGTCGGATAAATCGGAGAGTGTTGCAGAAGCACGCAAGCCCCGGCCATCGCCGCCGTGGCGATCAGCATTTTGCCGGTCGGTCGGACGAGCGTTGACAACTCCAGCCCGTCGATCCGCCGGTTGAGCATCCAGAGCATGATGACCACCTGCACAACAAAGCTGACGGCCGTCCCGGCGGCCATTCCCGCTTCGCCCAGCGGCGTCCAGACGAGGGGCAGTTCCACGAGCACGTTGATGACCAGCGTCACGGCCGTCAGGATCAGCGGCGTCACGGTGTCATGCAGCGCGTAATACGCGCGGTTGATGATCTGTTGGAGGCTGAACGCCCAGATCGCCGCTGAATAGAACATGACCGATCGCTCGATGAGCATCGAGTCGTGGCTTGTCACCTGTCCATGTTGAAAGAGCAATTGAATCGCCGGGCGGGCGACGAGGATCAGGCCGATGCTCGCCGGCAACCCCTCGAAGAGCGTCATTTCGATTCCATGACGCAGGGATGATTTGAAGCGGGTTCGATCGGCGTCGAGGGCATTGGCGCTGAGGCTCGGAAAAATCGCCGTCGCCAACGCGATGGCAAACACCCCCAGGGGAAATTGATACAGGAATTGCGCCCAGTTCAGCCGCGCCGGCGCGCCCAGTTCCATCGGATACCGGAACGTCTGCCCAAACAAGGTGAAAAACCGGGCTGTTTCCCCTTGTTGCAATAAAAGCGACAATCCTTTGTCCATCAGCACCGACAATTGCAAAACGCCCGCCCCCAGCGCGACGGGAACCGACAGCGCCAGCATCCGCTTCACCGGCGGCGTCCAGAAATGTCGCACCCACATGAAGCGAAACCCCACCGCCCGCAGCGGCCGCCAGAGCATCATGAATTGAAGCACACCCGCCACGAGCACGAAGAAGGCGAGCCAATACGCCAGCGTGGTCTGCTTGGCGAGCAGCGTCGCCGTCTCCGCGCCATGCGCGTGCAGGCCGAGGATCCTCGCCCCCAGGATGATGACGACGACGTGAACGACATTCAGGATGATCGGCGTCGCGGCCGGCGCGCCGAATCGTCGATGGACCTGCAACACCGCGCCGCAGAACGCCGTCCCGCAGATGAGCAGCACATACGGCAGCATGACCGCCGTCAGCTTGAGCGTGAGCAGTCGGTCCGCCCGCATGCCGGGGTCGAGGTGGATCATCCACCAGATCAGCCCCTCGCCGAGGCAGGTCAGCACGATCAAAATGAAGCACAGAAGGTTGACGCTCGCGGCGGCGAACTCCCTTGCCGACGGCAATCCTTGTGGCCGCGACCCTGTCGCCTCCGCCTTGAGCGCCTGCGCGTACAGCGGGATGAACGCCGCCGCCAGCGCCCCTTCGCCAAAGAGCTTGCGGAACAAATTGGGAATGGTGAATGCGACCGTGAATGCCGACGACACCAGCCCCGCGCCAAAGTAATGCGCCGTCGCCGCCTCCCGCGCGAGCCCGAGCACCCGGCTGACGAGCGTCAAGGCGCTGATCAGCTTGGCGTATCCGACGAACGCACGAGACTCGCGTTCATCAGGTGCGCTCACCGTGCCCGCGGGCAATCCCGTCGCCGTTCCTGGCAATGCCGCCGCTTCGTCGGACATCCTTATCCTCTGGCTCACGCGCATCACCCGATGCGCTGCATCCTCTTCTTCAGCTCCATCGCCGCCGCCCGCGGATCATCGGCATTGGCGACGCTCGCCGTCACCGCCGCCGCGCTGACGCCGCTGGCCGCTACTTCGTCGATGTTCCGTGCGTTGATCCCGCCGATGGCGACTGTCGGAATCGTCATTTCCTTCGCGGCCTGTGTCGCATACGCCAATCCCGGCAGAATGTCGCGCGGCTTTGTCGCGCTATAAAAAACCGGTCCGACGCCGATGTAATCCGCCCCGTCGGCCAATGCCGCCCGCGCCTGCGCCATCGCGTGGGTTGACACGCCCACCAGCCGATCATCGCCAATCAGATGCCGCACCTCTCGCGCCGGCAAATCCTCCTGCCCCACATGCACCCCGTCGGCATCGCTCAAGATCGCAATGTCCGGCCGATCGTTGATGATGCAGAGCACGTCATGTTTGCGGCACAACGCCACGAGCATACGCGCCCTGGCGAGCAACTCCCCCCCGTCCATCGCCTTTTCCCGCAGTTGAAGGCAATCGGCGCCGCCGGCGATCGCCTCCGCCGCCGCCTCCAACCACGGCCGACGGCAGGCAGCCTCGGTGATGAGCACATACAGGCGAACGCGCGTAAACGCCTCGCCACGCCGTAGTTGCGACATCATGGCCACTTTCCTTCAACTTGCGGCATCCGACCTTGCACAATCAGGCCATGCCCGGCTGACCGATCAATCACCATCATAATCAAAAAAACTTGCAAATACTCATCCGGTGCGGCGGGGGGGATTGAAGTAGTGACCGTTTTCTTGGAATATGCGGCCATGATGCGAACCGCCACGTTGACATTTGGGGATCAGAAGATCGAACTGCCCATCGTTGAAGGAACGGAGGGTGAACTTGGGATCGACATCTCAACGCTCCGCGCCAAGACCGGAATGGTGACGCTCGATCCCGGCTTCGGCAACACCGGCTCCTGCCGCAGCGCCATCACCTTCATCGACGGCGAGAAGGGGATTCTTCGCTACCGCGGAATTCCCATCGAGGTGTTGGCCGAGAAGTCCCACTTCATCGAGACGGCGTGGCTGCTCATCTTCGGGCGCCTGCCCAAGGCGGATGAACTTCAGCGCTTCAGCGATCGCCTGACGAACAACGCCACGCTCCACGAGAACTTTCGACATCACTTCGAGGGTTTTCCACCCAATGCGCCCCCGATGGCGGTGCTCGCGTCCATGATCAACGCTCTGAGCTGCTTCCACACCGAGTTCCTTCATTTCGATGGTGAGGAATCGTTCGCGGAAGGCGCCGCCCGCTTGATCAGCAAGGTGCGGACGATCACCGCCTTCACCTATCGCATGGCCAACGGCCTGCCGTACATCTATCCCGACCCCAAGCTTCCTTATGTGCCCAACTTCCTGCACATGATGTTCTCGATGCCCTACGGGCTTTACGAGCGCGACCCGGACGTGGAGAAGGCGCTGAACATGATCCTGCTGCTTCACGCCGATCATGAGCAGAATTGTTCAACAAGCACGGTGCGGATGGTCGGCTCCAGCCAGGCGAGCCTCTTCGCCTCCTGTGCCGCGGGGGTCAACGCGCTGTGGGGTCCGCTTCATGGCGGGGCGAACGTCGCCGTGCTTGAAATGCTCCAGAAGATTCACGACGGCGGCATGACCGCCGCCCAGTATGTCGAGATGGCCAAGGACAAATCCTCGGGCGTCCGCCTGATGGGCTTCGGGCATCGCGTCTACAAGAGCTTTGATCCCCGCGCGCAAATCCTCAAGAAATCCGCCGACAAGGTGCTCGCCAAGGTCGGCGTCAAGGACCCGCTGCTCGACATCGCCCGCCGACTCGAGGAGCTGGCGCTCAAGGACAGTTACTTCGTCGATCGCAAGCTCTACCCCAACGTTGATTTCTACAGTGGCATCATCATGAAGGCGATCGGCATCCCTGTGAACCTCTTCACCGTTCTCTTCGCCATCGGACGGATGCCCGGGTGGATCGCGCAGTGGAAGGAACAATACGACGACGCCCAGGCCCGCATCGACCGCCCCCGCCAGATCTACACCGGGCCGACCAAATGCGATTACGTCGCGATGGACAAGCGGTAGGGCGCGATGCGTTTTCGTAGGGTCCGTGGTACTCCGCGGACCATTGTCCCGATGGAAGCAATGGTCCGCGGAGTACCACGGACCCTACGACTGAATTGCGGAAGACGTCCACGAATGGACGCGAAGGAACACGAGTAAACACAAATGGCTCATCGCTGCATTCGTGTTCATTCGTGTCCATTCGTGGACAATTGTTCGATGGTGCCGCAGCCGGTCCCGGTGTCCGGACCGTCCATTGGCCGATTTCCCAACCTCTCTGCTACTTCTTGTAATTCCGCAGCCGCGGCACCACCAGGCTCACATCGACCGGCCCGTAGCTCATGATCGGCTTGTTCGTCGCCGCGTCGTATTGCGCGAGGGTCGTTTTCAGGAAGTTGGGGTCGTCCCGATCCGGAAACGCCGGCTTGTAATGCGCCCCGCGCGATTCATTTCGCAGCAGAGCCCCGTTGAGGATGCACTCGGCCAGCTTGATCATGTCCCCCAGCGCCCGCGCGAACGACAGGTTCTGATTCGTCCACATTCCCGTGTCCGACAAGCGCACGTGCTGATAGCGCTCCTTCCAGTGCTGGCATTGTTCCAGCGTTTGCGCCAGTTTGTCATTGTGACGGACCACCGTGCAGTTTTCCGTCATCATCTTCCCCATCTCCTGCCAGAGCAGGTAGGGGTTTTCATTCCCCTTGCTGGAGAGCAGCTTGTTCTGCTTGTCGGTCTCTTTCGCCATCGCGTCATCAAAGACCGCCTGCGGCGCGTCGGCCGACTTCGACAGATCGGTGCAATACGCCTTGACCCCCGAACCGCCGAACAGCCCGTCGAAGATGCAACTGAGCAGCGAGTTGGCCCCCAGCCGGTTGGCGCCGTGATAGGCGAAGTTGGCCTCGCCCATCGCGAAGAGTCCGGGAATGGTCGTGGCGTTGTTCGTCGGCGAAGCCGCTTTCAATCCGCCGGTCTTCTCATCCTTGGCGAAGCTCGTCCACAGCCCGCCCATTGAGTAATGCACCGCCGGGAAAATCCTCATCGGTTCGCTGAGTGGATCGTCGCCGACGAACTTTTCGTAGATTTCGAGGATCCCTTCGAGCTTGTTCAAAATCGCCTGGCGTCCGATCCGCTTCACCTCGTCGCGCAGATCAAGATAGACCATGTTGCCGCCGCCGACGCCCTGTCCATCGCGGCACACCTGGAAGATTTCGCGTGTGGCGATGTCGCGGGTGACGATGTTGCCGTATTTCGGGTAGCGCTCCTCCAGGAAGTAATAGCGCTCGTTTTCCGGGATGCTGTTGGGCGCGCGGTTGTCATGCGGCTTTCGCGGCACCCAGACCCGCGCCCCCTCGCCACGCGCCGATTCGCTGATGAGCCGGCATTTGTCCTCGCCGGGGATCGCCGTCGGATGCACCTGCATCATCTCCGGATTGGCGTACGTCGCGCCGGATTGATAGCAGCGCGACGCCGCGCCGCCGGTGCAGATCACCGACATCGTGCTCTTGCCGAAGATCATCCCGTTGCCGCCGGTCGCCATGACCACCGCGTCGCCGCGGAACGTCCGAATCTGCATCGTCCGCATGTCCTGCGCGACGATCCCCACGCACCGCCCCTCGTGCAGCACCGGCCAGAGGAACTCCCAGAACTCGTACTTGTGGACCTTCCCCTCCACCTCCCACCGCCGCGTCTGTTCATCCAGCGCATAAAGCAACTGCTGGCCCGTCGTCGCGCCGGCATAAAAAGTACGTTTATAGAGCGACCCGCCAAACAGCCGCAGCGCCCGCTGCCCCTCCGGCGTCCGGTTGAACGGAACCCCCATCCGATCGAGCAGGTCGATGATCCGCGGCGCCCAGTTGGCCATCTCCAGGAGCGGCGGCTGATCGGCCAGGAAATCCCCGCCCAGCGCCGTTTCCTCAAAGTGCTCCCATTCGCTGTATCCCTGCTGCCGCGCGATCTCATTGCAGGCGTTGATCCCCCCCTGGGCGCAGACGCTGTGGCTGCGCTTGACCGGCACCATCGAAAACAGATCGACATCCACCCCTTCCTCGGCCAGCTTGATCGTACAACTCAGCCCCGCCAACCCGCCCCCAACCACAATCACTCGCTTCTTTGTTGTCATAATTCACTCAATTCGCTGAGTAGGCGGTATTTGTAGGGTCCGCCCCGCGGACCATTCCTCCGCATCGCCAAAATGGTCCGCGGGGCGGACCCTACTTCTTCCTACCACATCACTTTTCCAAACCGCTCGCGCTTGTTCACGATGAACTTCACATGGTGCTCCAGATGGTTGACGCCCATCGTCACCACATCCTCGAGCGACTGCACCCCGCGCACCGAATGTCGCCCCGTGCGATCCCACGCCTCATCCGGAAGTTTCCGCAGCACCCGCGCCAGGTTGCGCCTTCCAAGCTCGATCATCTTCGCCGCGTCGTCGGCCGACTGTTCCTCATAAAACAGCTTCGCGACAAACGCGTTTTCATCCCACACGAGCAGAACCGGGTCCTCCTCGGCGATGATCCGCTTGATCCGGTCATTCTGCGCCGCCTCGGCGTCGGCCAGATGCAGCACCACCTGCTGGATGCTCCACAGTCCCACGCCGGCATCGGGGTCCGGAACCTGCAACAAATCTTGCGGCTTCAACCCCTGAATCGCATGGTTCAGCTTTTCAGACCCCAGCTCATACCGCTCGATCAGCGCCTTGTGTGTGTCACTGCCCATGAAGCATCCATCTCTCCCCACGCCGACCGGCCGGGGGTCATTGCCCACCCATGAAAAATCCACTGACAAACGCCGTCCACCCCAGCCCCAGCGTGACGACGAACAAAATCGCGCACACCCATCCCCAGCGCCGTTGCGCCCCCGCGCTGACGGTCAGGCCCCAGGTGATCGCCGCCGCCCACAAGCCGTTGGCCAGGTGATAGCAACTGGCAAGAATCCCCGCCGGATAGACGATCCACATGAATACCGGCAGCCGCGTGAAGTGCGCATGCACGGTCTCGGCCGCCAGGTGATGATTAAACGCCAAACTGGGTCCAAACAACCCATACTTCAGCGCGAACACATGGAACAGGATGAACAGCACGATGACCACCGCGCTGATTCGCTGCAATGTGTATTGCCAGTTGCGGTGATACGGATACGACCCGACGTTGGGCTGCCCCGTGACGATGATCCAGATGCCATAAAACGTGTGGTACAGGATCGGCAGGTAAATCAGGCCCCATTCCAGCGCCCACATGAACGGCAGTGCGTAAATCTTGTCCACCTGGGCCTGGTAGATTCCTCCCGCCTGTACGAGCGTCGCGTTGATCAGCAGGTGGACGATCAGATACCCGCCGAACACAAGTCCGGTCAGCGAGTGAAGACGACGGAGAACAAAATAGGACGTCCCTCCCCGGCGGCTGGTTCGCCTCGCCTCCCGTCCGACCGGAGGAATCGCCGGAGTGTTTGAATCAGAAGCAGTCGCCGGTGTGGATGCGGAGCCAAGAGACACGTTGACGATCCTTTCGTTATGCAGCGCGAGCCGGCATTATACACGCGAGCATGAATGGCACCAACCCAGACACCTCTCACCCCAACTGGCGTGAAGGGCAACCGCATTTGCGATCTTCCCCCTCCCCCGCGTACTCGCGGGGGAGGGCTGGAGAAGGGGTTCCGCTCGATCCTCCCCAAAAGACCCCCTCCCTGACCTCCCCCGTTGAGTACAACGGGAGAGGGGATAAAAGGCTTGGGTATTGCAAATGCGCTTGCCCCCCAACGTGGCATGGGCGGCCCGCCCATGTTTGCCTTATTTTGCTTTTGACCCTCTTCGCAGGCATCCCATCTTCCATCGCCCGCGACCAGGCCGCCCCGCCCGTCCAACTCCTCTCCCCCGATCCCTCCCAACCAATCCGCGGCGTCGTCTCCTGGCGCATCGCAATTAATCGATCATTGCTTCCCGACGAGCCGCCCCTCGTCCGCATCTGGTTTCTCATCGACGGCAAACCCCTCACCATCAAACCCTTTTCCGACGATGCCTCCATCTCCCTCGACACCACCGCATATTCCAATGGCCCTCACGAGCTTGCCGCGATCATCTTCGCCGGTGCGAGCGTGGACGAGCTTCGCCGCGTCGCCGAGTCGCGGGTGATCGTGACGATGGACAACGCCGACGCCGTTCGCGCCCTGCGCCCGGCCTACGGCGACCTTTTCCTCACGCCCGGCCAATTCACCCCGCTCCCCGCCCATTGGCTGCGCACCGACGGCACGTTCACTCCTCTTCAAGAGCCGATCGAATATACGTCGGAGCGTCCTGGCGTCGCCACGGTCACGAAAGAGGGCGTCGTCCGGTTTGTCTCCCCCGGCCTGGCCACCATCACGATTCGCGCCGGCAAGCGCTCGGCCACCGCGCGCGCCTGGTGTGTCCCCTCTAAATCATTGCCTCACTTCGCCTCCGACGGCCGATTGCTCCACACCTACGAGCCTGGCCATTCAATCTTCGTCCGCTCCCTGTTCAACCTTGGCGCGTCGGAACTTCTCGCAACCCCCGCGCTGGCCGACGCCATTCGCGCCGCCGCCATCAACACGCTGACCACCGGATTTTATAGAAACCCCGCCGACAACCCGACCCCCAACTTCAACCAGTGGCGCAAGGGCTGGCTCGCCAACTGGCAAAGAATCGAAAGGACTGCCACCAAATACAACCTCTCCCTCATTCTTCAGGGCGATGACATCGCCCGCACCCACGCCGAGCTTCTCAACAGCATCCGCAACCCCTGGTCGGCCGACGCCATCCGCTTCGCGCTGTCCAAAGCCCGTGATTCCCATCGCGTCATCGGCGTCGAAATGATCGACGAAATCACCGGCGTCTATGGCGACACCCCCACGCCCACCGACGGCCGTTGGCAAACGCCCGCCCCGGCCGTCTCCGATGACGCCTTCCTTTCCCTCATGAAGATCATCAACGCCGTTCCCAATCGTCCCGCAATCAGTTGGCCGGGCTCCGCCATCGCTACGCCACAGGCCATCGCCCGCTGGAGCGATCCCCGCTTCAGCGACTATGTGAGTCATTACTGGGATGTCCGCGACTTCGCCCGCGCCGGCGACGGCTCCTCCCTCGCTCAGGAAGCCGCCGCCATGAATCGGACGATCTTCGAGCGCCGCGCGCTACTGCCCTTCGACCGCCCTCAACTGATCGAAGTCAGCATCGCCGGCTCGTTCTACGTCAAAAAAGGCATCGGCGCCGCATACACGCCCGGCCAGGACGACCTGATCAACCCCGGCGCCGATCCCATCAATCTCAGCGCGCAGATCATGCGCGCCGTCGCGCTCGGCGCCGCCGGCATTCGCGCCTATGCTTTCGACTCCGCTTGGAACGCCGAACGCCGCAACGCCAAAATCGGCGACACCCTCCAAACCGGCGTCAACCCCCTCACCTCCGTAGGCGCTGATCGCTGGTCCGCCATGAGCGCCGCCTTCAACCTGATCCAGACGCTCTCGCCGCATCTCATGCAGGAGCGAATCGATGCCCTGGATCTCGGCCCGGATTTCACCACCGCCGCCCGCCAGTCCCCCGACTCCCGCCTCTTCCTCGCCGTCAGCGGCCTCGCCACCCCCCAAACCCTCACCCTCGACCTAAGCCCTTACGTCTATCCAAAAGGCACCATCACCCGCCACATCCTTCGCGGCGAGCACCTCCAGACCGACACCTTCCCCTCCACTGATTCGCTCGTCCAAAACTTTTCCCCAGGCGCGACGGTGGTGTACCTTTTCCAACCGCCGCCGCAGTAGCCTGCAGGGTCCGCACCCCGTGCAGACCTTCCCATGCCTATCATTTGTTGTTGCCCCAGTTGCCTCCTTTTGCCACAATCACCCAGCGCGCTCATGCGCGCTACGCCGTCCGCTGTTATTTTGAGGAATCGAATATGACCGTCAGCAACACCCACGGAAACATCGTTGAAAACGCCGATATCGACCGCGACACGCCCCAGCCGGAGATTCATGTCGAGGAACGCCGCCTCACGCTGCACGATTTCCTCAAGACCGCCGTCAAGATCAACGGTTCGGACATCCATCTCCAGGCCGGCTCCGTCCCGATGATCCGCGTCGATGGCCGGGCGCGGTTTCTCGATGTTCCGGCCTTGAGCGATGAGCTGATGAAGGAGTACGTCGATCAGGTTCTCAACGCCCAGGCCGAGCCGGACGAAAAGCGCCAGATCCTGGATCGCAAGGGGTCGGTGGACATCGCCTACTCAATGCCCGGCGTGGCGCGTTTTCGGACCAACATCTTTCACAGCCGCGAAAAATATGCCGTGGTCATGCGCCGGATCGTGACCAAAATCCCCAACTTCGATGAGTTGAATCTTCCACCCGAGGTCGAGAAACTCGCCGATTTTCATCGCGGCATCGTCATCGTCTCGGGGACCACCGGTTCCGGCAAATCGACGACCCTGGCCGCGATCATCGGCAAGATCAACCGCACACGCAGCGAGCGAATCCTGACCGTCGAAGACCCGATCGAATATCAGCACGAAAACGCCAAGAGTCTCATTTCCCAGGTCGAGGTCGGCACCGATAGTGAATCCTACGAATACGCCCTTCGCGCCATGATGCGTCAGGACCCCGACACCATCCTCATCGGCGAAATCCGCGACTCCTTCAGTCTTTACACCGCGCTTCGAGCCGCGGACACCGGCCACCTCGTCTTCAGCACCGTCCACGCCACCAACGCCCCCATGACCATCGAACGCATGGTCTCCCTCTTCGACCCCGATCAGAAATCCCTTCAGCAGACGCAGTTGGGCTTGAACCTCAACGCGATCATCTGCCAGCGCCTCGCCAAGAAGCGTGAAGGCAAGGGGCGCGTGCCGGTCATCGAAATCATGATGGCCACCCCGCTCGTGCGCAAATACATCCTCGACGGCGAGTTCGAGAAATTAAAAGGCACCGTCGGCAACCGCGAGGCCGGCAGCCAGAGCTTCGACCAACACCTGACCGAACTCTTCCAAAAGCAGATCATCGATGTCTCCGAAGCCAAGCGCCTTGCGAGCAATGTCGATGCCCTCAACCTCGCACTCCGCGGCATCAGCAACAGCGAAACGAGGCTGAGGTAGGGAGTAAGTGGGAAGGGGCAGGTGGGAAGTGAGGATATTCTGCATTCCTGGCTTCGCCTTTCCCAATCGCCGTCGCCTGTTACAATGCGCCGATGGACATGAGCGCCGTCGATTCGCTCAGGACACTGACCGATGCCCATGATCGCGGCGCCAAGCTCCTGGGCGCGCTCCTGGACGAACAGGCGGACTTGGCCGTCCATCCGCCGGCGCTTCCGCCGGATCGGTTGGCCGAGGGACAAAAGGCGCTGGCCAACGCGATCGCCTCGACCCGACGGATGCTCGATAGCCTGGAGGAAGCGTTGCGGATCGCTTCCACTTCATCCAACTGACGCACAGCCACGGACAAAAGCCTCATGATGACCACCGACTCCTCCGCCGCCCTCGTGACCACGCCCCCCGCCGAGCCGATCATCGCCGGCGCCGCCCGGTATTACCGCATGACCCGCTACATCATGTGCGCGCTGATCTTCGTTTTCGGCCTCTATTTCGCGTACGACGGATGGATTGGGTATCCGAAACAAAACGCCCAGCTCGCTGACGTGAACGCCCGCATGGAACGCGCCCAGCGCAACGCCGACGAGGCGGAAATCGCCAAGCTCACCGAGGAGCGCAAGGACTACAAGCCACACACGGAGATGGACATTTTCCTGCAAAAAGTGTTGGGCGTGTCCCTTCCTCCCGTGGCGATCGCCTTCCTCATCTGGTCGCTTTACAACTCACGCGGGGCATACAAACTTGAAAATGGCGTCCTGAGCGTCCCCGGCCATCCCCCCATCGCCATCGACCAGATCCGCCGGATCGACCGCAAGCTTTGGGACCGTAAGGGAATCGTCTTCTTCGACTACGAACTGCCCGACGGAAAAGGGACCGGCCGAATCAAGCTCGACGACTTTGTATACGACCGCAAACCCACCGACGCCATCTTCGCCCGCATCGAGAAAAGCCTCCTCCCCCCGGCCGAAGACCCAGCCTCGCAGACCAACCCATAGCATGCACGGATTGTCGTGATCCAATCATTGCCGGACGCGTATACGATGCGGTTCGACAATGACCAGCTTGCCTTGGAGCGCGGATGGCAGCGACAACTGCTCCAAGTATGTGATGAGCCTATCCATTACCGAGGGGATAACCTCTGGGTGGTTGTGCAGTTGGATGGAAACGATGCCTTGGTATCGACGTGGTGGGTAGGCGACAATGTCTGAAAAGTCGCCGTTGAGTGACAGCAAGAGGCAATTCAGTGATTGTGCGGTGGCGATAACCTCTGTGTCTGGCGCACGAATCGGCAGCACTTCGCGAAGGAGTACCACTTCATGGCCGTGATCGCGCAATTCCGCAACGATACTGGCCGGTACGCACTGGTCGCTCAGGAAGCGAAAGCTCATGTTGCCGCCACAGCCTCAAAATCAGCTAAATCGCGCGCATAGTCCAGAGCCGCCGCCACGTCCTCGGTCGTCAAGTCGGGAAACTCGACCAGAAGTTGCTCCACACTTTTCGCCGCCGCCAGATATCCCAGAATCAGGGCTACCGGAATGCGAGTCCCACGGACGCACGGTTTCCCGCGCAGCACAGTGGGATCGCTTTCGATGTGGTCGCTCCACGCAGGTTTCATGGCAAAATTTTAGCTGGCACATCCCCACAAGGCAATTGAAAACGACAACGCCGGATATCTGGTCATATCCGGCGTTGCCCATTGTTGTTATGGCGGCGCCGACACGCGCTTCCGGCCAGCTTACTTCTTCACCACTTCGAAGATCGCCTGGGTCTTGATGACCATCTGGTTCTCGTCGAACAGGTGGAAGCTTTGGACGAGCAGTTCGTGGCTGCGGCGCTCGATATCCAGCACGCTGAGCGTTCCGGCGGTGTCGCCGGTCGGGGGCGTGGTCGCGGTCATCAGTTCACGCTTGGCCGCGTAGGTGCTGATTTCGTGGCGCGTGGCGTCGTAGAGGGTCTGGGTCATCTGCTCTTCCTGCGTGCTGATCATGTAGCGCACGTTGCCGGCGGCTTCCATTTCATGGTACCGCTCGCCGCGACAGGGGATCGTCTGGATCAACCCGCGATCGGTCATCGGCTCGTTCTTGGTCATGATCACTTCGGTCAGCGTGTTCCGGTCGGCCGTGAACATGACCACGTGCCCCCCTTCGACCAGCCAGATGTCCGCTTCATAGGCGCGGCGGCTGACCTGCTCGCTGGCGAGAATCTTGAACAACTCCGGATGCAGCGTGCGCTGATACAGGAGAAGGGTTAGACCGTTGGACCGACGTTGCTTGGTTCGATGGCTCATTGCGTCCATGCTCTTTCTACAAAAAGAAACAACACTTTGTGACAAAAGGTACAAAGTGGATTCTTACAATACTCTCGACGCGCCTGTTTGTTCGTGTGGTGAAAAAATATCTCATTCCGGGAGGATTTGGATCCTTCCACGTCCACCCGGCGTCGAGGTGGCTTGGGGGCCCACACGCTGTAGTCCCCTGCAAGGTTGGCGTAGTATAATATCCTTCGACTCGCGCGCGTAGAAAATAATTTTTTTCTAGTGGTGAGCGGCGGCAGCCAGGCCGACGACAAACAGGTCGTAAGCCGCGTGCGTGCCAGCGGTTATACCAAAACCGCGAAGCAGAAAAATAACCCCGAAATAAACCCCGGCGGCCGTGCGAAACGCAAAACTTTGCCACTGAAACTGCTCATGACCCAGGTAATGGTACATCGCAAACAGAACTGCTGGGATGATAAGCATTAACAGCAAACTCAGCCGGCGCGGAATCGCCAGCAGATCGATCAAGATCAAGTCAAGAAGCGTGAACGCGATCAAGCGGAAGATCAATTCCTCGTAAATGCCTGCCCCCAAAGACAATACCATCATCCCC
Organism: uncultured Tepidisphaeraceae bacterium; assembly: GCA_964435775.1. GTDB lineage: Bacteria > Planctomycetota > Phycisphaerae > Tepidisphaerales > Tepidisphaeraceae > CAYTAP01. The sequence goes on from CAYTAP010000031.1 coordinate 27,821, forward strand.
CGCATGCTCTCTGATGCTGCCGACAGCCCGGTGACGCCAGCCAGAGGAACGTACTGGGCGCATACTGCATAGATTGCAAGCACCGGCGCCACCAGAAGCAGGCTTTCGAGGATCATGCCGAGCAGCGTCCCCGGATAAATCCGCCAGGGGTCATTCCGCGCGATGTGCCACGCCAGCAAAATCCCTACAACCGCCAAAGCCGGCAAAGATCGCCCGGTTGCGCCGAAGAATTGAAAAAAATCCTGGAGGAGCCGCGACGCGATGATCTCTGTGGAATAGATCCATCGAACCGCGATCTCGTAGATGATGATCGGCGGAAGCAGGAACAGGAGGCTGGTCAGGGGGAGTTCCGAGCGATGGAAATAGCCGCGCCGGTTGCCGGGGGCGCCTTTCCAGTGGCCTTCCATGTCGGGAAAGTTGGCCGACGACCCGCGACGATGAGCGGGTCGCCCGGATGACGCGGAACGTCGGTCGGCGGTGGTGCGGGCGGCGCGGCTCATCGAATCCCCCTCACGAAGCGCCTTGGGATTGGTCGGTTTGCTCCTGTTGCTGGCAGGCGCGGGTGATGCGGACGGCCCGGCTGCCGCGGAATTGTCCGACCAGGCCGAGGAATTTGTTGCGCCCCTCCACTTGGATGAGAACCTCCTGTGCGAAGTTCTTGGCCGTGGTGATGATGTCGCCGGGACGGAGATTGAGCAGTTCGTCCAGGCTGATGCTCGTGTGCGCGAGGAATGCCCTCAGATCAACCGGCGCGTTCTGCACGTTCTTGGTCAGTCGGCGGACGTGGTCCTCCTGGCCGCCTTTGCGCTGATAGCTGAACCAGTTTTGTGCCGCCAGCACGCCCATGATCGGTTCGATGACGTTGTAGGGGATGCAGAGGCTCATCGTCCCCGAGCGATTGCCGAGCTTGAGCTCGAATCCGATCACGACGACCGTTTCGTTGGGGGGTACGATCTGGACGAGCTGGGGATTCGATTCGAAATCATGGACGCTGAAGGTGACCGGCGTCAGGTTGCTCCATGCCTCGGAGAGGTGGTGCGTCGCGCGATCGGTGATCCGCTGGACGAGCCGCTGTTCGATCTGCGTCAGCGGGCGCTGGGGGATGAAAAGGTCGGCGTTCGATCCGCCGAGCAGGCGGTCGATGATCGGGTAGATGATCAGCGGGCTGATTTCCAGACAAAGCTGCCCGTCGAGCTGGTCGGCCTTGAGCAGGTTGAAGCAAGTCGGGTTGGGCAGCGAGTGGATGAACTCGCTGTAGGTCAGTTGTTCGATGGTGGAGACGGAGACTTCGATGATTGTGCGAAGATACCCGGAGAGTGCGGCCCCGAAGTTTCGCCCGAAACCCTCATGAAGGGCTTCGAGGGCGCGCATCTGATCCTTGGATACGCGTTCGGGGCGCTTGAAGTCATAAAGCTGAACGCTGGCCTGCGAAGCGCCCCGGGCGCCGAAAACCGCCGCCGGCGGCGCGTTCATCGCGCCGGTGTCCACCGCGGCCAGCAGCGCATCGACTTCGGATTGATCGAGGACTTCGGACAAGGTTGATCGGCCTCCATGCCTGTTTTGTATTATCGGACGTGTGGCCGAATTTACTAGAGCGCAATCACCGTCGGCGCCGGTGTCCGGTCGTTCCCGCGTTCAGTTCATTGCCTTGGATGCTTCTCGGCGCAGACTCTTACTCGCAGGTGCGGCGTCGACTCGGCCGCAGCAGCCCCACGGATGCGCCAACCATCCAGATCAGCGCCGTGGGTTCGGGCACGGCTGGCAATCCCGCGATGTATACCGGACTGATCCTGTTGCTCGCCGCCTGAAATCGCAGGCTGCTGACCGATCCGCCCAGCGGAACACCGAATGAAGACAGATCGATTGATGCCGCGTAGACGTCATAGGTGAGGGTGGTGGCGAAGAAGTAGCCGGTGGGTGATTCCAACTCCGCCAGATCATAGACTGTCGCACTGTTGGTGTTCGGGTTTTTGTAACCAATTCGCCCCACCGTCACTCCCGACACGACTTTCGGAGAGTTGGCGTCCATCACAACATTCGCGTATTGGCTCTTGTCATTGTTGATGTAGAACTGCGTGGTGGTGTTGCTTCCGAGCGTGAAAAGCACGATGTCGTCGCCGGTGGAATTAACCACCGGGCGAAGAAACGTCACTTCAAAGGCAAGATCGATCGGGTTGAAGTAAGTTACGGGGCTGGTCACGCCGGTATCCAGGCGATTGTCCTCCAGCAGCGTCGCTCGCGTCCCTGGGGCGGGAATGCTCGCATTGTTTTGGGTCATCAGCGGCACGCTGTACGCCGCGACGTCGGTCAGATCGACGCCGGTCAATTGGCTGGGGAGATAGGTGATCGATCCCGCCGACCCTCGGTCGACCGTGACGCTCGTCAGGTTGTAATTGGCGGTCGTTGCATCCGCGACCGTTGCTCCGGTCACGGCCGCTCTGCCCTCGATGGCCAACAGTCCCAGCCCCAACCCACTCGCACAAGCTGCGATCATCCAATTACCACGCATGGTCTTCTTCCTTCCTGTTTTACGTAACGGAGCGCCTCTAGCGCCTTGATTCGGTGTGACGGAGTTCCAATGGAGTCGATTGCCGTTTCAAGCACGCTTGCGCCGCCTTGTTCGTGCTGTTCCGTAGATGAACAGGCCGCTCAGGAGCATGAGCGATGTCGGTTCCGGCACGAGTGCCACCGCGTTCGCCGGCAGGCTCAGGGTCATCAAGTCCATCTTGACCTGCCACGCCGACGATGCCACAGGCAAACCATCTGGTGTCGTTAGTTCGACACGCAGCCAGTTGCCGATCTGATCCTGACCAATTCCGCTGACCGTCAAGTCAAAGTAAGTGAAGCTGGAGACCGCAAGTTCCGAGCTGTCGATCGTCCGCTGGCCGAGGATTGTCTGTGCCCCGTTATTGGCCGACCCGCCGGGGAACAGCCCGGTTCCAATCAACTGGAGAACGAACTGTCCTGGATTCGCCGCCGCCACCGCCGCCTGCGCGTGGCTGATCGCCAGCCCCACCGACAGCGTGTACGCGGTTCGCGTCAGGGGCCCGATATCCTGCCAGATGCTGCCCGCGACGTTCGCGCCAAGGTATCCGATCCTTGGTCCATCCCCGTTGGCAATCTGGGTGAAACTCGAGCCATCATTGGCCATCGCGCCCACATCCCCGAAGACATTGAAATTGTCGAGCCAACCCGGTCCGCCCCGTTCAAAGGAGAGGTTGGGAATGAAGGTGACGGTGGGTGTGCCGGAGGGATTGGCCAGCGCCTGGCCCGTCTTGACCGGGATTCCAAAGTTTGGCGTCCCATCCACGTTCCAGGTGAATGGCTGGGTGCGAACATCACGGCTCGAGTTGCCCTGGGGGTTTGTTTGCGCGTGGTAAACAATCCAATCCTGCGTCTCATCCGGTGACTTGACGAATGACGCATGCCCCGTGGCGTACACGCCATTGGCGACCGAATACTGGAACAACGGTCCAGGCAGTTTGGTCCAGGAACTGGCTGAGAGCGGGTCGGTTCCCGTCAGTTTCAAAGCGCCCACCGCATAAAGCGCGCTGCGCGTGTCGCTGCCGGAATAGGTCAGGAACAGGTCATTGCCGTGCTGAAGAACCTCCGGGCCTTCGTTGATGGGATGCCAGCTTTGCTCCCATGGTTCGGTCGGATAGCTGATCTCAACGGGAGCATCCCCACTGAGGGTCCACGGGTTGGTCATCTTGGAGATGAAAAGGCTTGATTCCTGATTGCCATGTGGCCCCGGGCTGGACCATACAAAATAATCCGATCCCTGGTAGGACATGGGCGTGCCATCGATCGCCATCATGCTCGGCGGTGTGATCTGTCCCTTGAGCGTGTAGCTGCCCTGCGGATCCTGACTGTCCCCTTCAAGCACGAACATGCGGTGGTTGCCCAGTGGGCCGTCGGTGGCTGTCAGATAGGCGTACCACTTATTGTCGATTCGATGAATCTCCGGCGCCCAGACATCTTTGGAATAAGCGGTTCCCGCCGGCGGGTTCCACGCGACGACTTGGTTGCTGTTCAGACTTTGCAGCCACGGCGAACGGGCCACCGTCATATTCACGCCATTGGTGGCGGTATAAAAATACTGACCACCCCATTGAAATGCCCACGGATCGCCGCCGCTGGAGATGATGGGATTGCTGAACTGGGCATACGCCGCGCCTGCAGGCAACAGCACGAGCGCGAGGGCTGTGCCATACAGATGGGTGATTAAAAGTTTGCGCACTCTCACATCCTTTTTTAAAAGCCTAAAACGAAGGTAGGATTGTATGCAATTATACGGTCTAATAGCAAGCAAAAAGGC
>CAYTAP010000032.1:0-31400 GCA_964435775.1 uncultured Tepidisphaeraceae bacterium
AATTACCAGCGCCTCTGGTCAGCGGCCCAATCCGTCGCCCGCGACTATTTCTTCACCCTCGATCGCGAGGACTATCGCGAAGGCGTCCTGACGACCCTGCCGCTGACGAGCATGCAATGGTTTGAGTTCTGGCGACGGGATGTGGCGACAGTGGATGATCTGGCGCGCAGTTCCCTTCAAACGCTGCGTCGCACCATTCATTTCAAGCTGGAAAGAGATCCCGATGGCGGATACCGCTTGTCGCCCAAGGTGCTGGTCGAGCAATATGCGACCGTGGGGCAGCGGCTGACGTATGTGGGGTATTACAGCAGGGCCTCGGACGTGGGGCCCCAGGTGGGAAGCATGGAAATGGATGAGGGGCAGGCCAACCCTCCGCAGTACTGGTTTGCAATCGGGCGGGATCATGCCCTGGAAAAACGGCTGGCGGAATCCATCCGCCATGAGTTGGCGAATGCTACGCGACAGGCGAAGGCCGACGCTCCGAACCATTGAGCGCATCGCCGAGCGCTGCGCGAATGGGAATCACCCATCGTGGCGCCACATGCAGGCGGCGGAACGTCAACTGGTGATTGAACGACCTCCACAGCGGCGACACCTCCGCCAGCGGCGTCAGCCCCCCCTGCTCATCACGCACCATGATTTCTCCCTCACTTGGCATTTTGCCCTGCGAATGATCGGCCGCTTGGCCACGCTCATACAGCCAGTCGCTTGGTTCGTCATAAAACAGGTCGTAGTCCGGCTCGCCACCCAACCCATTCACGACGCGGCGCGCTTCGGCAGCCAGCCCGCTGGCGAGATCGGCCGGTTGATGGGACAGGTCAATGGTTTTGAACAGCCGCCGGTTGAGCAGCCCATCGCAAAGCCGCGCGAGCACGGGATCGTCGCCGTACGCCCACATCTTGAAACACTGCATGACCGAGATGTCATCCACGTCGATGAACTCGTCGATGGAAAGAGTCAGCCCGAGAAGCATTTTGAAAACAGGCTCATCCGGTTGCGGCCAGGAGAGTCTTCCCTGCGCAGCCAGCCGATGCGCCCGCTGCAGCGCGAGTTGCACCATCCCCTCGGCGCTCCGGACGACCTTGTGGAAATAGACGTTGCGGTACATGTGATACCGCGATTGCAGATACGCCTCAACCGCGCTGACACCCTTGAGCGTCACCGCCAGCCGCGCTCCCGAAGCATCCACCGTCAGGGCGTGAAGCAGCCAGCGAAGATCATAATCCCCATAGCGGCTTCCGGTCATCAGGTTGTCACGGAGAAGATAGTCGAAACGGTCGGCATCCAACTGCGAGCAGATCACATCGCAGTAAAAGCTGCGCGTCGGCTTGCCTTGCAACAGGTCAACAACCCGAGCGGGAAGTGAGGCATCATGCCCGGCGAGAATGCCATGCACCTGCGAATCCCCGTCGAGAATGATCCGGTGCGTCTGTTCCTCGTGATCCGTGCCGCTGACGCGCTCAAAAACATGGCTGAAAGGCCCGTGACCAAGGTCGTGGAGCAACGCCGCGGCGAGGCACACGCATCGCGCCTCATCATCCACCGGATGGCTGGCGGCGATCTGGTTGAGCATCTGCCTGGCCGTCTCCATGACGCCGAGACTGTGCGAATAACGCGAGTGATCGGCGCCGGGATACGCCAGCGACGCAAGACCCAGTTGCCTGATGCGGCGAAGCCGCTGAAACTCGCGGGCATTGAGCAGTTGAAACAAGAGCGCATCGAGCGGCCGATCGGTGCGGAAGGCGATGACATCGTGAACCGGGTCGCGGATGATCTTTTCGAACATGGCGGGGATTATAGGGCAAAGCCGCCGCGGGCCGATGGTTTATTTGGGATGAGGCGGGGAAATCTCCAACAAGCCCTATGATATGCTCAAGCACACTGGAGCCATCATGAACAGGATTCTGCCAGGCGGTCTGATCATTGCGCTCGCCGTGGCGTTCGCCGGTGCGCTGCTTCATGCAGAGGACAGCAGCGGCGCGAATGGCGCAAATGTGTCAATTCAAAATATGAAGTATTCGCCGGCGACGATCACGATAAAGCCCGGACAGAGCGTCACCTGGACCAACAACGATGACCGGGATCATACGGTGGTCGCCGACGATGGGTCGTTTCAATCGGACAACATCAGCGCCGGTGGCACATACCGGCATAAGTTCACCAAGGCTGGGCGCTACAAATATGGCTGCCGGTATCATCCGCGGATGAAGGGGGAGGTGGTGGTGGGTGAATAAGGATGAAGGATGAAAGGAAGTATTGGGGAGGCAACGGCAGGCGGCTTATGGATGCGTGATGTCGTTGGCGAAAGGCGGTTGCGGGGCGGAGTGACGGGCGGGAAGGACGATCGTGAAATAGATCGTCAGCAGGAGCGCGATCCAAAGCGCCACGACCACCGCCAGCACGCGGAACAGCATCGGGCGCGGCTTCAATGCCGCCCCCCGCGACGAGCCGCATGCGTGAGCGACGGACGGTTTCGGTGGTGTACCCGACAACGAGCCGGAAGCGTCAGCGACGGACGACTTCGATGCCGCGCCACGCGTCGATCCCTGCGATGACGCATCCTTGGGAAACTTGCGTGTGCGACCACCCGTGCGACCAGACCCCTTTGCACTCTTATTCATGCCTCGCCCTTGGAGACTTTGATCCGATAACCTGCGTCGAAAGCGGTGTTGAAGTCGAACACCGCGCGGAAATCGTCGAGTGAATCGCGATCGGTCTTCTGCATCAGGCCATTGTCCACCATCGCGAAGACGATTTTTCCGAAATCGAGCGTGGAGGTGATGTTCCAGCGCTGAAGGACCGTTTTCGCCATCAAGCCCCATTGCGAGAGCGCGTATTCACGCAATCCCTGGCACAATTGCTGGCCGCACACATGGCGGGCCGCCGGATCCTCAACAGGCGCGGTACCATGAATGTGCGCCACCGTGTGCGCCAGGCCGCGATGAACAAACTCAAAGGCGTCGATCGGGTAAACCCCCACCAATTCCACGACTTGCTGAAGCGTTTTCGGGGCTGGATCATGGGCTGGCGGCATTGGGACAATTTACCATCCCATTTTCCTGCGCCAACGCATCCGCCCACTTTTCACAATGCCCCCCGACGACTACCATACCCCGCAATGTTTTTGGACCTTTTTTTGCTGATTCAATAAATTAATCGCGGGAGGATATTGTGGCAGAGCGATCAAATGGGGCGAAGTTGCGCTTTGGAGTGATTGGATGCGGCGCCATCGGGCCGACGCACGCCGGCGCGATCTCGCAAATCAATGACGCCGAACTCGTCGCCGTTGCCGATCCAATCGCTGAACGGGCCCGCGCCCTGGCGAAAAAGCATGGCCTGACGAAGATTTATCAAAATGCCGTCGAGCTTTGCGCCGATCCGGAAATCGACGTCGTCTGCATCTGCACACCCTCCGGCATGCACGCGGACCACGCGATCGGCGCGCTGCGCGCCGGCAAGCATGCCATCGTGGAAAAGCCGATGGAAGTGTCGCTGCCCGCGTGCGATCGAATGATCCAGGCGACGGAACAGACCGGCAAAAAGCTGACCATCATCTCCCAACATCGCTTTGACCCCGCCACCGTGCTGGTCAGGGACGCCATCCAATCGGGAAAGCTCGGCAAAATCATCCTCGCGACTGCCGACGTCAAATGGTGGCGCAGCCAGGAGTATTACGACTCGGGGGACTGGCGCGGGACCTTCGCCCTCGACGGCGGCGGCGCGCTGATGAACCAGGGCGTACACACCGTGGACCTGCTTCAATGGCTCGCCGGCGGCGTGGCGTCGGTCTTCGCGCATGTACGCACCGCGGCACATAAAAATATCGAGGTGGAGGACGTCGCGGTGGCCGCGTTGACCTTCACAAATGGCGCGGTGGGAACGCTTATGGCGACAACCGCGGCGGTCGGCGGCCTGCCGGCGAGGATTGACCTCTTCGGAACCGAAGGCGCGGCGATCATTGAAGGCGATGCGCTCAAGAGCCTGTCGCTCAAAACCGGCGAGACGTTTCAATCCGAACACGCCGCCGCCCACGCGCTGTCGGTGGCGCGGGGCGGCACGGCATCGGTCAAGGATCAGGCGACGACGCGCAACGAAAATGCCGCGACGGCCGCCGCCAACCCCGGAGCGGTCTGGGGCGACGCCCACCGCGCGCAAATCCAGGACATGATCCGCGCGATCCGAACGAACACCCCCCCCGCCATCGATGCCCGCGCCGCACGCCGCCCGCTGGAAATCATCCTCGCCGTGTACGAATCCTCGCGGACGGGCAAGCCTGTGGCGCTTCAGCCTTGAATGCCGGCGCGCCTTGTCGAACCTCGTATCAAACCCTCCTCCACTTCTTTTCAGCGGTCCCGCGCAAAGACCTGAGGGGAGCGCGCACGAATCGACAGTGAGTGATCCCGGCCAGCGATGATTGGCACGGAGCCACGCGTCGCTGCATGGCGGAAGAAGGAAAAACAACCGTTGTGTCGCAAGAACAGGAAGCGATAAAATCGCCCCGTCACAGGAGCTATGCATGCATATTCAACGAAGCGGCGAAAAGCCTTCCGTGAAAGGACCTTCCGACTGGTTCACCGGAACGGTGCGCATCGATCCCATGTTTGACCAGGCCGAACCGGCCCGCGTCAGCGGCGCGAGCGTCACGTTCGAACCGGGCGCGCGCACGGCCTGGCACACCCATCCCCTGGGACAAACGCTCATCATCACCGCCGGTTGCGGCTGGGTGCGGCGTGAGGGCGGGCCGCGCGAGGAAGTCCGGCCGGGCGATGTGATCTGGTTCGCCCCCGGTGAAAAGCATTGGCACGGCGCGACGGCGACGACAGCCATGACGCATATCGCTGTGCAGGAAAAGTTCAACGGCTCGTCGGTGAACTGGATGGAGAAAGTCAGTGATGAGCAATACTTGAAAGGAGACTGAGGATGAAAAAGCGTCTCTTGGGCAACAGCGGACTGGAAGTTTCGGCCCTGGGGCTCGGCTGCATGGGGATCAACCATAGTTATGGCACGGCGTTGCCGAAGCAGGAAGGCATCAAGCTGATCCGCGCGGCGGTGGAACGAGGGGTGACTTTCTTTGACACCGCCGAGGTATACGGTCCCTTCATCAACGAGGAGGTGGTGGGCGAGGCGCTTGCGCCCTTTCGCGACCAGGTTGTGATTGCCACCAAGTTCGGCTTTGACATCGATTTTGAAACGGGCGAGAACCGCGGCGTCTGCAGCCGGCCGAAACGTATTCGTCAAGCCGTCGAGGGGTCTCTCAAACGGCTGCGCACCAAAACGATTGACTTGTTGTACCAGCACCGCGTCGATCCAAACGTGCCGATTGAAGATGTCGCGGGCACGGTCAAGGAGCTGATTGCCGAGGGGAAGGTAAAACACTTCGGCATGTCCGAACCGGGCGTTGCAACACTGCGGCGGGCTCACGCCGTGCAGCCGGTCACCGCGCTGCAGAACGAGTACAGCCTGTGGACGCGCGGGCCGGAAACCAACGGTATCCTGGCCGCCTGCGACGAACTGGAGATCGGCCTGGTGCCCTACAGCCCTCTGGGCAAGGGCTTCCTCACCGGCGCAATGAACAGGGACACCAGGCTGCGGGATGGGGATTTTCGCAAATCAGTACCGCGCTTTACGCCCGAAGCGATGGAGAAGAACCAGGCTCTCGTGGACCTGCTGCGCCGCGTTGGCGAAGCCAAAAGCGCAACGCCTGCGCAGATTGCACTGGCCTGGCTGCTTGCGCAACGGCCATACGTCGTGCCGATCCCCGGTACGACCAAGTTGCACCGGCTGGAAGAAAACATCGCCGCCGCCGAGGTTGAACTCTCGGCTGCCGACCTGCGCGACATCGAAGCCGCAGCGGCACGGATCCACATCGAGGGCGAACGTTACGCACCGGCGCAGCTGGCGATGGTTGGACGCGACGCGACCTCGGCAACCCGTCAAGCCAGCACAGGAGGCACGCCATGAACACATCCAAAATTCCGCACTTCACCCTCAACAACGGCGTGGAGATGCCGGCCATCGGGTTCGGTGTCTTCCAGACCCCACCCGCGGAGACCACCACCGCCGTGCTTGCCGCGCTCGAAATCGGCTATCGCCACATCGACACCGCGGCGGCCTACGGCAACGAGCGCGAGGTGGGCGAGGGCATTCGCCGCTCCGGCCTTGCGCGAAACGAAGTCCTCATCGAAACCAAGATATGGGTCACCGACTACGGCTACGACCAGACGCTTCGCGCTGCAGACAAGTCGGCGGCCAAGCTCGGCATCGACACCATCGACCTGCTGCTGCTCCACCAGCCCATGGTGGACATGCTCGACAAGACCATTGCGGCCTACCATGCGCTGGAAAAACTGCTTGCCGACAAGCGAGTGCGGGCCATCGGCATCAGCAACTTCACGCCGGCCATCCTGAAACGCTTCCTGCCGCAGGTCATGGTCACCCCGGCCGTCAACCAGATCGAACTCCACCCCTACTTCACGCAAGCCGCAAGCGTGGCGGCCAACACCGAAGCCGGCATCCTCACCCAGGCCTGGTCGCCGATCGGCGGCATCACGCATTACCGCGGCGAGTCGACCACCAGCACATTTACCGATCCGACGCTTGTGCGCATCGGCAAGCAGCATGGCAAGACGCCGGCGCAGGTCATGCTGCGCTGGCACATCCAGCAGGGGCGTCAGGTCATCCCCAAGTCAACCCATCGCGAGCGGATCGCCGAGAACTTCGACATCTTCGACTTCGAACTATCCCGTGCCGAACTCACCGCCATCGACGCGCTCGACAAGGGCGTGCGCGGCGGGCCCGATCCCGACCAACCGCAGCCAGGGTTCCTCAAGTACACGATTGCCGGGGCATGAGACCGCAGGACGAAAACCAGAAAATGCCGGTGTAAGGAGCGTACGCCTGCTTTCAATCGGAGATCGACATGGACAAACACCCGAACGATATGGATCGCCGCGGCTTTCTGAAAGGAGCCGCCACGCTCGCCGCGATACCACTGGTCACGGGGATGGCGGCGAACCATGTGCTTGCGCAGACATCCGCGGAAATCCATGCCAGCGGCAAGGGCGGCGCGAGCGGCGCCGAGGCGGCGCGCGTGACCGGACGGCGCAGGCTCGGGTCCCTGGAAGTTTCCAGCATCGGCATGGGTGTGCAGAACATGCACCGCAAGTACACGACCGAGGTTCCGTATCGGCCTGAAATGATCCGCGTGCTCCGCGCGGCGTACGGTCGCGGCGTCACCTTCTTCGATTGTGCCGAGGCCTACGGTCCTTTCGAAAACGAGCGGATTCTCGGCGAGGCCATCGAGCCATTCCGCGACAAGGTCGTGATTACATCGAAATTCGGCTGGAACATCGACCCCGATACCGGCAAGCGCGGCCCGGGCCTCAACAGCAAGCCAAAGCACATCAAGCGCGCCGTCGAGGGGATGCTCAAGCGGCTGCGAACCGACCGCATTGATCTGCTCTATCAGCACCGGGTCGATCCGGCGGTGCCCATCGAGGATGTCGCCGGCGCGGTGAAAGAGCTGATGAATCAGGGCAAGGTGCTGCATTGGGGGCTTTCCGAGCCGGGCATACAGACGGCCCGTCGCGCGCATGCCGCGCTGCCGCTGACGGCGATCCAAAACGAGTATTCGATGGCGACCCGCGACCCGGAAAAAGAAGTGATACCGCTGTGCGAAGAGCTGGGAATCGGCTTTGTGTGCTGGTGGCCTCTGGACTGCCAGTTGCTCACCGGCTGGATCGATGCGAACACGCGATTCGCACCCGGCGATCTGCGCGCGGTCACGCCGCGATTCTCGCCGGAGAACCTGTCCGCCAACATGCGGTTGGTTGATCTCATCAAGACCTGGGCGGAGCGCAAGCAGGCCGCGCCTGTCCAGATCGCCCTCGCATGGCTGATGGCGCGGAAACCCTGGATCGTGCCGATCCCCGGGACAACTGTGATGGCGCACATGATCGAGAATATCGGCGCGGCGCACGTTCAATTTACGCCCGGCGAACTCGAGGAACTGAACGCTGCCGTCCGGGCCATTGAGGTCAAGGGGCAGCGCCTGCCCGACGCGGTGCTGGTCTTTTCAGGCGTGGAGGCGGCGAAGAAGTAGGTGCGGCCGGTCGGTGGCCAAGCGGTGCGGCATGCGGAGCGAGCCATGCGAACGAGAGCATGGAGACGCGGCGGCACTGCGCGTTCATCCGCCTCCACCCAATCCTCCGGTTTTGGAGTCAGACCATGAACAGCGGGAAGACAGTAACCTCCGGTCGGTTCGAAGACGGGTTGCTTGCCGATCTACTGGATCTGTTTCCCGAACACTTCTATGTCGCGGACTCGGAGATGCGCTTTGTCTACGCGAACAAGGCGTTGGCTGATTGGCTCGGTCATTCGAAGGAGGAACTGGTCGGCAAGTTGGGCAGCGATTTTGATCCGGACACACAGTACGCACGGGAGTTCGCGCAGCGCGGCCGTGAGATCATGGCGTCGGGCGCATCGCATGTCGGCGACTTGAAGCCGTACCGCAAGCCCGATGGCACAGTCACCCATCTCCGCTGTTATGAAGTGCCTTTCAAGCACCCGCGGACCGATGAAACGATGATGATCGGTTTGGTCCAGGACCTGAGCGACCGGATCGAACGCGAACACAAGGAACGACAGATCGCGGTGATGGACCGCGAAATGCAGATCGCGCGAGACATCCAGCGGTCGGTGCTGCCCCGGGAGTTGCGAACCGACTGGGCGGAAGTGTTCGGCTTCAGCGAGCCGGCCGCATACGCCGGGGGCGACTTTTACGATTGGCGGCGTTTGCCCGACGGCTCGCTTGTCCTGGCGTTGGGCGATGTGACGGGCCATGGCGTCGGCCCGGCGCTGGTCGCCGCCGAATGCCGCGCGTACTGGCGCGTGCTGGCCCCGTCGCTGCCGCTTCGCGATGCGGTCCTGCGGATGAACGAACTGGTGGCGGATGATTGCGCGAGCCAGCGCTTCGTCACGTTCGCGGCGGCGAAGTTGTCGCCGCGGGGTTCGCTCGAAGTGTTCTCGGCCGGCCAGGGTCCGCTGATCCTTCGCCGGCAAGGCGGTGATGTCGAATTGTTGGGCTCGCACATGCTCCCGCTCGGGATCGAGTCCGACATGCCGGTCAGCGAGAACGTGACAACGCGGGAGCTTTCTCCGGGCGATGCGCTGCTGCTGTTTTCCGACGGATTCACCGAAACGCGGAACCCGCAAGGCGAGCAGTGGACAACGCGGGGGCTGCTCAGCGCGTTGGATCGCGGCATTGATCTGACCGGGACCGAGCTCCTCCGGGAGATCGAACGTGAGAACGTGGAGTTCGCCCAGCACGCCGCGCCGGCGGACGACCGAACCATTGTGCTGGCAAGGTTCCGAGGAAGGTCAATCCGCGGCGCAACCCCTGAAACGGAGCGAAGGTGAACGCGATGGTTGAAGTTCCACTCCTCAGCGCGCCGGAGGTCCGGTTCACAAAGGGCGAGCTGGCCGAATTCCGCACCGCGCTCGAAGCCCTGCCGGTCAAGGGCAACCGCCCCGCCGGCAAGGCATACGAGAACGAATAACCGGAGGCATGCACATGTTCCCGAGAAATCCCATCCTTGCACTCGCAGCATTCGCCGCACTGGCCATGCTCTTCATTCCAACCCTGACACAGGCACAGACCATGTCCGAACAATCACTGACCCAACGCATTGAGCGACTTGAAGACCGCGCCGCGCTCAAGACGCTGGTGGACACGTTTTCCATCCTGGCCGACACCAAGTCGGTGGACGAGCAACTGCTGCTGTTCACCGAGGATGCCACGGTCGAATCCTGGTCCGAGGGCAAACAGGTATCCTTGCTCAAGGGACGCCAGCAGATCGGCGCGGCGTTCACCGCGTACCTGGCCCTGTTCGATACCGTCTATCACATGAACGGCCAGCAGACCGTCGAGCTGCATGGCGACCGTGCCACCGGCGTGTCCTACTGCCAGGTGGTGTTGATCGGCATGGACGGCGACAAGCGCTACCGCAACACCGCGGGCGTGGTCTACCGGGACGAGTACGTGCGTCGGGACGGTCACTGGCTGATCGCCAAGCGGGTCTCGCATTTCACCTGGCGCAGCCGCGATGAAGTGCCGCCACATGGTGAGCAAGACTGACCAAGGGTACAGTCCATGAAGACGATGCCGATGATCCATTGATCCATCCGAAATGGAGTACCACATGTACGCTCCGGGCGATGTCCGCTATGAGCCGGTCGCCGATCCGAAAATCGAAAGCCCCACCGATGCCCTCATCCAACTGTCCGCCAACTGCATCTGCGGATCCGACTTGTGGCCCTGTCGCGGCATCAGCGATATCGGCGAACCGACGCACATGGGCCACGAGTATTGCGGTGTGGTCGTCGAGGTGGGCGGCGTAGATACATGCGGGAAGAATCATGAAAGCATGGGTCATTCGTGAACCTGGAGGCCCGGAAGCACTTCGGCTGGAAGAGGCGCCGGTTCCGACGCCTCGTCCTGGCTGGGTTCTGATACGCATCCGGGCGTTCGGCTTGAACCGGTCGGAATGGTTTACGCGCAGAGGCGACTCGCCTGCGGTAAAGTTCCCGCGCATCCTTGGCATCGAATGCGTCGGCGAAATCGAAGACGCCGGTGGTCTTGGCTTGGAGCGGGGAACCACCGTCGCCGCAATCATGGGCGGAATGGGCCGACAATTCAATGGATCCTACGCCGAGTACACATTGGTGCCGCATAAATGCGTCTTTGCGTTGCGTACCAGGCTGCCGTGGGAAAAACTTGCCGCTTTGCCGGAAATGCTTCAGACCACGCACGGGTCGCTGTACACGGCGTTGGAAATTGATCGCGCCCAATCGCTGCTCATTCGCGGAGGCACATCGTCGATCGGGATGGCCGCGCTGGCGCTGGCCGGGAGGGCCGGTCTCCGCGTCGGCACGACGACACGCGACCCGAAGAAAGTTGTCGAACTCACAGCTGCTGGCGCTGATGAGGTGTGGGTGGATGACGGGTCGCTGGCGGATCGGGTCGCCTCCGGCACAGGTGGATTATATGACAGGGTTCTTGAGCTTGTCGGCGCAAGCACCTTGCTGGACTCGCTGCGCTGTGTCGGGCGAGGCGGGATCGTTTGCATGACGGGAATGCTTGGCGGATCGTGGGTACTCGACCAATTCAATCCGATGGACGATGTGCCCACGGCGGTCAAGCTCACGTCGTACAGCGGCGAGGCCGACGACATGACACCAACACAGCTGCAGAGCTACGTCGATCTCGCCGAAGCCGGCACGCTCGGCGTAAAGTATGGCCCCGTATTCAAGTTCGAGGAACTGCCCCAGGCGCATACCGTGATGGATGAGAACCGCGCAGGCGGAAAAATCGTCGTCCGGGGTTCGGATGACACTTGAAGGCTACGATATGGGGTGCCGCAGGCGGCGGGGTTGCGGCGCCTCGATCTGGCGCCACAGTGCATCAACAAGAACAGGAGAAGTCCCATGAAAGCAACCATTCTTCACGGCCCCCGGGATGTTCGTTTTGAGGATGTCCCGGAACCCAAAATCACGCATCCCACCGATGCCCTCATCCAACTGTCCGCCACCTGCATCTGCGGCTCGGACCTGTGGCCCTATCGCGGCTACCAGGAGATCGGCGAGCCGATGCACATGGGCCACGAGTATTGCGGTGTGGTTGTCGAGGTGGGATCCGAAGTGAAATCGGTCAAGCCCGGCCAGTTTGTCGTTGGCTCGTTCTGCATCTCCGACAACACCTGCCCGCATTGCCGCTTCGGCTTCCAGTCCTCCTGCCGGCAGGGGGAGTACATGACCGGCGCCCAGGCGCCCTACGCCCGCGTGCCGCTGGCCGACGGCACACTGGTGGCGACGGCCGAGATGCCGGATGCGGACATGATTGGGCACATGCTGGCGGTATCCGATGTGCTGGGCACCGGCTGGTACGGCGCCGACGCGGCGCAGGTGCGCGAGGGCGGGACGGTCGTGGTCGTGGGCGATGGGGCGGTCGGGTTGATGGGCGTGTTGTCCGCCAGCCAGATGGGCGCCCAGCGCATCATCATCATGAGCCGCCATGCGGATCGCCAAAAACTCGCCCGTGAATTCGGCGCCACCGACATCGTCGCCGAGCGCGGCGCCGACGGCATCGCCCGGATCATGGACCTGACCGACGGCATCGGCGCCGAGTCGGTGCTCGAATGTGTTGGCATGGAACAGTCGATGGAACAGGCCATGGGCGTCTGCCGCCCAGGAGGCACGATCGGCTACGTCGGCGTACCACATGGCGTGAGTTTCGATGGGCAGAAGCTATTTTTCGCCCAGCGCCGCATGCTGGGCGGCCCCGCGCCCGTGCGTCGCTTCCTGCCTGATCTGATGAACCGCGTGCTCGAACGCAAAATCGAGCCCGGCAAAGTGTTCGACCTGACCCTGCCCATCACCAAGGTGGCCGAGGGTTACAAGGCGATGGACGAGCGACGAGCGATCAAGACGATGCTGCAAGTGGACTGACACGCTTGCGAAAGGTTGAACCGCCAAACCACGAAGCCAACGGATCGTTTCACCGCCCCATCGCACCGCGACGCGCCCCTATGGCCGGGTCACCGGTTGATCGAACGCATCGCCGCCCACCATGTCCGTCTGGTCCCCCACTTCCTTCAAGACCACATCATCGAACATGACGACGCCGGGGTGGAGGTACGCATAGAGATCAACCCGCAATGTCGTGACGGGAAATGTCTGGTGCTGAGGGTTGAGTTCATCAACGACCGTCACCCATTGCCCATCGGTCGCGCCGCTGGGCGGAACCTGTCGCCGGTAAATCTCGCGCGGCGCGGGTTTGCCGCTGATGTCCTTGCCCATCGTGTATCCCTTGACAAATACATGCAGCCTCGGCCCGTCGCTGCGGTATCGGAAGCTGAGGCGATAGCGCTTGCCCGGCGTGATCGTGATCGGATCGGAGATGCACGCCATCCCGTTGTTCTCGGCGCAGTAGCGGGAGAGATTCATCACCAGCACGTTGTCGATCTTCCCCGCATCCCCGCCCACGCCCGGCTGGCGATAAATCGCGGTCTTGTCCGTCTCCGGCAACGAATCGCTCAAGGGCGGCGGATAGGCCTGCGATTCATAGAGCGTCTCCCAGTGCCCGGCCTCATCAAACCCGCCGTTGACGACGAGATTCGGCCCGCTTTTCCAAAGCGCCTCGGCTTTGGCGTCCCTTTGCACCGCCTCCGAGTTTTCCTTGGGATGGGTAAACTCGCCGATCCCCGGCAGCAATTCGAGCACCTGCTCGCTGACGAAGCGCATGTCCGTCGGAGCCTTGATCTCCTTGTCGATCTCCCGCGCACCGGGCGTTTTGCCCCTCATATCCAGCAACTTCAGACGCAGCGCCCCGCCATCGCCCCCCTCCACCCCCGCCAGCGGATCAACCTGCCCCCAGATAAGCACCGTCGCCTTGACCTGCCTGCCGAGTTCCATCACCCGCTTCACCTCGGACGAATCGTCAATCGGCTTGGGTTCATCGGCCACAAGATCAAGCATCGTCGGCCCGTCGATCACCTCGTAATGCCCGTCGCGCTCCAGCTTGCGCCGAAGCGAAAACCCCACCTTCTCGCGGAACGCCGACGGCGCATCCCCCGCCAGCGGAAAGACCGCGACGACGGGCTTGGCCGACGCCCCGGACGAACCATCCGGCGCTCCCGCCGAACCATCCGCCGCCCATGCGGCCACGGACATCAGAAGGATCGCAACAAACAGGCTCCTATGTGCTTGCTTCATGATGTCATCCTTTGCAATTCCCTCCGACAGGTCAAGATCAAGGTCTCGCCGCCGATTGAAATGGAAGCCGCTTGACACGGCATCTCGACACCCGCGTTTGTCCCAGTATAATGCCCGTCGCACCGGCCGGGGACGCGATTGTCGTGCCCGACTCGCCGGTGGACCAAAGCCCAGGTGGCGGAATTGGCAGACGCACTACTTTGAGGTGGTAGCGAGTAACATCGTGCAGGTTCAAGTCCTGTCCTGGGCATCCAGCCCGCAAGCCGAGAGTGCTTGCGGGCTTTTTTTGTCGGATTGCATGCCGTCGGGTACGCCTAATATGCGACGGCATCAATTTCATTGCCCGCACACACCCGGCGCGGTACGAACGTCACCATGAAATATCGACGCCTCGGTAAAACCAATCTCAAAGTCTCCGTCATCGGCATGGGCACCTGGCAGCTTGGCGGGGAGTGGAACAAGGATTTCACCCAGCCGGAAGTCGATCTGATGTTCGACGCCGCGCGGGAGCTTGGGATCAACCTGATCGACACGGCCGAGTGCTATGGCGATCACACCTCCGAAGCGCTGATCGGCGGAGCGATCGAGCGCGACCGCGATCAATGGATCATCGCCACGAAGTTCGGCCACAAGTACCACGGCCCGTTCAATCGCACCGAGCCGCGAACCCCCGCCGACGTCGAGCGGCAAGTGGAGGATTCATTGCGGGCGCTGCGGACAGATTATGTCGATCTCCTGCAATACCATTCCTGGGGGGACAAGGACTTCGCGCGCGACGCTTCTGCAAAGCGGAAAGGTGCGCCATCTGGGCAATTCAATCAGCCCCAACGACAACATGGGGCAGGTGGAGCAATCCGACCACTACGGAATCCAAACCATTCAACTGATTTACAATCGCATCGACCGCAAACCCGAGGAACGCGCCTTCGCGTACTGCCAGGCGCATGACCTGGGTGTGCTGGCGCGCGTGCCGCTGGCAAGCGGGCTGCTGTCGGGCAAGTACAAACCGGGAGCGAAGTTCGCGGAGGTGGACCCACGCCACATCCGCGAGAGGGCCACAATCGACAAAAGCCTGGAGCAGGTGCAACAAATCGCCCGCGAAGTGCCCCAGGGCGTGCCCATGGCGCGCTGGGCCCTGGCGTGGTGCCTGCAACACCCGGCCGTCTCTTGCGCAATCCCAGGCTGCAAAAGTGTCGAGCAAGTTCAAGAAAACGGCCTGGCCGCCGACTTGCCCCTCGTCGCCGACAACCACCCGCAGGCATGGCGCCCGATTAAGTAATGCGAATCAGAGCCAACCGACGCGGAAATCGCAAGACGTCTCTCACGCCTTCTTCTTATCAATCCACCCGATCGGGCGATTGCCGAAGGTGTGCTCCGGACGATCCGCCTCCGGTGCCGCGAAGCGGACGCAATTCTCGATCACCTTCTGCACGTTGGTATCATGATAGGTGGGGAAGGCTTCATGTCCCGGACGGAAATAGACCACCCGACCCGCGCCGCGCGTCCAGGTGCAACCGGATCGAAATACTTCGCCGCCGCTGAAGGATGAAATGAGGAACGTGCTTTCCGGCTCGGGAATGTCGAAGAACTCGCCGTACATTTCCTCGTGCGGCAAGATGAAGTGGTCATCGATCCCCTTCACGCACGGGTGCCCCGGCCTCGTGACCCAGAGAATCTCCCGCTCCTTCGGATCCTCGCGCCACTTCAGATTGCAGGTGGTCCCCATCAGCTTGCGGAAAATCTTGGAAAAATGCCCCGAATGAAGCACGATCAGCCCCATCCCCGCCAGCACGCGATCATGAACGCGGGTGACGATCTCGTCGGCCACCTGGTCATGCGCCATGTGCCCCCACCAGATCAACACATCCGTCTCCGCCAGTCGCTTGACGCTCAACCCATGCTCCGCCTCATCGAGCGTGGCCGTCGCCACCTTCAAATCCTTCGACCGCCGCAGCGCCGTGGCGATTGCATCATGAATCCCCTTGGGATAAATCGCCGCCACTTTTGGATTCGACTTCTCGTGACGAAACTCATGCCACACGGTAACGCGAATGCTCATGACAGACTCCCTAAAATGGATGCAGCGGGCGACCAAACGCCCCGCGAGCGATTGAAGACGCGACACCGGCGCACCTTCAAAGAGCGCGGTTGTATCAATGCCTCCGATGTGTGTCCAGTGTATGCGTTTGGTGACGCCGCGCGGTCATTTTGAGTGATGTATGGTGTTGCGCCGCGGAGCGCCATTCATCACCATGCATCGCCATGACCCATTCGATTTAACATGGTTTAGTAATCTAATTGGACACAGCGACTAGTTTTCGACATGCCACAAGTACCTAATGAGCATTAATTTACATAATTATCGGAATATTATGTTGACATTGACTGAAAATATGGTTAACTTAACCAACATGGCGTTAAGCCTCATGTTCTGAATTGCGAGTCCGCATGGAAAATGAATCGAACGTCACGATGGAAGACATCGCCCGCCACGTCGGCGTGACGAAGGCGACGGTGTCGATGGTCTTCCGCAATCGGCCGGGCATTTCCGACGGCACGCGAGAGCGCGTCCTGACCGCCGCCAACAAGTTCAACTACTCCCCCTCCACCAGCCGCCAGCGCCGCGGGCGCGTGCATCATGCCCAGCTTGGGCTTTTATTCATCACCGAAAACACGCTTCGCCTCGGGGTTGAACCCGGCGCCGGATATCTCCTGGGGATTCTTCGTGGCGTGCAACACGAAGCCGAAAGCGGGCAGTACAGCGTCACCTTCAGCACCGCCACATGCGATCATCTCCAGCAGGGAAAAGTCCCGGCGGCGCTCTGGCGGCAGGGTCTCGACGGATTGCTCGTCCGCGGCCCGCTGGACGACGGGCTGTCCGAGCAACTCAAGCAAAAGGGGATTCGTTACGCCTTGGTCGATTGTGCATCCGAAACGCCCGGCCACGATGTGCAGGTCAACATCGACAACATCGGCGCGATGGAAATGCTGGTGAAGCACCTGTATGACCAGGGATGCCGAAAGTTTGCGACGATCACCGGCGACTTGGCGCACATCAACGGCCTGGAACGCCTCGCGGGGTTGCACGCGGCGCTCTTGGCGCGCGGGCTTGGGCTTCCAAAGTCACACGTCGCCATCGAGCCGCATTACGATGAGGAGTCCGGCCGACTGGGCGCCGAGACTCTGTGCAATCGTGGAATCGCATTCGACGCGCTGGTCTGCCAGAACGACCTGCTCGCCGCCGAGGCGATGAAAGTGCTGGCCGAGCGAGGCATTCGCGTCCCAGGGGATGTGAAAGTGACCGGCTTCGACAACATGTCTTTCGCATCCATGCTCCCCACGCCGCTGACCAGCGTCGATTCCAAGCCGGCGTCGCTCGGCCGGATGGGCGTGCAGTTGCTCTTGTCCCAAATGGAAAAAGACCGCCCGCACGCGCCGCTGTGCGTCCGCGTGCCGGCGGAAGTGGTCGTTCGGGCATCAAGCATGTCGGCATGAATGTTTCCCGGTGAAAGGAGAGTGTCGGAGGTGAATGTGAATTGTCGGGCGGGCAGGTGAAAACCCGCAATTGGAATGAGTTGCCTCGTTGGATGAAAAGTATCAAGTAGACAATCGCCGGTTGCCGAAGCAGTCGGCGGAGCAGGTTCAAGTCTCTACATCGCAGGAGGATCAAATGTCCAAGTCTTACAAGTACATCTGCCTGGCCGCGGCCACGGCACTGGGTATGAGCTCCATGGCGTCGGCGGCGATCACGATCGACACGGTGCCGGTGGGAAATGCAGGGAACACAGCCGATTCGACAACGCGAGGCGCTGTCAACTACGACTACAACATCAGCAAATATGAAGTGACGGCCACGCAGTACACGGCGTTTCTCAACGCCATCGCCGCGACGGATACGAACGGCGTCTACAAGAGCGACATGGCCAATACTGGCGGCAGTGGGATCACGCGATCAGGAAGTTCCGGTAGCTATACCTATAGCGTTGACTCCGCCCATCAGAACCGCCCGGTGACAAATATGACGCTGTGGAGCGCGCTTCGCTTTGCCAACTGGATGCAAAACGGCCAGCCCGCCGGCGCGCAAGGAAACGCCACGACGGAACAAGGATCGTACGATCTGACGAACGGGGTCTTTGATAACCTTTCTCCAAACTATCTTTCCACGCCCCGCTCTTCAGGCGCGCAATGGGTACTTCCCACCGTGGATGAGTTTTATAAAGCCGCGTACTATAACCCGGTCGATGGCACCTACCACAATCAACCTTTTGCCGCCGGATCCAACTCCAGTTACACGGCTGGAAGTGATACGACCGAAACAACCAATCCCGGCCTTAATGCCAATTTCAAGACCGGTACCAGCTACGTTGATTCTACATATAACACAACGCCGGTTGGGACGTTTTTCTTATCGAGTAGTTCTTACGGAACATTCGATCAAGGCGGCAATTTGCAGGAGTGGGTGAGCCGCACGGATACACCAACCTTCCACAGCCTGGTGGGCGGACACTTTGGCAATGAATCCTACGGTATGTGGAAGACCGATGCCCTTTATTCAACAGACCTCACGGCAGGGAATGCCAACTACGGCGGCGGCGCGCAGGGCTTCCGCCTCGTCTACGTCCCCGAGCCCGGG
The DNA here is from genome assembly GCA_964435775.1 of uncultured Tepidisphaeraceae bacterium. Classification (GTDB taxonomy): domain Bacteria; phylum Planctomycetota; class Phycisphaerae; order Tepidisphaerales; family Tepidisphaeraceae; genus CAYTAP01. The sequence continues at coordinate 18,404 of CAYTAP010000032.1, forward strand.
TCGATCGCATTGTTGGGCATCGGCGCGGCCGGTTTGCTGATCAGGCGACGACGGACCAACACCGCGTTGTGATGGCCGCGCTACAGTGAAGGATGGAGAGCCGTGGCAGTTGGCCTTGCCCTCGGCGGGCCGGGCCAACTGCTTTTTCGGGAAGAGCGGCGATGCGCTGATCCGCCATCAACAATAGGAAAGCAGGAAAGGTGCACCATGTTTAAAAAACAGAATGCCTTTACGCTGGTTGAACTCCTGGTTGTGATCGGGATCATCGCTCTGTTGATCTCAATCCTGTTGCCCGCCTTGCAAAAAGCGAGGGCGGCGGCGCAAACGGTGTCATGCGCCAGCAACATGCGGCAGATCGGGCTGGCGTTTCAGATGTACGCGATCGACAACCGGGGGATGGTCGCGCCGGCGGTCATCTATTCGTATCCCCCAACGATCAGCATCACCTGGGATGATTATCTAAGCCCCTATCTGGGCATATCGTTGACCTCCACGGAGATGGAATCGAGCGGGCGGCCGACAGGAAAGTTCTCGAAAACCCTGATGTGCCCGGGAGACGACATCCCGGCGATGGGGTGGATGACCGGACTGAGCTTCGGGGATACCTACGGCCTTTATCGACGCAGTTATCTGATGATCGCACTGAACGGAACTCCCTCCTCCGATCCGGCGACGTGGACGTGGTATTCAACCGGACGGTGGTACATGAACTCGACCGGTGGTCCGAATCGGGTCGCCTGGTTGAAGATGACAAGCGTCCGCCACAGCGCCGAGACATTCCTCCTGGGCGAAAGCCGCAGCGGAGAAAACGTCCAAGGAAACCACCAAAGCGCGGTGATCTCCGGCCTGCCCGGCCAAATGCTGCCAAGCAGCATGCCCGTCGCGCACGTCGTCGCCATCGATATGGAACGCCAGCGGCAGATGGCAGCGCATGATGGGCGATGGAACTGGCTGTATGTCGATGGGCATGTGGCGCCGATGAGCCTGTCGGAGACGGGCTGGACGGGGTTCGACTACAACAACTACCTGGACAAGTCGGCGAGCCCGCCGGTGGGGCCGTGGTCGATTGCAAGCGACTAATGTTTGATGGTTCATCCCCGCGTGGCGGCAGGCCGCAACCATCGAACGACAACATTGATCATCATTCCTTTGCATTGAGGCAGCTTCATGGATGACCACAACGCGCCGTCGCGGCCAGTTCGTAGACTTCACAACAACCGGAAATCCTTCACGCATTGGCTCGCCGTCCTTACGGCGATGCTCGTCATGGCTGGCCTGGCCGATGGCGTGGCGCGGGCGCAGCAGGTCACCACGTTGTTCACCACGAAGGAAGACTTCACCGGCTGGACCGACAACAGCGACGGCAAGTCGATGGTGATGGAACCGACCGACGCGACGTTGGATCAATCGACGGAGAATGGCTTGGGCAATGTTCAAAGCCCCGGCGTCAAGGGAACCGGCGGCGCGCTGGCCGTCACATGGAAAAGCGGCGACTTCAACGGGATCAAATCGCCCGGCCAGGAACAGAACACCGCGTTGATCCAAGCACTGGGCACCGGTGCCGGCAGGAAGATCATGGTCGATTACACCGAGCCCCAAAAGGGAACGGGAACCTATTTTTCATTGCTCCTCAACCTCAATTACAACAACCACTGGACCCAGATCAAGCCCACAAGCGTCTCCGATCATGGAACCTATAAAACCGCCACTTACGAATACACCTTCAACCCCGAAGGGCTGACGTATCTGTCGATCGGTTTTATTTACGCCTCCAACTACAACACGAACACTCCATTCACGATCGACAACGTGAGGCTGGTGACGGCCGGACCGGCCACCGCGGGCAAACCCTCCGCGCCGGCTGGGAAAAAGGAAACAACCAGTGTGTTCACGACGAAGGATGACTTCGCCGGTTGGACCGACAATTACGACAACACGACGCTGGTCATGGAACCCACGGATGCCAGTCTCGACAAGGCGGCGGTTAACGGACTGGGCAATGTCGCCAACCCCGGCAAGGCCGGCGCAAGCGGCGCCCTGGCGGTGACATGGAAAAAAGGGGACTTCAACGGCTTCAAATCACCCGGCCAACAGCAAAACACCGCGCTGATCGACGCCCTGGGCACGGGCGCCAACAAGCAGATTCTCGTTGATTACACCGAGCCGCCCACGGGGAGCGGATCGTTTTTCAGCTTGCTGCTCAATTTGAACTACGACGGCCATTGGACGCAGATCAAACCAGCATCCGTCAGCGGCCATGGAACGTATAAAACGGCGGCGTTTGATTACTCCTTCACATCCGCCGGCCTGACTTATCTCTCGATCGGTTTCATCTACTCATCCAACTACAACTCCAGCGCGCCGTTCACCATCGACAACGTGCGGATCGTCACAACGATACCCGACGCCAACGCGCCTTCAGTGGCGCCGACGCCCCCGGTCAAGGAGGACATGCCCGCCCCGGCCGGCGTGACCGACGCATGGGGTATGAAGGATGCCTGGACGCAAAACACGCCGACGCGATCGGAGGTGTCGCTCAATGGGCTTTGGCGGTTTTATCCGGTCTATAGTCCGAGTGAGCTGGGCTTGCCGCATCCGGACCGTGGATGGGGATGGTTCAAGGTTCCCGGCGCCTGGCCGCCGGCCAACGCCGCACAGCATGTGCTGATGTTGCCGGCGATGAACGACTACCTCGATCAACTGGGGTGGAAACTCTCCGACATGGAAGCCGCCTGGTACAAGCGGACGATTTCCGTGCCCCAGGCGCAAACGGGGCGGCGATTCCTAATCGATTTCGGCCTCGTGCAGACCCGCGCGACGGTGTACGTCGATGGAAAAGCGGCGGGTGAAATGAGGTGGCCGGGCGGCAAGCTCGACATCACCAGCGCGATCAAACCCGGGCAAACCCAGGAACTGGCGATCCTCGTCACGGCGTACAAGGCAAAGGCCGCCGGCACCGCGTGGTTCGGGCTGGGCAACAGCGTCAAACGCGACAACACCATCCGTTATCGCGGCCTGACCGGCGATATCACGCTCATCTCCGAACCGATGAACGATGCGCTGGGGAACACACACATCATCACCTCCGTCCGCCAGCACAAAATAACGTTCGACACCGCCGTATCCTCAGCGCCCGCCGGCCCGTTCCGCCTCTCGGCCACGATCCATCGCGACAACAAGCCGGTCCTGACGATCACCTCCGAAGTTCTGGGAACCAAAGATATCGTGAATGGCCGCGTGAAGTTCTCCGGCGCCTGGGCCAACCCGCTCCTGTGGGATCTGGACACCCCCCGGAACATGTACACCGCCGTCATCAAGCTGGAAGGCGCGGACGGCAAGAAACTGCTCGATGAGTCCACGCCGATCTCCTTCGGTTTCCGCGAGTTCTGGATCGACGGCCGCGATTTTTATCTCAACGGCTCAAAGGTTCATCTGCGAATGGCGGTGAACGACACCCTAACCCAATCGGCCAGCGGACAATCGCTCGAGGGCGCCCTCCTCACCTGCGATCGCGCGGCGGAGGACGGCTTCAACACGTTCATCACCACCCCTTACGGCTTCCTGCCCGGCGAGGTGGGATACGCCGACAATCTGTATCGCGCCACCGATCAAAAGGGGATGCTCGTCTCCGTGTCGCTGCTCAACATCATGAGCTACGACTGGAAACTCGACGACCCCGAAGTGCAAAAGGAATACAACCGCGTCAGCGACTACCTCATTCACAGCGTCTGGAATCATCCCAGCGTCTTCGCCTATGCGATGAACCACAACGGGCTGGTCTATTATGACGCGGCCAATCCGCGCCGCCTCGACGGTATCTACACGCCGGATGGCAACCCCAAGCAAAGCGCCTGGCAAGCCAAGGCGCGAGGCCTTGCGATGAGCGTCGCCGCCGCGCACGCCAAGGAGGTCGATCCCACGCGCCCCGTCTATCACCACGCCGCGGGAAATCTCGGCGACATGATCACGCTCAATTTGTATCCCAACTGGGCGCCGATCCAGGAGCGCAGCGACTGGTTCACCTACTGGGCCGAGCATGGCGTCAAGCCGCTGATGATCGTCGAATACGGCCTGCCTCACGTCGCCAACTGGTCCAGCTATCGCGGGCCGGACTTCATCTGGACCAGCCAGGCGCGGATGTGGCTGTTGGACCGTGAATATGCCGCCGCCTTCACAGCCAACGACGCCTATACGTTGAATGAAACCGAACTCCAATCCCAGGAACTTCAACTGAAGGTTCTCAAGGAGCGGGAAAAATTCTTCTTCTGGGACATCAACTCCCACCTCGTCCAGCAGGAGCATAATTTCCTTCAGATCAAGTCCCTTTTTTACGGCATCAACCTTCCGATTTTCCGAACCTGGGGCCTGTCCGGATTGCTCCCATGGGACAACGAGGAAAACTGGATTCACACGAGAACCGTCGAACCGACGCCCTGGCCGAACCCCTACGCGAATCTGAAGCGGCCGGGCATCGTTCCCGATGTCCGCATTCCAGGGAAGGTGTATCTGCACGCATGGGACAAGAACACATTTAAGCCATCGTCCGTCGTCAAGGTGTTGCAACGATCCAACCAGCCGCTCCTGGGATTCATCGCCGGCGCGCCCGATGCGTTCACGGCGCGTGGACACAACTACCGCGCGGGAGAAGCATTCCTAAAGCAACTGGCCATCATCAACGATGCGCGCAAGCCCGTGACATGCCGCTGGTCATGGACGCTCGAAGTAACCACGCTGTCGGCGTCCGGTGAGGTCGTGGTTCAACCCGGCGAAAAGGCAATGGTGCCCGCAAGCCTTCAATTGCCCGACACCCTGCCCGCCGGCGCTCATGCGCTGAAGGCGACGTTCGATTTCGGCAACGGCCAGGTGCAGCATGATGAGTTTCAGATTGACGTGCTCGGCAAGCAGCCATCCGCGCAACCACAGCCGCGCATCGCTTTGTTCGACCCGTCCGGGGACACCGACAAATATCTCCAGTCGCTCGGCCTGAGTACCAGGCGCTTCGCGTCTGCGGGTGATCTTCCTTCCATCGCCGAACTTCAGTCGAATTACGATCTGGTTGTCATTGGTCGAAACGCATTGGACAGCGCCCCCGCCCTGCCGCAGCTCCAGGCGATCTCATCCGGCTTGAAGGTTCTGATTTTCGAGCAGGATGTGAAGACGCTCAATCGCCTCGGCTTCCGCACGCAAACGCCGGTGTTGCGCCAAGTCTTCATCCGTGATGCCAAACATCCCGTTGTGCATGAGGTGACGGACGCGGTCCTGCACGATTGGCGCGGCGATTCAACGCTGGTCGCACCCTACCGCGACCGCCCGGACCTACCGATGGATCAGCCCCACATCATGTGGCTCGGTTTCAAGAACGACCATGTTTGGCGGGCCGGAAACCGCGGATCGGTCACGTCCGTCGTCATCGAAAAGCCGCCGGTGGGGAACTTCACCCCCCTGCTCGATTGCGGGTTTGACCTGCAATACACGCCGCTTTTGGAATACACCCCAACCCAGGGCAACGGACGAGTCATTTTCTGCCAACTGGACGTGACCGGGCGCTCCGAAAATGACCCCGCCGCCGACAACCTGACGATCAACATTATCCAGTACCTCGCTCAGGCCCATCCACAACCGGCGAAAACCGTCCTGTACGATGGCGACGACAAAGGCGCGAAACTACTGGCGGCGCTGGGCGTCAAGCACGCCATATTCCAGGGCCAGCCGCTTGACGCCAACAGTGTGCTCATCGTCGGGCCTGGTTCGAAGCATCTGGCGATTGTCGCCGATCAGATACAGGAAGGTGCCACACTGCTCGGCCTCGGATTGACCCAACAGCAGCTCAACGCCCTGGTCCCAGGTCTGGCAACGCTCAAGGAGCAGCAAACCCTCCCCGCGCCGCTGGGCGCGCAGGATGATCCCACCTTGCGCGGAATCTCCAATGCCGAAGTCTTCTGGCGGGATTTCCCGACCTTGAACGCGATCACCTCCGATTCCGGCGTCGGCAATGCCTCATTGCGCATCTGGCATCTGGGCAAGGGGACGGTGGTTCTTAGCCAGGCGCTGCCCCGCATGTTCGACGATGAGCATCGTCCTTCCCTGCGGACGAGTTATCGGCGCACGGTGTATCTGGTTTCAAGATTGCTGCACAACCTGGGCGCTATGGCGGATTGTCCCCTCGTGCTACGCCTCGCCAAACCGGACGCCGCAAATGCCACACCCTGGTTGCACAGCTATTACCTTCAAACACCCGTCGCCGAGGATGATCCGTATCGTTTCTTCCCGTGGTGAGGCGCACGCCCTGTTCTCCTTCACGAGATGATGCCCATCGCATGGGTGCACACGCAACGTGCGCACCCATTGCGCATGCCGCTTACATCATGCGCATCGCCTTGAACCCGCCACGCCAGATTGACCCTCGCACCAAAGCTGCGCCCGCTGGCACCGCAGTTGCATGCTGATCCATACCTTGGTCGACGCAAGCGGAACCGGTGAATGAACGCCAGCACGGGCATCATCGCAGCGTCAAACTGGCCGACTGGCACGGCGGATACGGCATCCTGACGCTGCTTTCACGACAACAAGCAATGACAATTGTCGGCGGCGGCCTCGACAGGCCGTCAAGAGGCCTATGATTGGTAAGCAGAGAAAGGACTTGATCATGGAAGAGATAAAAAGCAAACCATCGCCGAGCGGCGTGTCCAACCGGGGTTTTGCGTCCATGGATGCCGACAAGCAACGCGAAATTGCCCGCAAGGGCGGGCGGGCGGCACACGAAAAGAAAACGGCGCATCAGTTCACGACTGAAGAGGCCCGCGAGGCCGGCCGAAAAGGCGGGCAACGGGTGAGTCAGGATCGGTCGCACATGGCGCACATCGGACGGCTGGGCGGCAAGAGTTCGGCGGCACGTCGGCCCGGCGGATCAGCGGACAAGACCGACGCACCGGATTCCGGGCGCTCATCACGCCAGCCCGGCGCCTGACACGGCCATTACGCGAACGTCACAATACTACTGCGGCGCAATGCGAAGCGGCGCGGTGTCAGTTGCAACTGCATCGATGCTGATATCATACGATGCGCCGGCGGTTTCGATCGCGACGCGACGGATGCCGAGCGTCCCTTCAATCAACATGATTTCAAGCGTGTTGGAGGCGTCCAGCTTCAACGTGCCAAAGCCGCTTGCCGTGCTGAAGAAGGTTTGAAACGGGCGGACCGTCGTGCGGGGCGCGAGCCACAATGTCCGCTCCACCGCCGAATATCGGAATCCGGAGAAAGCCGGCAGCAACGCATAGCTGCTCATCGCGCGGGCATAGTAGCCGCCGCACTCATATTCATTGAACGGATTGCGGACATGTCCTTCGTGGCGGGATCGCACGGCGCGGACAAGCGTCATCGCTGCATCGAGCGCGCCTTCATGGATCATGTGGCTGGCGAGAAGATACTCGATGCCCGTCCACACCTCATCGCTGTAAGGAAAGGGAATTGTGGGCATTCCGCCAAGCGGCCAGGTGCAGATCACCAGACCCGCTTCATGCCCGTGGGCGTAACCAGGTCGCTGCAGGCATGCATGTTCACTCAGATCGGGTCGAAAGTTGTATTTGAATGTCATTTCAAGCGATCGTCGAACATTCGCGGGATTCAATGCCGTTTCTACGCCACACACCCGCGCCATCCACGCACCCATGACGCCGTTGGCCAGGCATCCATTGCCATATTGATACTTGGGCCCTTCCGTGCGGAGCAGCGCCGCATGTTCAGGATGAGTATCGGGAGCATCGATGGTGTCCAGCACCGACCGGTCGCGCAGGCCGGTCCACATCACCTTTTGCGCGTAATAGTCACCGTTGAACAATTCCTCATCCAGATACCGTGCCGCGCGGTTGGACAATTCCTGATAATCCCGCGCAGCATCATCATCGCCCGATGCGCGCGCCAAATCGGCCATCGCGGCCAGCGCCGCGACATAGATGCTTCCGCACATCCCATCAGGCCCCCACAGATCGACGTCATAGGTGTTGTGATGCGGTTCGATCAGCGCGCCAAGTCGCTGCGGGTCCCATCGTCCGATGCAGAACTCCATACTGCGCCGGGCGGCGGGGTAAAGCCTCGCCAGCCATTGGTCATCCCCGCTGATGTGCCAATCGCGATGGAGCTTGATGATCCCACCGAGCTGCCCATCGGCGGCCGCCATGCACACCCGTGATGCCGGCCCATCCGGCAGAGCCGATCGAAAATGGGCGTTGCCATCCTCGTCAAGGCTTCGCAGAAGCTCCTGCTCACGCAATGTCCGCTCCAGTTGCGGAAACAAGTGCGGCATCGATTGCGCGTAGTTCCAGACATGCGTGCAACTGCCCGGGCAGCAACCCGTGGTCGGGAAACATCCTTCCCACCCCCACACATTCCCGCTGGCCTGCCGTTGCAGCGTGGGCGTTTTCAGGATCGCGAGATTGCTCGTCACGGCGTCGAGCATTTCGGGCGGCACGGTTGAAGAGATCATCGCCTGCTGAAACGCGATGGTGCGGCGGCGCAGCGTCCGGTAGTTCTCCCGAACATACCGGGCGACATCGGCGGCATCCTTCCAGATCGTCGCATAGAACGGGCGCCACAGCGGTGCTTTGGGCGCATCACCTCCACAACAACCATCGCCCGCCGCACACGACCCGGAAGTGGCGAGCGGTACTTTCTTTTCAGGCGCCGGCGCGGTGACGTAGCTGTCATTGCGACTGGGGAAATACCACGTCATGACCACGGGAATTGTCATCGACTCCCCCGCCGCCAACCGACCGCCCATCATGATCGATCCGCCGTTGCGCCCCCCGATGTCCTTGCTTTCATTCCCCGTATTGGGCTGAAAACACCCCCGCGACACTTCCCGCCAGACGGTCGAAATCGCGTCAAACCATCCCCCGCGAAACCACATCGCCTTGAACTTCGGTTCATCGCTTGCCGAAGCCAGGTCGATGAATCCCACGGCCGTACCGCCAAAGGCGGCATCCTCCGGGGGCAGGTCGTTGTACAGATGGACCCCAAACCCCTCCATCACGGCATTGCGTGTTTTCGCCCAGTTGCCATCAGCGGCCCGCGCGAAGTGGGTGGAGTGAAACGAAAACTCATATTCCACATCGTGGTCGCTGCAGTTATGAATCGCATATTCAAGAATCGCGCATGGAATGCCGCTGTTCCTGTCATCGAGCGGAATGAACGGATTGAAGCCCGTCACAGCAACCGAGATCGGAAGTTTTGGATCCGAAAGCCTGACCCGCCCGAAGGGATAGGCGGCCTCGAATGTCGCCGAGGCGAACCGGGGCAATCCTTCATGCCCACAGTGGCGATACCCCTGGCTCTGCAACCCCTGGTCATAAATTTTTTCAGGCGGCAACGGACCTTCAATCAGTCGCGTGATGGCCGCCGCACCTTCACGCGCTTTGATGTGCAGAAGCGCGAACGCGCCCTGGTCCACGCCATGCGTATCGGGAAGGGCGCTGTTGCCCGGCTGGCCGCGCAAAGCGAAATCCTGCAGTCCGCCGTACCCGTTGAGGCACGCGCAGCCAGTCCCGATCCCTCCCATTGGCATGGCAATCTGAAGCAGGTTGGGGGCAACGAAGGTGCGAATGGGATGATCACACGGGTGGAATTCCACGGGCATGCGTTCTCCAATGGAGAAAAAGGGTGCGTTCAATCAACGTGTGGGATGTTACCTTGGCGGCGCAAAGCGTGCGACAACCGCCTCGGCGCTCTTTAAGCCATCGGTGGCGCTGGAAACGATGCCGCCTGAATACCCGGCGCCTTCGCCAACAGGGTAAATGCCGGCGACTGACACGCTTTGGCGATCCGGTTCGCTACGGAGAATGCGCACCGGGGAGCTGGCGCGTGTTTCGGGCGCGGTGATGATCCCCAAATCGGAGGCATAGCCGGGAATCATCCTGTCCAGCAGGGGCAATCCCCGCTCAAGGGCGGCCGACACAACCTCCGGAAGCAACTCCCGCAGCGCAATGCCGCGAGCGCCGAGCGGATAGCTCGTCACCAATTCGCCATCACTCGTCCGCCCGGCGAGATAGTCGCTGGCTCGCTGTGCCGGCACCGCATACGACCCGGACAATTGGTACGCCCGTCGCTCCCAGCGCCTCTGATACTCAATCCCCGCAAAGGGATCATCATTGAACATCGACGGCGGAATCGTCACGACCAACCCGCTGTTGGCGAATGGTGAATTGCGCTTGGCGTTGGAGGCGCCGTTCGTGCAGATTTCATTCGGCGACTCGTTGCTCGGCAGAATGATCCCGCCGGGACACATGCAAAATGACCAGAGGTCCGGGCCGGAAGATTCCATTTGCAACTCGACCGGCACGGCGTTCTTGGCGATGACGTGATAGTCGGCCGGTGGAAGGCGGTCGCACGCCACTCCAAACTGGTTCTGGTTCACCATCTCCTGCGGATGCTCGATCCGCACGCCCATCTGAAACGGCTTGGCCTGAAGCACGACCCCCCTGTCGGCCAACATGCGATAGGTATCGCGGGCGCTGTAACCGATGGCGAGGACGCATGCCCCGGCGGCGAACCGTTCCCCCGACCCCAGTCGCACCGCCGAGAGTTGCCGCTCATGCGAAGGCGAATCACCCGACACCAAGGTGGTTTCGATATCGACGACCTTCGCGCCGTAGCGCACTTCTCCGCCGCACTCGATGATGCGCTTGACGATCTTCCGACAGATGCCCGGCAGGCGATCACTCCCGATGTGCGGCTTGGCGTTGATGAGAATATCCGGATCGGCGCCGAAGCGAACGAGATATTCGAGCACCGTCATGTTCCGCGCATCATGCGTGCGCGAGTAGAGTTTGCCGTCGCTGTAGGTGCCCGCGCCGCCGATGCCAAAAAGGAGATTATTTTCCGGATCAAATTGTCCGGTTGTGTAAAACAGGTGACGCGCGCGATGTCGAAGCTGGGCATCCTGTCCCCTCTCAAGCAGCAGCGGCCGATACCCTCGCTCAGCCAGAAAAAGCGCCGCAAACAGCCCGGCCGGCCCGGAACCAATCACCACCGGCCTATCCTTGATCGCTTCCGCGCCCTGCTCAACCGCCTGAACCGGAGGCGCGGCGAGCAATGCCGCACGGCTTGGATCAAGCCGGCGAAGCACCTTTCGCTCGTCGCCATCGATCCGGACGGCCACGTGATACACCCAGCGGATATCCCCGTTCCGCCGGGCGTCCAGCGCGCGTTTGAGCACGCCGTACGTCACCACGGCTTTGGTGGGGATTTTCAGCGCCCGGGCGATCCGCAACGTCAATGCTTCAGGCGGCTCATCCAATCCAACCGCGACATTTCGAACAATCAGTGGCATACGCCTACTACGCGGGAAGGAGGCGTTCGAGTCAACACGATGGCCAAAACCCTTGTCATCCCCCCGTCAAACGGACCAATTCCCCCGGATTCCCGCTTGGGACCACAATAATGAGATAAATAATGGGTTGAAACATTGTACTTATTGCCATTGCGCATGACGCCACTTACAATGCTCGTTTGCGAGGGGCGTACGCTCACTCGGCCAGATACCGCGAGACAAGTCACTTATGTGGGAACATTTCGCCGGACATTTGCTTGTCGCCAGCTACATGGGCTTGCTCATCGCGATCGCCATCTATGGCTTTCATCGTTATGTGCTGCTGTATCTGTACCTCAAGCATCGCAATGATGTGTATGTTCCCAAGGGACCATTCGAGGAACTCCCGCGGATCACAGTGCAGTTGCCGATGTTCAACGAGGATGTCGTCGCCGAACGGATCATCAAGGCAACGTGTCTGATTGACTACCCGCTTGATAAGCTTGAAATTCAGGTTCTCGACGACAGCACCGATCACTCGGCCGACATCGCCAGGGCCGCGTGCGACGAATGGGCCGCCAAGGGGTATCCGGTGCGATACATCCATCGCACGATCCGGACCGGATATAAAGCCGGCGCGCTGGCCGCCGGAATGCTCGAAGCACGCGGGGAGTTCATCGCCATCTTTGACGCCGATTTCGTGCCCCCCAAGGACATCCTCCGCAACGTCGTCGATTATTTCACGGACGACAAGGTCGGCATGGTGCAGGTGCGGTGGGATCACCTCAACCGCGACGCCTCGCTCCTGACCAAAAGCCAGGCGATTTTCCTGGATGGTCACTTCGTCATCGAACATACGGCCCGCAATCGATCCGGGCGGTTCATGCACTTCAACGGGACGGCCGGCGTCTGGCGGCGCACAACCATCGACGACGGCGGCGGCTGGCAGCATGACACACTCACCGAAGACCTGGACTTGAGCTACCGCGCCCAGCTCAAGGGGTGGAAGTTCGTCTATCTCCCGCAATTTTGCGCCCCCGCGGAATTGCCGCCGGAAATGGTGGCGTTCAAGCAGCAGGCCCATCGCTGGACCAAGGGAAGCTTCCAGACCGCCATTAAGTTGCTGCCCCGCATTTTGCGGTCCAAACAGCTCTCGTATCGCATCAAGACCGAGGCGTTTTTCCATCTGACCAACACGCTGGTCTATCCGCTGATGGTCCTCCTGACGATTCTGATGTATCCGACGTTTTTCAACATGGTCAGCCCGATGAAGGGGCAGTCCTGGAGCCAGTACATCTTCAGCGCCAGCCTGTTCATCCTTGCCACCTGCTCGGCCAGCACGTTCTTTGTCTTTGGACAGCGCGAATTGTTCGGCAAGGAGGCCGGCTGGAAGACATTGCTCTACATGCCGATGTTGATGGGCCTCGGCGTCGGCATTGGCATCAACAATGCCAAGGCGGTCATCGAGGCGATCTGGAGCGCGATTCGGCGCAAACCGTCGGAGTTTGTCCGAACGCCCAAGTATGGGGCGCGCGGATTCGGATCCAAGCGACGGCAAGGCGCTGCAGCGCCCAAGCGCATCTTCACCTTCAATCGATTGGCGCTGCCGATCGTCGAAATCGCCTTCGGGGGCTACATGGCCAGTTGTGCCTGGATCAGCCTCTGGTATCAGTGCGGCCTGCGCCCGGGGTCGGA
>CAYTAP010000033.1:0-2925 GCA_964435775.1 uncultured Tepidisphaeraceae bacterium
GCCTTGGCCGGTGGTCCGGCCGGCTTCACACGGAGTTCCACGAGCTCCGTGCTACTCTGGTACGCCTCTCAACGGGGACCTGTGGCTGTCGCGTACGGGACTTTCACCCTCTTTGGTCGGACTTTCCAGACCATTCCGCTAACCACGGTTTTGTAACCCCTCAAGGCGCCCGCAACCCCGGGACGAATCCCGGTTTGGGCTATTTCCGCTTTCGCTCGCCGCTACTGACGGAATCAATGTCTTTTTCTTTTCCTGTGGGTACTTAGATGTTTCAGTTCCCCACGTTCGCTCCTGACCGTCTATACATTCAACGGCCGGTGACTGGGAGTTACCCCAGCCGCGTTTCCGCATTCAGAAATCTCCGGATCAACGCTCGTTTGCCAGCTTCCCGGAGCATATCGCAGGCTACCACGTCTTTCGTCGCCTCTCGATGCCAAGACATCCACCATACACCCTTAGTAGCTTGACCACATTTATCGATCACCGTCACACCAATCCCACTAGGATGGGATCAGCCCCGGCGGGCGAGCCGGGAACGATTGTCCGATTCCTCCATCCAACCCCTTGCGGGATCAGGCTTTGAAACCGGACACGATCAATAAGGGTCCTTTCGCCAAAAAGGTGCTCGACGATGCTCCACCATACGGAAAGACACTTGAGACACCGGCATTGGGGAACGCCGGACTCGAAAGGGTGGAGCATCGCAAAAAGTTTATTCTACAATTCAATAATAAACCTTGAACCTCACTATTCACTTGTCAAAGAGCAACCTGATTCACGAATACGTCGGCCGAGGCCGATGGTTCGTTCTTCAGATTTTCCGCCAAACGCGGATGAGCGGGTCGAATCGTGTCGGCCGACTCATCCAAGTTTGGATGGTGCTTGCCCGGTCGTTCGGGCGATGCGTCTTCGCGGCAAATGTTCTTTGCCGTGAACACTTCGTCACCGGTCATTGCCGATGACCTGATTGTTTCAGGGATCAGCGGGAGGCCGGTATGATGGAACCGATTTGAACTTTTGTCAAACCTGCTTCCTTTCCTGTCGGTTGAATCCGGTTGGCTGCTTGCCAAACCGTTTCAACCGTCTTGAGAGGGCGGAGTATAGTAATCCGTTTGGTCGCGTCAAGTGGTGTGAATTATTTTTTTCAAACCCACTTGAACGCCGCTCGAATCACCCTTTGGCTCGGCCCGTTCCTCATGTCGCGGGCGGAAAAGTAGCAGAACAATTTTGAATTGCAAGCCGTTGAAAGTAATTCCTCACTTTCCTGCGGTTTCCCGGCCGGGATCGGTCAATACCAGCGCTCTACCGCGTGGTCATGCGGACGTACCCTTGCGTGTTGGCTGGCATGCCGCCCGAGCCAATGCCTGAAAAATACCCATACCCACCGCTTCCAATCACCGTGACCGGGTAATACCCGACCGGCGAAGGGATGTAAGGCTGGATGTAAACGGGGCAATACGCCCGCGGCGGTCGGTAGCAACTGGGATAGTAGGAATACGGATAGTAGTAATACCCGTAATAGCCGGTCGCTCCAGACGAATTGGAGTACCAGTAGCTCCGGGTGTCGTATCCCGCCGCATACGGCGCCGGCGGGGGATTGAACGCGAGATGCCCCGCTTCAACCGCCGTGCGCAGATCGGACCCGCCGTATGTTGCTCCCGGTGTCGGAGCTGGCGGCAGCGCCGGCGGCGTCGCCTCCGCCACTGGCGCGTTGTGGTGCGGCGTCATCGCGATCGCAGCCGGGCGCAGCACCGCTTTCGCCTGCCGCGCCAATTCATCCTGCAGCGAGAACAAATCCCGCAGGCTTCCGGTTGCCTTCATCGCGCCGACGTACTGCCCGGTGCTCGCATCCATCACCTGCGCCGTGAGGCGAACCTCCTGATCGAGCACCTGATACGTCCCGAAAATGACATAGGCCGCGCCGGCATCATCGGCAAGGCGGCGCGCCGTTTGTGGCGTGATCGGACCGGATGGGATTTCCTCCAATAAAATAGGATGAAGTGCCGCGATATCTGTTGCATTTGCTCCTGTTGCGCGAGGACGCATCGGCCGGGCCAGTTCCGCCAGCAGATCATCCCGCACACCCTTGCCAATCCAATTCAACTGTTCGGATCCGGTTGATTCCAATGAAAGGAGCAGCACCTTGACCGACGCCTCCCTGGACGATGGCTGCGTCGTTGGCGCTGAGCTTGTCGGCGTCTGCATGGGTGCCGGCGCCGGCGCAGTTTCGGCGGCATTGGCCGGATAACCCAATGGCATCGCCAGCGCCCCCACCGCCGCGATCGCGCTGATCCATGTGCCTTTTTTCATCGTGCCGCTCCGTGCTGAAATCCGCTCCCTCATTGCAGGCTGTTCAACAGCGTTGACTGGCCTATTATATCAGGGAAACACCGTGTGCGGTGAAGAAAATCAACCTGAGCAAGGAGTCAATCATGGTCCTGGCGGAGTTCAGCATTTGGCCGATGGACAAGGGCGAATCGGTCAGTCCCTACGTCGCCCGCTGCCTCGACATCATCGACCGCAGCGGCCTGTCCTATAAGCTCGGCCCCTTGGGCACCTGCATCGAAGGGGAGTGGGACCAGGTGATGGGCGTCATCACGAGCTGCTACAAAGCCCTGGAGGCCGATTGCAACCGGATCACGGCCAGCGTGAAAATCGACGCCCGCAAGGGACATGATGATCCGCTCTCCTCCAAAATCGCCAGTATCCAGAAGCGTGTCGGTCGGCCGCTGAAGACCTGAGATGCGGGTGCAAACAAAGACCGAAATTGTAATCGCGCAGTCCGCGCGACCATGGTGTTTTCATCTATAGTGTTCGGTGAGAGAAGACTAGGTGGTAAGCGGATTTGTAGGGTCCGCCTCGCGGACCATGATACCGGCTGCTCGCAAAGATGGTCCGCGAGGCGGACCCTACCTCCCCAAGGAA
>CAYTAP010000033.1:2935-31239 GCA_964435775.1 uncultured Tepidisphaeraceae bacterium
CAATTCTACAACAACGTCAAAACCGCCCTGCTCCTGGGCCTGCTCACCGGGCTGATCCTCGCGATCGGCGCGGTGCTCGGCGGACAGCAGGGGCTGATCATCGCACTGATTCTCGCGGCGGTGATGAACTTCGGCAGCTACTTCTTTTCCGACAAGATCGCCCTGGCGACGATGCACGCACAGGAAGTCGGGCCGGAATTGACCGACGCCGCCAACATGCCGATGCCGCGCGTCTACGTCTCCCCCACCGCCGCGCCCAACGCATTCGCGACCGGCCGCAATCCCAGCCATGCCGCCGTCTGCGCGACGAGCGGCCTGCTCCAGATGCTCGGCCGCGAGGAAGTGAAGGGCGTCATGGCGCACGAGTTGGCGCACGTCAAGCACCGCGACATCCTGATCAGCTCCATCGCCGCAACCATCGCCGGCGCGATCACCTACCTCGCGTACATGTTCATGTGGGGCGGCGGGCGGCGCGACAACAACGAAGGCAACCCCCTGCTCGGTCTGCTCATGCTCCTGCTCGCGCCCATCGCCGCCGGGCTGATCCAAGCGGCCATCAGCCGATCGCGTGAGTTCAACGCCGACAAGGAAGGGGCCGCGCTGTTGGGCAATCCGATGCCCCTGGCGACCGCCTTGGAGAAAATCCACATGGCCTCGCAGCGGATTCCTCTCGACGTCAACCCCGCCTTCAACAGCATGTTCATCGCCGAGCCTCGCAATGTGATGAAATCAATCGGCGCTCTCTTCAGCACCCACCCGCCGCTGGAGGAACGCCTGCTCAATTTGATCGGGCGCGAGAGGGTGTAAGATATAAGGATGAGGGATGAAGGATGAAGGATGAATGGTGAGGGATCAAATCAGGGAACCGCGCTCAAAAAATGACATGCCTCGCACGAGCCGTGCATCGACCGCGCGTTTTTTTTCATCCTTCATCCTTCATCCTTCACTCCTACCCCCATTCAAGCGGCGGCCTGTTGCGCCGTTACTTCGATGAAGAACTCCTCCAACGTTGCATGTTCGAGCCGGATTTCCCGCAGTGGCCAGCCATGCTGGATGATCGTCCGCGCGACTTCCTCGCGGATGTCCTGCTCGGGTTTGGGGCGAAGGGCAAGCGTGATCTGCGAGCGATCGACTGCACCGGCGCCTTCCAGCACTTCCACATGCCGCACGCCGCTGACGCGAGAGAGTGCGGCCTGAACCTCCTTCACCGGCCCGCGACATTCGACAAGCACCCGCGCCGTCATTCGACGGCTTTGCCGCAGTTCCTCCGGCGAACCCTGCGCGACGAGCTTCCCGGCCGCGATGATGATCGCGCGATCGCACACCGCCTCCACCTCCGGCAGGATGTGCGTCGAGAGCATGATCGTGTGCCTGCCTCCCAGGTCGCGGATCAGTTTACGCGTCTCGCGGATTTGCGTCGGGTCGAGCCCGACCGTCGGCTCATCAAGAATGAGCACCGGCGGGTTGTGCAAGAGCGCATCGGCCAGCCCGACCCGCTGGCGATACCCCTTGGATAGATGCCCAATGACGCGCCGTTCGACCTCCTTCAACCAGCAGCGCTCGATGACCTCATCGATCCGCTTCCGCCGTTCGGCGCGGGGCATTCCGCGCAGCCGCCCGCGAAAGTCGAGGTATTCCCGCGCCTTCATCTCGGTATAAAGCGGCACGTTCTCCGGAAGATAACCGAGGTGCCGCCGCACCTGTTCGGATTGGTGAAAGATATCGAAGCCGTTGATCGTGGCCGTCCCGCTCGTCGGGGGGATGTAGCAGGTGAGCATCTTCATCGTCGTGCTCTTGCCCGCGCCGTTGGGCCCGAGAAAGCCGACGACCTCCCCCTCCTTCACCTCGAAGCTGACCCCCTTGACCGCCTCCACCGCCCCATACGATTTACGAAGCTCCGAAACCGCGATCATAAAATCATCCTCGTCGTGCGTGATGGGTTCGTT
The DNA here is from genome assembly GCA_964435775.1 of uncultured Tepidisphaeraceae bacterium. GTDB lineage: Bacteria > Planctomycetota > Phycisphaerae > Tepidisphaerales > Tepidisphaeraceae > CAYTAP01. Next base: position 4,882 of record CAYTAP010000033.1, read on the forward strand.
CGACTTCCCCCATGAAATACGGCGCGGCGGGGGACGGCGTCAAATGAACCCGCGGACCCCGCAATGAAAAAACGCGGCGACGCGGAGGAAATGAGTTTCGCAGAGGCGCACAGCCTCTGTTGGCCTGCAAGGTTTGCAAAACGGCGCACGCGCGTTCGGGCGCCGCGTCAACATCATGCGAGGGATTGAAAAGGTTGGGTTCACCGGCGAGACGAGGCGAGAGCGAAATTCTTGCCTCTATGTTGCAAAGGCACGGACGGGATTCTTTTCGCATTACGCGGGCATACGTGCTTGACATTCGAGCTTATAGCCTCGGCTGGAATTGCGGACAAGCCGATGCCCGCGCCACGGCCATGCAATTCCGTGCTGTTGTTATCGCACAACGTCGCCCGAAAATGCGGCATGGATCAACTCAGATCAACGCGGCTTTTCTTTGTCCGTGTTCATCCGTGGTTCGTTTCCGTCCAGGATGGAAAGCCCCTGATGGAATTCCTCCCCCAGTTGACACCCCCGGGCTCGCATTTATAGTGGAACGCACACTTGGGGAATGGTGTAACGGTAGCACAGCAGACTCTGAATCTGCTTGTCTAGGTTCGAATCCTAGTTCCCCAGCTTTCGGACATCTCCGGACAAACGCGGTCAGGGGCGGTAAAATCAGGCAAATTTCGGGCGAAATCGGCGGATTCTGGATCATCCGCCGCCGGACGTTTGCGGACATCATCGGACATGTTTTGACATCTGCGAAGTGCGATTCGCGTACCGATTTGGGTACCAATTCGTGCGCCAATTTGCGGGCCGCGAATTGGCCCGTCGTCATCGGCGATGCTCGGCTATGACTTACGCATGCGCTTGGGGTAATGTCGTGGCATGACAAGGCGGCGACATGAATCTCCATGAACTGTCCAAACTCGCCGGCAGCGCCCGGTGCCGGGTCATCGGATGGGGGGAGGCGGGCAACGATGGGCATCGGCGGGTGCTCGGCGCGTTGATCCGGGCGTTTGACCGGAGCGAATCGGCGCTGCTGTGCGAGGCGAGCCTCGCGCGCAGGACCAACCATCCGCCGGACATTGTGCTGATCGACGCGCGGATTGGCGTGCATACCTTCGAGGTCAAAGCGATGCCGCTGGGGCAGATCGAGGAGCTGGCGGCCGGGGGGCATCTGACGATTCGATACGCCAGCGGCGTGAAGAACGCCAACCCCATCGCGCAGGTTCGCACGGCGATGTTCGATATCAAGGATGCGACGGTGCGTGCATTTGAGGCGGATGTGCAACTGCCGTTCAAGTATTGGGTTGCGTTCCCCTCGATCACGCGACAGCAGTGGATTGCGCGGTTTGGGGAGGCGGCGTATCGGCCGGATGAGTTTCTGTTCGCCGAGGATCTCGAGCCGACGCAACTTGCGGCCAGGTTGGGCGCGTCGTCAAGGCATGATTCAAATGAACCGATCAAGCTCTGTCCGCTTGCGCAGCTTGAGTGCGTCTGGAAGGCCTTTGGCGACACGTCCGTTCTGTACGCGACGCCGGAGGATCGCCAGCCGCGCCGGGTGGAGGAAGGAACACTCGGCGAGCAATTCGACGAGGCGGCCGAGGCATATAAGGCGCTCTCGGACGAGCAGCAGCGTCTGTCGGTACTCAACTGGGAGGATGGTCCTCGCCTCGTCCGCGGCGTGGCGGGAAGCGGGAAGACGGTGGTGCTGGCCAACAACCTCGCACGCCGTCTGCAACGGACTCTCGCGGCGAGAAACGAGGGACTTTTCGGAGACAAGCCGCTTGCGCCGCGTTTTCTGGCGGTTTGCTTCAACCGGACGCTTGCGCCTTTCATTGAGAAGAAGATCGCGATCGCCTATCAGCAGCGCACAGGGGAGGCGGTTCCGAAGGGGGCGGTGGAGGTTTGCTCGTTCAACACGCTGATGCATCGATTGATGGAGGCGGGGTTGTGGCGCTATCAAACCATCGGCAGCGCATCGGACATCGTGCGGGCGATGCGGTACACGGAGGAGCTGGAGGACTTTCGCCAGCAAAACCCCGGGAAGCTTCTGAAGCTGGCGTATGACGCGATCTATGTTGATGAGGGACAGGATTTCGCGGAGGAGGAGTTTGGCCTTCTCAAGGGGCTTTGCCGGGTGACCGATGGCGGCGAGCCAAGTCTGTATGTTTTTTATGATGATGCGCAGAATCTGTACGGACGCAAACGCCCCAACTGGCAGTCGGTTGGATTGAACATCCGCGGCGGACGCGCGTTTGTGATGACCCAATGCTTCCGCAACACGCGCCCGATCGTCGAGGCGACGTTCAACGTCCTTTATGGGTCATGCGCACAGTTCAAAGGCCCGGTCCCGACAAAGGATTTCGGCGACATCGCGACGCTGGAGCAAAAGGGGCTGATCGCGCATGAGGATGGTCTGTGGCGGGTGGGGTTTGCGGTGCGGGATGGCCGGGCGCCTGTGCTTTCATTGACGAACAGCCCGCGGAAGGAAACCGAATCGATCATCACCCGACTGCGCTGGCTTTTGGGTCAGCAGGAAGTCCGGCCTCAGGATATTCTCATCCTCACTTACACCAAGGAGCGCGCCAGGGAATTGGCCGACGCATTGTCTGGTGCGCGGTTGCCCGGCATCAACGACATCCATGTTGCCATGGACAAGAAGGATGAATCGCTCGGACAGAGAAACCGGCTGACCGTGAGCACGGTCCACTCGGCCAAGGGATACGACGCCTACTGCGTCCTGCTCGCGTCGGCCAATGATTTTTCGCTGGATGTGGCCGGACGCGCGAGCTTCTACGTTGGCTGCACGCGGGCGATCGAATACCTCGAAGTCTTCGCGTGCGAAAATACGGGACTCGTCCGTGAACTCGGGGATGTGCTGAAGAAAATCAGCGCCAGGCCAAGCGCGCCCACAACCTCTCGACAACCAATCTTAAAATAGCAACATATTGGCAATCTATACTTTATTATAGTTCGCCTCAATGGTGAATTAACCATTGGATGTTCCCGGAAAGTCATATATAATCGCCAGTAATATGCGTTCATTTTGATCGTGCTTGAATCACAGTTTACATGGGGAACATATGAGTCAAGAAGTAGAGAACTCCGTTAGCGTGTCGCCAGCCGAGGGATATTCACCTGAGTTGTACGCCGCCACGGAGGTTGCCCTGCCGGTGCATGGGTTGGAGGCCGTCAGTGACGTTGATCTGGATCAATACCGACGGGATGGATTTCTGGCGATTGAAGGGGCGTTTGACGCCGGGCAGTGCGATGGCGCCAAGGAAGCGCTGGCCGATTTGATGATGGGTCGCGTGCCGGGGTTTGACTGCATCGATTTTGAACCGAGCGCCAAGGCGAAGCTCGATCAACTGACATTGGCCGAGCGCGAGTTGGCGGTGCGGAAGATCATGTGGTTCACAAACTTTGAGCCGCGCCTCAAGGCAATCATGGACGATGCGCCGCTCCTGAAAATCATCGCGAAGCTGGTGAACGACACGCCGGTGATGTTCCAGGACATGGCGCTGGTCAAGCCGCCGGGCGGACGGGAGAAGCCGTGGCATCAGGATCACGCGTACTTCCCCTATCCGCTGGGGACGCGAATTGTCGGCGTCTGGATCGCGCTCGATGAAGCGACGGTTGAGAATGGGTGCATGCACGTGCTGCCGGGGGCGCACAAGGACGGGCCGGTCGTCCATTTCATCCGCCGGGACTGGCAGATCTGCGACACCGACATCCTCGGCCGACGGGAAGTGGCCGTCCCGCTCCGACCCGGCGGGCTGATGCTCTTCGACGGTCTGCTCCCCCACGGCACGCCCATCAACCACACGACCACCCGCCGCCGGGCGCTGCAATTTCACTACGCCCCGGCCAGCGCGACGAAGACGAGCAATGAAGCGCGCATGGCGATCTTCGGCAGCGAAGGGAAAGAGGTGTCGTGTTGATGTCATGCGGCGGCGCGGCGCGCATCGGGTCGAAGGAGAAGCGGCTGCAGGTTTTCGATCAATTGGGCTTGTGAATACCGCTCGGCGACGGTTCGTTTCGCCGCCGCTCCGAGTTTGCGGCACAAGGCGGCGTCCTGGCTGAGCGTCAGGACATGCCGGGCGAAATCCTCGGCGTTCGCGGCGATCAAACCGTTCACGCCGTGCTCAATCGGTGAGCTGTGCGCCACATTTTTGAGGCAGATGACCGGCACGCCGCGGCTCATCGCCTCGACGACCTTGATCTGCTGGCCGGTCCCGCCGATGAGGGGGCAGATGGCGAAGGGGGCTTTGGCGTAGAGGGCGTCGAGATCATCAACGAAGCCGCGCAGGGTGACATTCGCGTGCGTCTTGAGATGTTTGGCGACGCCGCCGACGACATCGAGGTTGAACTGGGGCAATTCCGCGATCACGGCGGGTAAGACCCGGCCGGTGAAATAAAGATGCCCCTGCCCGTTGAACATGTTGCTGCCGGCGACAAAGAGGGGATCGCCGTCGTGGGTGTTGTTCAATTCCACCGTCTCACACACGGCCGGCACGAGCAGGACATTTGTATTGATTGCATTTTTGGCGATCAAATCCCCCTCGCGTTGCGCGATCGCCAGCGTGTAATCAAATTGGTTGTACATCGCGTACTCGGCCGGGTCGGCGTTGTGCGGGCCGGCGGCGAAGTAGTCTTCATGCAGCAGATGCGCGGGAACGTCATCGGCGACGAATTGGCCGGAGTATTGGTTGCCCAGGTCCGCCCAGATGCGCTTTTGCATCGCGGCGTTGAAGCTCGCCAGGTCGAGCATGTCGATCACGCGCGTCGAAGAGGCGAACTCATCTCCGGCCATCAGGTGGCCCCATGTCGCGTAGTTGATGATCGTCAAATCCGGCTTCACCTCATTGAACGACTGGCGGAACTGCGCCAGCAAATCCGGCGGATTGAGCCTTTCGCCGAATGCCCCGCCGCCGGCGGCGTCGAGGCGGCGCTGATGGGCGAGATCGGCCGGCGTGGTCTCATGCAGATGCAGCTTGACCTGATGCTCGCGGCGAAGGCGCATGATGCTGTCCGGCGTCCACGGTCGCTCGGTCGTGAAGGTCGAGCTGAAAAGCGTGACTTGATACCCCAGCGTCTGGAGAGCGCCGACCACACACATGAAGCGATGATGAGCGCCGGTCGCCACGGGGAGCGGATTGTGAGGGAAAAAGAGCAGCGCCTTTTTCGTGGGCGATGCCGATGATGCGATCGCCGCCTTTCGCGGCGGCGTCACGGCGCGATACTCGAGCGGCACCGGCAAGGGCGCGCCGCGTGCTGCCGTCCGAGGGGCGCGATTCGATTCAAGCGCCCTCGCCCGCTCGGCGAGTGTTCGCGCCTCGGCGAGCCGTCCGACCTTGAATAAAGCCTGCGAGGCGATCCAGAATGCGTCGGCATCCTGCGGCGCGGCGTTGACGTACGACTGAATGACGCCGAGGACGGCGGCCACCTGTCCGGCGTCGATGGCCGCGACGCAGCACCCGGCCATCGCGTACGCATCAGGATACATCGGCAGCGGCTCGTTGTAGCGGGTGTGATTGGCGATGCGGAAGCAATAGTAATCCTCCCAGAAGGTCAACCGTTCCCCCGGCGGCAACAACGCCGCATATGGCGCGGCGATCTCCTGCCAATTTTTCTCTTGAATGATGCGGGGGTTCTTGCTCTTGGCCCCTTCGCGCTCGAGGCGCGATTGGGAGAGCGTGCGGTCGATGAATTGGAAGTTGAACCCGGCCGCCGCCGTCCGCAACCAGTAATCGAGGTCAATCGAAAAGAACAAATCCTCCCGATAATCGCCCACTTTTTTCGCCACGCTCCGGCGGTAGAAGATCGACGGCTGCATGAGGTGAAGATGATCGAACCAGCGCATGAGCATCGGCAGCGAGAGCGGCGAGCGGGGCACCGACCAATCAACGACATCGCCCGCTTCGTTGATGATCGCGCACTTGCCGTAGAGCACATCGGCCGAGGGATGCGCGGCGAATTGATCGGCGATCGTGTGAAGAACCGTCGAGCCGACGTAGGTGTCATCGGCGTTGAGCCAGTTGATGATGTCCCCGCGCGACAGACGAAGCGCCTTGTTGAGCGCCTCGGCCTCCCCATCGTCCGGCTCGGACAGCCATTTGACGTGCGGGTATCGTTTCAAGAGCGCCAGGGTGTCATCGGTCGAGGCACCGTCGGCGATGATGTGCTCGATGTTGGGATAGCGCTGTTCGAGCACCGATTCGATGCAGGCGCGAAGGTATTTGGCGCAATTGAAAGTCGGCGTGACGATCGAGATGAGCGGGAGGGCGTCCGCGATGCGAATACTTGCCGATTTGCTGGACAATTGCGTTGAGAAATACACACCGGTTGATGCGCCCCTGGTTGGCGCCGCTTGCGCCGCCGCTGCGACCGGACCTTTGGACAACGCGGCCACAATCTCTTGCGCCCCCTGATGATCCGGATGGACCGCCAGCAACCGTTTCGCCGCCGCCAGCGCCTCGGGCGACCTGCCCAGGCGCATCAGGCAGATGGCCCGCCCGGCGCGGGCGTCGAGGTTGTTCTCCGTCTTCAGCGCCGCCTCATAACACAAGAGTGCGTAGTCAATGTGCCGCGTCGCCCCGTTGGTGTTGTTGCCGTCGATACCCGATTGAAGAAACACCCCGGCGGTCTGAACAAGATCATCGGCGCTGCAAGGCGCATCGGTCGGAACGGTCGGCGCACTCTCCTTGGCGCGGGTCATCACCAGATGAAAACTCTGCGACCCCTGATACATCCCCCGAATCCAGTCATGCCCGAAATAATCCGACAGTTCCGGATGATGCGCGAGCCCCAGCGCGGCGAACGTGTTCACCCACCAGACGTATGGCTGGACGGTCTGGTGATAATCGACCCCACCGTCGGAATCTGGGAAATCGGCGATGGAGAAGATGACGATCCCGCCGGGCGCGAGATGGCGCAGCGCATTACCGGCGACAGCGGCGATTTTCTCCGGCGCGATGTGCTCCATGAACTCCCAGCCGGTGATCACGTCAAAAAGCGCGGGCTCAGGCGCATCCCCCTCGGCCAATGTGAACGTTGCGGTGATGTCGCATGTGAATAGATGCTGCGGAATCGTCCCCCACTCCGCCCGCGCCAGGCGCTTGGAATAATCCGAGCCTTCCAGCCCCACGGCGATGTGCCCATCGTCGAGGCAATCCTTGACGAACCCCCCGCCGGCGCAGCCGAAATCGAGCACGCGCAGCGGGCGGCGATTCATCAGCCGTTCGAGTTTGCGATTGAAAAGCCGGTTGCGGCTGTTGTCATTTTTCGTCCCGCGCGGGGCCAGATGATCCGGAGAATCCACGGCCACGGGCTTCGTGCAATCGAGTTTGAAACAGGTCATCCAATCCTTCCAGGGCGACACCGGCGCACAAAAAAGCCTCCCCTTGAAGGTTATCGGACGATCCGACCTGCAATGTTCACACGGCAATTGGATTCATTTTATCCCTCCCCCGATGTACCCATCGGGGGAGGGCAGGGAGGGGGTCTTTTCCTGCGGCCGGGCGTGATCGCAGGCGCCTGTGTTGATCACCGCCCCGGCGATTGAACATACATCTCCCGATGCGCTGCCACGCTCGCTGGAACCGGGGGCAAGCCGTAGTAAGTCCGCGTCAGACGGCTTAATTCGCCAGGATCGACGATGATCCGATCCACTTTTTCCCCGCCCAGCCATGCCGAAATGAGGCTCTCCCCTGGCTTGGCATCGACATCGAAGACCGTTCGATAGCGCAATCGGGACGACGGGATTTGATAGAAGAACGCCTTGGCGTCCCCCGCCAGCCCGACGATGCCCGTCGCCGGATGATCGGGCGATCCATACACCGCCGCTTCCACTTCCGGGGAATGCAGGCCGCGAAAGTCCGTCAGGCCGATAACCCCTTCCAACAACGGCGTATCGAATCGCCCGCCGAGGACGACCACTCCCCAAAACGCCATGCCGGCCAGCGCCAGTCCAACAATTGTCGCCCACACCTTCCCAGCCATTTTCGCCGACAGCGCCGCGGTGGAGGCGCCGATCAAAAGCGCGGCCACCGGAATGGCTGGGGCAAAAAACCGTGACTGCAAATGCGTGAAGCCGATCCACGTCACACCCATCACGCCGATGACGATCAGCAGGAACGCGCCCTCTCCCCTCAGGCAAACACACTCGGGATTTTCTCCCTCCCCCGTGTAACCGCGGGGGAGGGTTGGGGAGGGGGCTCCGCCCGATTCACCACGAAAAGCCCCCTCCCTGCCCTCCCCCGGAGTACCGGGGGAGGGAATAAGCGGCCTGGTTGTTGCAAATACCTTTGCCATGCCGTCTCGCCGCCGTTTCCCGCTCGTCAGCATCAGCACCCCGCCGATCGCCGCCATCGGCCAAAGCACATACGCATAAGCCGGATCGGCGATCACCTGCTCCCAAAGCGCCGTCGCCCGTCCGGCCAACGAGCGTTGATCGGCCCTCGGCGAATGAGCTTTTTCATAACGAGTCACCTGCGCCGGAGAATAATCGCCGTGACCGAGCACGTGCATCAACTCCGGGTAGACCGGATTGCCCGCCCAGAGCTGATTGCGAATGAGCCAGGGGGAAAAGGTGATGACACCCGCCAATACAAAAACCGTGACACCGGTCGCCGCTGTCCGTAAGCGCGAAATCCACGACCCGGATACGCCCCGAGCGAACAGGATCGTCGCCCCTCCCGCCAGTGCCACCGCAATGAGCACCACCGGCACGGCCGTCAGCTTCGCCCCGCACGCCAGCCCCGCAAACGCGCCGGCGAGGATCAATGCGGAGGCCGCCCCGCCGACCTTTCGCTTCTCCTCAAATCCGCGCATCCCCCATCCCACCGCCAATGTCCCCCACAACAGCACCCCCCCTTCGTTGTAGGCGATTGTTCCGAGCATCGTGACCCAAGGCACAACCGCCATTGCCACGCCCGCGAATGCGCCGGCGACAGCGCCCCACTGGCCCGCTATCGCCACAACCGCCGCCACGGTCAACACCATGAACGCCAGATGAAGATACTGAGCCAGATACATCCCCGCCCACGGCCCGCCGCGCAGTTCCATCGCCGCCAGATAGTGCATCTCGACGTTGAAGGGCATGTACGAAAACACGTTGTGATCCAGCGGCTCGATCCGCCCGGCGTCAAACCATTCGCGTGGCACTTGCAGGTGATACTCCACCACGTCATAGCCGTTCGGCTCGCCCGGCCAGAGCATCCCTGGCGGAACCATGACCCCCACCACAGCCACTGCCGCAAATGGCGCAATGAGGAGCCACATCCACTGCCATCGCGTTGAGAGCGGAGGCAACGCGGCGGCCGCGCCATGCTTCTGTCTCCATCGCGCGATTGCGGCGATCCCAAGCCCCCACCCCACAATCAAAATCGCGAGCACGCTCCAACGGTTGAGCCATCCCAACAGGCCCAAGCCTAAAAACAGCAGGCTCATCATCCCCAAGCCGAGTCCGGCCGACGTGGCCGCTCGCATCAGGCCGTCACGCGGGCGCTGCGGACACGCCGCGTTCCCCCTCTCGTCCGATTTCATGACCCACCCCACCGCCCAGACCCCAAACCCCGCCGCCGCCATGACCCAAAGCGCCGCCAGCACGCCATCAGTCAGCATGCCGTAGACCACCGCCGCCCACCCCGCGCCCGCCAGCCACAGGGCGCAGAGCAGGGTGAGGCCGGCGAATGCTCCAATCAACAGGTGGCTCTTCAAACCCATCAAATCCGCCTTATCCACTTGAAAACATGAGCATGCCCCCCGAATCATCACGCACAAGGTATTGAACACCCGCCCAATAAACCAGCGGACTTTGCGCCGGCGCGCCGGCGCATACAATCACGCCATGATTTATCGGATCGACGTGCGAGATGCGGCATTGGCGAGAGGTGATGAGGCGGCGGTGGACCCGGTGGGAGAAGCCGTCCGGCATCAAATCGAGGAATTCGGAACGAAAGTCGGGCCAATCCGGACCAGCCGCATCTTCCTGATCGATACCGACGCCAGCGAACAAGAGATCGCGCGGGTGGCAAGAGAGCTGCTGGCCGACCCGATCGTCGAAAGCAGCGAGCTTTTTGTCGGCGGTAAGGATGCAACCCATCACGAAACCACGCACAGCCGCATTGAGATTCACCTCAAGCCCGGCGTCATGGACCCCGTTGCGGCATCCACGCAGATGGCGATGCGGGACATGGGCTTGAACGTCCGTGAAGTCCGCACCGGCCGGGCGTATCTGATCGCCGGGCAAATCCCCAAAGAGGAGTTGCAGCGGATCGCGTCGCGCGTGCTGGCCAATGGAGTCATCGAAAGCGTTCACTTCGACGCCTATGTGCCCGATCATTTTCAAGCGGGTAAGACTTACGCGCTCAACCTGCGACATATTCCCTTGCTCGACCTCGACGATGAGGCCTTGAAAAAGTTAAGCCGCACCGCGCACCTTTTCCTGTCCCTCGAAGAGATGCAAACGATTCAGTCGCATTTCCGCGAGCTCAAGCGTGAGCCGACCGACATCGAACTGGAAACACTCGCGCAGACCTGGAGCGAGCACTGTGTTCACAAGACGCTCAAGAGTGCGGTGGATGTTGAAGTCCAGGATTCAACCGGCAAAACCACCTCCACACGCCACTACGGCAACCTGATCAAGGAGACGATCTTCCAAAGCACGATGGAGCTGATGAATCGTGGCACGGGCGGCCCGCCCGTGGTGTCTTCCGATCATGGTCGGGCCGCCCATGCCACTTCGCCCGAGCCGTTCTGTCTCTCAGTCTTCGCGGACAACGCCGGCGTCATCGCGTTTGATGAAACCGACGCGGTCTGCTTCAAGGTCGAAACCCACAACCACCCCAGCGCCATCGAACCGTACGGCGGCAGCGCCACCGGCGCCGGCGGGTGTATCCGCGACATTCTCGGCACGGGTCTGGCGGCCAAACCCGTCGCCAACACCGACGTGTTCTGCGTCGCCTTTCCCGATTTGAGGAATAAGGATGAAGTAAGAAGGATGAAGGATGAAAAATCCCCTTCCGATTCATCCTTCACCCTTCATCCTTCATCCTTATCCCAAACATCCTTGCCAAGAGGCGTCATCCATCCCAAACGCATTCTCCAGCAGGTCGTCGCCGGCGTGCGGGATTACGGGAATCGGATGGGCATTCCCACCGTCAACGGCGCGGTCTATTTTGACAACCGCTACCTCGGCAATCCGCTCGTTTTCTGCGGATGCGTCGGACTGATCCCGCGCGATAAGATCAACAAGGCCGCCCGGCCGGGCGATGCGATCGTCGTCATGGGCGGGCGCACCGGGCGCGACGGCATTCACGGCGCAACCTTTTCGTCGGCCGAACTGACCGACACCCACGCCGACGAGTTTTCCCACGCGGTGCAGATCGGCAATGCGATCACCCAGAAGAAGATGGCCGACGTCATCCTTCAGGCCCGCGACCAAAACCTCTTCAGCGGCATCACCGACTGCGGCGCCGGCGGCCTGTCCAGCGCGATCGGCGAGATGGGCGAAAAGGTCGGCGCCCGCGTCGAACTTCATGAAGTTCCTCTCAAATACGCCGGTCTGCGCCATGATGAAATCTGGATCAGCGAAGCACAGGAGCGGATGGTCCTGTCCGTCCCACCCGAACATGTTCAATCGCTCCTCGATCTCGCCGAATCCGAGGATGTGGAAGCGACGGTCATCGGCACATTCGGCACCGAGGGGCGCGAGCTGATCCTCAACTACGCCGGACAGGAAGTCGGCCGACTGAAGATGAGCTTCCTGCACGATGGGATTCCGATGTCCACGCGGAAGGCGGTGGTGGAAGAAAGAGTGGGCAGTGGGCAGACTTCGACGAGCTCAGTCGAGTCGTGGGCAGCGGGCAGTGGGGAGGGAGTGGCCACATCATCCGAAGCGAAAGCTCGGCTGCTCAATACGCTGGCCCATCCCAACGTCGCCAGCAAGCATTGGGTGATCCGCCAGTACGACCACGAGGTGCAAGGGGGGAGCGTGATCAAGCCGCTCATCGGGCCGATGCAGATCGGTCCGAGCGATGCCTCGGTCATCCGCCCCAAGCTTGATTCAATCAAGGGCGTCGCGATCGGTTGCGGGCTGACGCCAGGCGTGGCCGATCCCTACTGGATGGCGATCGCCGCGATCGATGAGGCGATTCGCAACGTCGTCTGTGTCGGGGCGGATCCATCGAAGGTCGCGATCCTCGACAACTTCTGCTGGCCGAGCGTGGATGATGAGGTGACAATGGGCACGCTTGTTGCCGCCTGCGAGGCCTGCCGGGACGCGGCGCTGGCGTACGGCATCCCCTTCATCAGCGGCAAGGACAGCCTCCACAACCAATTCACCAACCAGGAAACCGGGGAAGTCCTCCGCATCCCCAACACGCTGCTCATCAGCGCCATCGGCGTTTTGGACGACATAACCAAATGCGTAACGATGGACTTCAAGCGTACCGGCGGGCAAGTCTGCATGATCAGCACGCGCAATCCCGCGAGCCTTACCGACCTCGCCGCCACCCATCGCGCCCTGGCGAGCGCCATCGCCAACGGGTGGATCGCCAGTTGTCATGATGTCAGCGACGGCGGCGCGGCGACGGCGGCCGCCGAAATGGCCATCGCCTCCGGGCTTGGCCTCACAATCGATGCCGCCTGGATTCAATCCCCCGACACCTGGGCCGAAGTCCCCGGCCGCTACCTCGTCGAACTGTGCGGCGACACCCATGTTGACACGCTCGCCGCCGCATTCCCCACGGCCGATGTCGCCGCCATGGGCATCGTGCAACCCACGAAAACCCTCGCGCTCACCACGAACGATCAACCGTCACTTCAAATTCCGCTGGATGAGCTGACCAAAGCCTGGCGCGGCACGCTCGACTGGTAGATGGATTTTCGATTTTTGATTTGGGATTTTCGATTGGAGAGACAATCAAACAGCCCGCTATATGAAAACGCGGGGTTCATCTGACAATCGAAAATCAACAATCACAAATCGAAAATCCCTACTCTTCCCCAGGCGGGATCTCCACCTCCGGCGCCTCCACCAAATCCTGCGCCAGTCGACTGAGGAAAAACTGCAGCTCAGTCTCCGCAACCGTCGACGGCAGGGCATCGCGCAGATCATACGCGTGGCTGTGATCCTCGCTTGAATCCTCCCCGCGCTTTTCCCCCTCGGTGATGATGTGATGCTCGAACGTCACGCAGTCCTCGTGACTCTGCATGATGACCAGCTCCCCCCATCGCCACGCCATGTGGACGCGCAGCGCCAGTTGATTTCCCCACGCCGAAACGCGATGGACCACGCGATTTTTCTTCAGCATCCCCACCAGCTCATCCACCGCCGGCAACACCGCCCCATTCAGGAAATCCGCGTAGTGACGGTTGTATTCCTGCTGATGCTCCATCGCCTCGCGCTCGGCTTCGAGCTTCTCCGCCGGAACCTCCTTGAATGGTTCCGCCCGCGCCAGCCACCATTTCGTAAAAGCCTTGTCCATAAAGCCATCATAGCCGACACCCCAACCCGACGCACGGACCGCGCGGCAGCGGCACGCCGCTTACCTCTGCACCGTCGGCCAAAGCGCCACCGTGCAGAGCCGATTACCCATCCGATCCAGGATCGGCACGCTCCGAACCTGCCGAAAACCCGCCAGCACTTCCTTCCTTGCCAGCACCGTCTCGAACAATTCCAAATCCTTCTCCAATATCTCCGCCGACTCGTTGAACGCGATCAGCACCAGCCCCGCTTCCCGGATTCCCCCCTCGGCTTCCATCTTTTTCAAATCCTCCACCACCGCATCCCGCCACTGCGCCCCATAGCGGCCATCCCGCTCCTGTGGCGCCTTGAACTGCCTCGCCACCTTCACCTCCAACCAGAGCGCATCCCCGGGCTCACACACACCCGGCGCATCAAAGAGCGTCGGTTCGGCCCAGTCCATCCGCAACGGACGGCCCGGCGGCGTCAACACGAGATCACACCTCATCCGATGCGTACGCTTCGATCCCGCGCTCGACGGATAATGCGCCTCCCGCGCCACGCCATACCACCGCCCCATCCCCTCGGCGAGCAATCCATGCAGTGCCAACTCTTCAAGGGAATCCAGCCCATACACCGCCTGCTCGAGCCGCAGCGCCGCCTCGGCGTCGCCGATCACCTCCCCCAACCGCTCAACCACCGTACAACAATCCCACAAAGCCAAACTCCGGTTCGAATTTTCGATTTTTGATTTGTGATTTTCGATTGAAGACTGTCGCGATTCACTTGAGATTCACGCCTCATCGTCCAACAATCAAAAGTCATCAATCAAAAATCGAAAATCCATTTGCCTTCAACCTATCACATCTTCTACGACGACCGATGCGCCTTGTGCAGGCGATCCCGGCGGATGATTGAGCGATGGCCCACCCAATCGCAACTCGTTTTCATCAATACGCATGATGATGTCGCAATGGCCGGATATCCCGCGATGACCGGCAAAGACATCGCCGGCCAAATGTGGGTGCTCGATGACCGGCAAAACCTCGCCGGTGGATACGACGGGCTGATCCTGCTCTCCCCGGCATACGGTCTTGGCCGACTGCTCGCGCCGATCCTGCGCCGCCCCCACGCGCGCCGGTTCGGCCGCCGGTTATACGGCTGGATATCCCGCCATCGTCATCGATTCTTCGCCCGTCATGGCTGTCAAAGCGGCACCTGCCGCATGTAAGCTTGCGGGCATCAGCATTTCGCAAAGCACGCTACGGCGCTAACAGTGCACTTCTAAGCCCCCGCCCACCGCATAAACCCCCACCACACCAGATGCCCCATCCCATACCCCAGCGCAATCCCCCCCAGCACATCACTCGGCCAATGCGCGTCCATGATGTAGCGCAACAGGGCGCAAATCAGCGCCAAGGTCCAGAAAATCGCCGCGCCTGGCCAATAGAGCAGCGACAGGACCACCGAAAACGCCACCGCCGCCGCGCTATGGCTTGAGGGGAAGCTCTCCCGCCAATTCGCATGACGCCAGCTTGGTCCGAGGAATTGCCCCGCCCCCTCCCGCCCCGGTCGAACACGGCTCAGCAGGCGGTTCAACACCATCGCCACGCCCGATGCGAGCGTCGTAGCCACAATTAGAATGACCGGCCCCCACTCGTGCATCCGATCCGCGCTCCGATCCAGCCGCCAGACGAGCAGCGCCCCCACCGCCACACACGCCGACTGACCATATTGCGCCAGCCACCGTGTTTCCCGTTTCACATCCCCCTTGAATTGCAACGCCAGCGTCGTCGGCAGCCCCCGTCGCTCCAGGAGCATCATCGCCACGCACGCGGCACACAAGATAATCAGCAGAGTCCCATTCATGAATTGGTCGAAACTGTAGGGCCGAATCGCCCGGACGCAAAGCGGGGGGAAAATAGTCGGCAGTGGGCGGTCGGCAGTCGGCAGTGAAGATAAAGAAAAGAAGCGCGTACTACCCACTGCCCACTACCCACTACCCACTGCCTACTGCCTACTGCCTACTGCCTTCTGCCTACTGCCTTCTGCCTACTGCCTACTGCCTTCTGCCTACTTCCCACTGCCCACTGCCCACTGATTCCGCACCTGTGGCGCAAACCATCGTTTCTTGACACTCCCATGCCCCACTTTTATGCTCGCCCTCAAATCCAGCACCCTTGATCCTCTTAGCCTTTCGGAGGCCAGCATCATGACGCGATTGCCTCGTTCTTTGCCTTCGTTCTCTCCCGCCCTTGCCTTGGCATGCGCCTTGGCGCTGCCGGCGTCACTTTATATGACGCCACGAATTGTATTGGGTCAGGACGCCCCGGCCGCCGACGCCGCGCCGGCAACCTCGCAAAGCCTTGAACAACTGACTGACGACTTCTGGCATTACGGCAAAATCGCCCGCTACGATCTGGCGGCCGACGCCGGCAACAAGATCATCGCCCAAAACCCCGATCCCCAAGCGCTCTTGAGTACTTTCCGCGCCGTCGCCGAGAGTCACAAGGACAACCTCGACCAATGGATGCTGCGCTGGCAGGGCGTGGACGCGATGCGCGACGTCACGACCAAGCTGCTCAATGACCTGGGCAAAGGCCAGTTCGCCCTTCGATCCGATCAGAAGTTCATCGAAGAAAACATCCAGCGCCTCGCGGTCAACGACCGGGCTTTCTCCATCGGCCTGGACAACCTCCGCCAAAGCGGTGAGCTGGCGTATCCCCTGATGATCTCCTACCTGCGAGATGCGTCCAAGAAGCAGTACCACTACCCGATCCTCAAGGCGATGCGAGAACTGGGGCGCGTCGGCCTCAACCCGCTGGTCGCCACAACGAACATGAAGGATGAGGCCACACTCATCTCGATCGTGCAGGTGCTTGGGGATCTGGGGTATGACGCGGCCGTCCCGTATCTCGTCCGCCTGGCGCAGGACAAGGACACCCCCGCCGCCGTTCGCAGCGCGGCGACCGACGCCCTCGCCCGCATGGGCGCCGGCGATGCCAAAAACCTCAATGCCGCCGATCTGTTCTACGCGCTGGGTGAAAAGTTCTACTACAACAACGCCTCGATCACCTACGACAACCGCAACAGCTCCGCGTATGTCTGGTCGTGGGATGAGCAAAACGGGCTGACCAAGAAAGATGTCCCCCCCGCGATCTTCCATGACATCATGGCGATGCGTGAAACCGAAAACGCCTTCCGCCTAAACCCCAAACTCGAAAAAGCCGTCAGTCTCTGGCTGGCCTCCGACTACAAGCGCGAGGCCGAACTTCCAGCCGGTGATGTCGATCCCACCCGCCCGACCAATGACCCAGGCGCCCATTTTTATGGCGTCTCGCTCGGCACGCGCTATCTCAACGATGTTGTCCATCGCGCTTTGACCGATCAGGATGCCTCAGTCGCCCTCCGCTCGATCAAATCCCTCGAGCAGATCGTCGGACAAAGCAATCTCTTCGCCGGCGGGCAGCCGATCATCGCGGCCTTGCAATATCCCGACCGTCAGGTGCGCTTCGAGGCCGCGTTCACCCTCGCCGCCGCATTGCCGCAGAAGAGCTTTGCCGACAATGAACGAGTTGTCCCCATCCTGGCCGAGGCGCTGTCGCAAAATGGCAAGCCCAATGTCCTGGTGATCGTCCCGGCCGACAAGTTCAAGGCGATGACCGAAGGTCTGAAAACCGCCGGTTACGAAGTCGCCGGCGGAAGCAGTGTTCACGAAGCCCTCGCCCAGGCGGCCACCCTACCCGCAGTCGATGTCATCCTCTTTTCCGATTCCCTCAAACCGGCCGACGTTTCGGAGTTGATCTCCAAAACCGCGATGTCGCCGCGCCTTCGCGGGGCCGGCATGGTCGTCCTCAACAGCAGCGGCCAGGGCCTCAACTACGCCCCCCGCGCCATCGTGACCAACGGCACCGATGCCGCCAGCATCAAGCCGCAAATCGAGGAAGCCCGCGCCAAAACCGGCGGCCTGCCCCTCGATGAAAAAACCGCGACCCAATACGCGCTTCGCTCGGCCGAGCTGCTAAGCGAGCTGGCCATCAACCGCAACCCGGTGCTGGATGTCGTCGGCGCTTTGCCCCAGCTTCTGGCCGCGCTCGATGACAGCCGTCCGGAGGTGATCACCGCCGCCGCCAACGTCCTGGGGCATGTCGATTCGCCCCAGGTGCAGCCCGCGCTCCTCGCCAAGGGCGCCGATGCCAAAGCGACCGCCCCCCTGCAAACCGCGGCCATGAAGAGCCTCGCCGCCAACGCCAAGGCCTTCGGCAACCGCCTGAACGCCGAGCAGGTCGCCACGTTGCAGAAAGTCGTTCAGGAGGCCGCCGACCCCGCCCTCCGCAACGCGGCAGCCGAAGCGAGAGGCGCCTTGAATCTCTCATCCGACCTGGCCCAGCAATTGATCCTTGGCCAGCCGGCGAAGTAGGACGTGAATATGATCCGCGCGTGTGTGCGAGCGGCGTGACACGCCCAGGGAGTTCATTTTCGATTTTTGATTGCTGGTTTTTGATTGGAATCGTGGACCCATGTCGTCCAGCCTCCCCATATCGAAAATCGTAAATCAAAAATCGAAAATCCAACCCCCAGCCCCCGCGCCGAACCTTGACACTTTCGTCAAGTCCGTTAATGTTTCTCCTCGCAAGCGCCATTAGCTCAATTGGCAGAGCAGCTGACTCTTAATCAGCGGGTTGTAGGTTCAAGTCCTACATGGCGCATTTCAAAATCCCCCACAAAACCAGATGAGGAATTCATTACCGGTATTACGAAATCCGTCGCATCTCTGTCTGCAATTCGTGATCGATCCAAGACGGGCAAGCTGCTGGTTGAAATGCCACACCCGGTTCCCGGATCATGCGGCGCACGATCAATCCGCCGTTCCCGTTGTATCGCTCAATACGCATCCTTCCGGTCGGCGACGATGCCCACTTCCACGATTCGCCGCGCGTCGTCAATCGTGTAGATGATCCGGTAATCCCCGCCCGCACCCGATAGGCATCAACAACGCCGCTGAGCTTCAAGCACCCATGTGGGCGGGGGTCATCGGCCAGGCCCTCAATCCGCTCATCAATCCGCCGCCGCGTTGCGGCCGGGATTCGCCGCATGGTCTTGTGAACCGACGGGAGAATCGACAGGGCATATCTCATTCATCCAGCCCCATCGACTTGCGCGCCTCGGCATAGGGAACCGGTTTTTCCGTCGCCTTCCTTCGTTTGAGTTCAGCCAGGTCGCCTCGATCCTGTTCGGTCAACTCATCCTCATGCACCACCCGCACCCCGTGCTCATCGAATGCCCGCCGGTATTGCTCCAGCGGAATCACGACGTATTCCTTGCCGTCAATCGTCAATGTCCCGATGGTCGATGTCGTCATGGCTCACCTCGCTGTGTGCTCCCATTCTATTCGCGGCCAGCGACCCTTGTCATCCGTCTCCGCTTTCAGCATTGCCGATGAGGCCTTGACTCAACCGCGCAATCTCACCGTCCAAGTTGGAGGTATTGCTCCAGCGTGAGTGATCGGGCCGCCGTCGCCGCGGCGTGGACGGACGGGGGCTCCTGGGGGTTTTCGGCCAACTGGCGGAGGATGCGTTTGGCGCCGCGCTGGTCGCCGCCGCGGGTGGAGAAGAAGCGTTGGCGGCCGAGCTTCAAGATGGCCTCGGTGCGCCAGAGGGGTTCCTTGGAGTCCAAGGCGAAGACGAAAATATCACCCGGCGTCCGCGCCACGATCCTCTCATCGATGCTGCTAATGACGCTCCAGATGGGCGTGAGATGCTCCTTGCTGTATGCCCGCCGCTGGTCATCGAAATCGGTCCAGTCGCCGGCGCGGGTGGTGTTGCCGGCCTGTTTTTCCAGTGAGGCGAGCGCTGTCGCCGCCGAACCCATCAGACCCAGCCCGACCGACAATTCATCATACACCACGCGTTCCTGATACAACTTGGCCCCCAGGGCGAACGCGGCCTCCTCATATTGCCGCGCCTCATCCAGGTTACCCGCGATCTTTTTCAGCATCCCCACCTTCACCGCGGCATTCCCGATCGTCGCAATCGCCTCAATGTCCGGATGTTCGCTGGCGTAGTTGATCACCTTCTCCGGGTCCCTGGAGAAGAGCGTCATGTTCTTGCAATGCGCCGCCATCAAAAGCGGCCCGAGCGCCGTCAACTGCGCGGTTGGCAATGGGCGTTTGGAATCAAAATTGTCATAAGGCGCGGGGTTCTTGCGGTACTCGGCGATCGCCTTGCGATACAAATCCCCCGCATCGCAATCGTCGGTCATCGTCTTGAGCACCGAGCTCGGTGCGACAGGCAGTTCGATGAGCGCAAGATTCTTGGGATTCTTCCCCAATGCCGTCGGCGGAGAAATGGTGTTGGTCATCTGCAACAACACCACCAGCCCGATCACGAGCACAACAATCCCCGCCGATATTCGCCAGCCCAGCCGATTGCCCCACATGCGTTTTTGCTCCCGATAATCGTTGACCCATCCAGTGAATTGAACGCAATCCACTGAGGGAAGAATAACCCCGCCCTTCGTCCAACTCCACCCGCCGCCACTCCGCAATCGCCCCATCGCCCGGCCAACCTGCGCCCCTCGCACTTCAATGCTCAGGTTTTCCACCCTCCATCACAATCCGTCTGCAGGCCGGCAGCGCATTCAAAAACAGTTTGCCGTACCGTTTGCCGGTCAGCCGACTGTCGAGAATGACCACGATGCCGGCATCACTCTTGCCGCGAATCAGCCGTCCAAACCCCTGCTTCAATTTGATGATCGCCTCAGGGATCGAATATTCCATGAACGGGTTGCCGCCGGCCCGTTTGATGGCATCAAGGCGCGCTTCAATGACCGGTTCATCCGGCACGGCGAAGGGGAGCTTCACAATGATGACGTTCCGCAGCGCATCCCCCCGCACATCGATCCCCTGCCAGAAGCTGCTCGTGCCAAAGAGCACCGCGTCGGGTGTCGAGCGAAACCGTTCAAGAAGCACCCGCCGCGGCGAGCCTTGCCCTTGCACGAGAATCGGCAACCCCATCGCCTCCAAGGGCGCCTTGAGGCGATTGGCCGCCTCGATCAGCATTTTGTACGAGGTGAACAGGACGAACGCCCCACCATGCGTTTGCGCCAGATACGATTCGATCTTCCCGCATGCCGCCGCCATGAACCGCAGGTCATTGGGCTCGGGCAACCCATTCTCGATGTACATCGTCACCTGCTTCTCATAGTCGAATGGCGAGCCGAGCTGGAGCGTCCGGCATTCCTCGATGCCGAGGCGGGAGCGGATGTATGTGAATGGGTCCTTACCGCCCCGTGGCGCGGTCGTCCCGCCCGTGGCCTGCTCGTGTTTCCGCTGCGCCACGGGCGATCCGCCCGTGGCCTGCTCTGGACCTTCTCGCGAGGATTGATCAGCGGAAACCACGGGCGAGCCGCCCGTGCCACGTGGCATGGGCGGCTCGCCCATGATCTTCTTTTCCCTCTGCGGTGATACAGTTTGAATAACCGCACAACCTCGAACGTTTGCCGATTGCGAATGCGTCGAATCGCTCTTCCCCGTACACAACGTCGCGCTGGTTAGCACAATCCCGCGAACCTTCTCGAAGAGGGCATGCTTCAATCCATCAGCCACATTGACCGGCGCGGCGTTGAGGCTGACGCGGCGGGGCGTGCGCCCCGATACCTCCATCCAATACACCGCGTCCTCCATTGTCTGATCCAGGATCGCCGTCAGCGACCCGGCCAGCATTTCCACCTTCCCGATCGTGCTGTTGATCTCCGATATCTCCTCATCGTTTTTCAACGTCGCCACCATCGCCTTCAGGTGCAGCGACAAATCCCGCAGCTTCGGCGTGATGATGTCCTCCACGATGCCTTTTTCATGAATCCGACCGTTGCCCCGCCCGCTCGCCTCCTGCCACGCGATGCACTGTTCAAAAAACAGCTCCACCCGCGCGTGCAGGTCCACCACATCGGCGATCGCATCGTTGGCCGCCGATCCATGGGTGCTGAGCAGCCCTTTGCCGCGTCGGGGATCGTACAGGGCGCGCAACTGATATTTCAGCCCCGCCTCCGTCACCTTCAATCCGAAATGCTGCCCGGCCACATCCTCCACGGTGTGCGCTTCGTCCAGGATCACCAGGTCATACTTGGGCAGGTAATTCACACCCGCCATCCGCAGCGCCAGGTCCGAAAAAAACAGCGCGTGATTGACGATCAGCAGATTGCCGGTTTGCATCCGGCGCTTGGCCGACTGCCAGAAGCAATTCTCATAAAAGCGGCATCGCTTGCCCAGGCAATTCCCATGCTCGGCGCACACCTTGTCCCACACCTCCGAATCCGGAAGCTGCGGCAGGTCCGCCAGCGAACCGTCGGTTGTCCGCCCGGCCCACTCTTCGATCATCTGAAGTGATTCCCACTTGCGGGAATCCTCAAACAGGCTGGTCTGCTTCCCCTGCGTCTGCTCCAACCGACGGCGACACAGGTAATTGCTCCGCCCCTTCACAAGGACGGCGGTGAACTCATCGGGATAAACGCTTTGGAGCAGCGGAATATCCTTGTCGATCAATTGTTCCTGCAGCGAGATCGTGTGTGTGGAAATGACGACGCGCTTTTTATTTCGCACGGCGAAATCTATCGCGGGCAGCAGGTAAGCGAACGATTTGCCCACGCCCGTTCCCGCCTCCACGAGCAGATGATGCCCCTCGCCGAACGCCTCGTTGACCGCCTCGGCCATTTCCAGTTGCTGCGGGCGAAACTCGTACCTCTCCCCCAGCCGCCGGGCAATCGCGCCGTCCGCGCCAAGGATGTGTTCCAATGTTGAAGGCATGTAACAATCAGACCCACGCAATGGTCATCCCCCTGCTGCCGCGCTCGATTGTCCATCCGCCGCGCCCCATACGCAACCCGAACCTCTCGGCCAAGGCATGCCCATCGCATCCGCAGTCATCCCTCGCTGCGCCACGACACAGCAAGCTCGACGACAAGCTGGCCTGATGGCGACATTGCGTCACACAAATACTCACCTTCCGCACGCCACATCAACCGATGATGGGTCGCTCGAAAAAAGTTTTTGTTGTCCATTTCCATAGGCTTTGTGGACGAATGCTTAATCTTCAACTTTTCATGGGTGGCACAGGCATTGGATTTGCTGTAAGACCCATTGGTGGAACTGAGAACCTGAAACTGAGGCAGAGCATGAATCCACAAGCCGAACAACCTGTTGCATCGCCCGCCGTCTCGGCGAGCGAGCCAAAGGCACGCATCGGCGAGACGTGGTCTCCGCCGCGCACGTCACCGGCGCTTTCCAAAGCGACCGATGCGCCGCAATGGAAAAGCTACGCTGAAAGCCGCTTGAAGAACTTCCACATGCGTTAGTGCGTGTGGAATCGGTGTGGCCGCACCCGTGGCGCAAGCCCACAACGTGCGCCCCACGTCGTGCGACGTCACCCGCCACGCTTACGAAACTTCTGGACCTCGGAATGAAATTGACCGCCGGTGCGCTGGGTTCCCGAGCGCATCGGAGCGTCGCGCGATGAGATGACCCATGCCGGACCAGTGACAAGCGCCCCGGCGACAACACAACAAGAGAGGATTGGTGCAGCGAATGAGTTCGACGCAAGCCCCAAATAAACAACGGAATGATTTGGCGGGGTTGCAAGACGCGCCTTCGCGCGGGTCTGTCAATGACTTGGCGTCGTCTCGCCAATACCCCACAGCGCGGAATGCCACCCCTACTGGCCGACGCGCCAACGTGCAACGCAACAACGAGCCGTCCGATCTCCGCGCTGCGCCATCGTCCCATGGCAACATCACAGCACAACTTCCGTTCAAGCAATTCATCTGGGGCGCCGGCATCGAATGCTCCTTCATTCCGCATCTGGATGTCAATCAATTCCAATGGACCCAGCATGACCGCTTCTGGAAAGAGGATTTGAAGCGCGCCCGCGAAGAGCTTGGAATCACCCACCTGCGCTACGCATTTCCATGGCACAAGCTTGAACCCGAACGCGGGCGATTCGACTGGTCCTACAGCGACGAGCGCATCGAGGAGTTCAAGAAACTCGGCATTGATGTTTTTCTCGATGTCGTTCATTTCGGCACGCCGCTGTGGTTGAAGCAGGCGGTGGGAGACCCCGAATTTCCCGAAGCCCTCGAACACTTCACCGAAGCGCTCGTCACGCGCTACCAGCATGACATCACGACCTGGTGCCCGTTCAACGAGCCGCTGGTCAGCGCGCTGTTCAGCGGCGATTTTGGTTTCTGGCCGCCCCATTCGCGCAAATGGCGCGGCTACATGCCGGTGCTCAGCCGGATCGTGCAGGGCGTCAGCCGGGGCATTCGCGCCATCCGCCGGATCATGCCCGAGGCGAATGTCCTGCATGTGGACAATGTCGAATCGTTCAAAACGCGCGTGCCTGATCTCAAAATCGAAGTCCGCAGACGAAACCTCCGGCGATTCCTCGCACTTGATCTGCTGACTGGCCAGGTGGACAAGGACCATGCGCTGTATCCCTGGCTCAGCGGCTACGGGATGAGCGAGCTTGATCTGGAATGGTTCCGCTCCAACCCGCAAACACCCGATGTGCTTGGGCTGGATTACTACCCCCACAGCGACTGGCAGTTGGAGGTGATCGGCGGCGTCGTGCAACAACGCCGCGCCGACACGCCCGTCGGCCTGTACAACATCGCCACCGCCTATCACCACCGCTACGGCCTGCCGATGATGCTGACCGAAACGTCGATCGAGGGTCAGCAGATCAACCGCGAAATCTGGTTCGAAAACACCGTCGAAGACGCGCGCCGCCTGAGGGAGGATGGCTACCCCATGCTCGGCTACTTCTGGTGGCCGATGATCGATCAACTCGACTGGGACGGCGCGCTGACCCACCGCGTCGGCAAGATTCACCAGGTCGGGCTTTTCTCGTTGAAGCGACAGGCGGGCGGGACACTCGAACGCCGCGCGACGCCGATGGTCAAGGTCTTCGGTGACGCCGTGCGGGAAAAGGAACAGCGCGTCGGCAAACTCGAACACCTGATTTGTCCCAGAGATGAACTGGCCGACCAGGGTCCGCCCATCGGCATCACATATGATCAGCCCGGCGGCGCGGCCGGGCATCCTGCGGTGACAACCCTCCGCGAAACGCCGTCCGTCCGGCGCGCCGCCTCCGCCGCCACGCCATCCGGCACGGCGCTTGATCTGGCCACGCCGGGCGAGATCCCATCCGCCACCGATCCCGTGACCGGCGGCGAGGCTCTTTCAACATCGAACTCCAACCGCCACACCGACCGCTACGGCATCGTCGTCTTCAGTCATCTTCGCTGGGGATTCGTCTGGCAGCGCCCGCAGCAATTTCTCTCTCGCTTCGCCCGCAAGCATGAAGTGCTGTTCATCGAGGAACCAATGTTTGATCTCAAGGCCGGCTCCGAGCCGCACTACCTCCTGCATCGCGTGATGCCCAACGTCGTCGTCTCCACGCCGCACATGCCGCCGGAGTGGAACCGCAATCCGGAGTTGCCGCGCATGCTCCAGGAATACGCCCGAAAGGCGATCGAGGACGTCAACGAGGAAGGCGCCTTCGACAAGCCGCTGCTCTGGTACTACAGCCCGATGGATTCCGCCTGGTCGCTCGGGCAATACGACAACCGCGGCATCGTCTACGACTCCATGGATGAACTCTCGCAGTTCACCGGCGCGCCCAAGGCCCTCATCGCCAACGAAGCGCGCCTTATGGAACACGCCGACATCGTATTCACCGGTGGCTACGAACTATGGCTTAAAAAGAAGCGGCGTCATCCCAACGTCCACTTCTTCGGCTGCGGTGTTGAATATGACCACTTCGCCAAGGCACAGGACCCCACCACCGCCATCCCCGCCGACATTGATTTTATGAGCCGGCCGATCCTCGGCTGGTTTGGCGTCGTCGATGAGCGCGTCGATTACAACATGGTCGGCGCAATGGCCCGCATGCGCCCCACCTGGTCGTTCGCGATGATCGGACCGGTGGTCAAGGTCGATCCCAATCATCTGCCCCACGCCCCCAACCTCTTCTGGCTCGGCAACCGCGAATATCAGGTGCTGCCCAATTACTGCAGCGCGTTCGACATCTGCATGATGCCCTTCGCGATGAACAAGGCAACGGAGTTCATCAACCCGACCAAGGCGCTGGAATACTTCGCCACCGGCCGACCGGTCATCAGCACGCCGGTCAAGGATGTCGTGCGGCAATACACCGGGCTCGTGGACATCGTGAACACCGCCGGGGAGTTTGTGAACGCCGCCGACGAGTGGCTGGCCAATCCCGACCCCGCGCGCCTGCGAAAATGCCTTGAGCGCGCCAAACAGGGAAGCTGGGAAAGCACTGTTAAATCGATGCAGGATTTGATCAAGGAGGCGATCGCGCCCAAGGATCGCCCCTCAACGAAACAAGTAACGCCGATCGACAACCCTGAACTGGCCTACACCTACCAGGCCACCCAGGGGTCGTGAATGAAACGTGGCACGGGCGCCTCGCCCGTGAGTATGCATGCCACTCGCCGTCGGCCGAGTGCGGCAGTTGGTTCCGGAGTACCGGAACACATGGGCGAGCCGCCCATGCCACGTTAACGCCAGGCCGGCAAGAATAATTTTGCATCGCCATTGGAACGGCGGTTGCGGGTTATACCCGCGCTCGAGTTCACGTTTGCGACCTGTCGTTCAATGCTCGCAAACGCAACCCTTTCGCACGCGAAAAAGTGCGGGACCAACCAAAGGAGTACGTCATGGAACCCAAAATCATCATCATCGGCGCGGGACCGACGGGCCTCGGCGCCGCATACCGTCTCAAGGAGCTCGGGTACACCAACTTTCAGGTGTACGACCGCAACCCCTACATCGGCGGCCTGGCCAGCAGCTTCACCGATACCAATTCCGATGCGGCGGCGAACTATGC
>CAYTAP010000034.1:0-29980 GCA_964435775.1 uncultured Tepidisphaeraceae bacterium
CATTCGTCAAATGGCGGCCCCCTCCCCATCCCTCCCCCGGTGTACCGGGGGAGGGGGTAATGCTCCCCAAGCATGAACCATACGCCGATTGCGGGACTTTTCCCTCCCCCGTTGTACCCAACGGGGGAGGGCAGGGAGGGGGTCTTCTCTTTCGGGGATCACAATGAATGGGAACTTTCGTCATGCTTGAACGTGTATTGCAATTCTCGGTTCGCAATCGATGGCTTGTCGTGCTCCTGACGATCGGGGCGGCGGGGCTGGGCGCTTATTCGCTCTGGCGGCTGCCGATCGATGCGGTGCCGGACATCACGAACAACCAGGTGCAGATCAACACGGTATTGCCGGCGTTGTCGCCCTTTGAGGTGGAGAAGCAGATCACGTTTCCGATTGAAACGGCGCTGGCCGGGACGCCGGGGTTGCAGTCGAGCCGATCCTTGTCACGCAATGGCTTTTCACAGGTCGTGGCGATCTTTGAGGACAACGTCGATTTGTATTTCGCGCGTCAGCAGGTGCTCGAACGGCTCAACGAGGCGAGGGAAAGCCTGCCGCCGGGCGCCGAGCCGAAGATGGGACCGATCACGACGGGGCTGGGGGAAATCTACGTCTGGACGGTGGAGTTCAAGCATCCGCACGGCCAAGGGGCGGTGATTGTCGATGGACAGCCGGGATGGCAGGGCGATGGAACGTATCTGACGCCCGAGGGGCGCAAGCTCGGCAGCGCGTTGGAACAAGCCTCCTATCTCCGCGAGGTGCAGGACTGGATCATCCGTCCGCAGGTGAAGGGCGTGGAAGGCGTGGCCGGCGTGGACAGCATCGGCGGGTATGTGAAGCAGTATCACGTCCAGCCGGATCCGATGAAGCTGGTCTCCTACGGCCTGACGTTTCATGAGGTGATCGAGGCGCTGGAGAAAAACAACGTCAGCGCCGGGGCGGGGTACATCGAGCACAAGGGGGAATCGTATCTCGTGCGGGTGGCGGGGCGCATCGGGGATGAGGAGCAGATCGCGGGCATCGTCGTCGGTTCTCGCAATGGAACGCCCATTAGCGTGAGCGACATCGCACAGGTGGGGTTGGGTGAGGAACTGCGCACCGGATCGGCGAGTGAGAATGGGGAGGAAGTCGTCACGGGCACGGCGATGATGCTTATCGGCGCCAACAGCCGCACCGTTGCGGTGGCGGTCGATGCGAAGATGGCACAGGTCAACCAGACGCTCCCGCCGGGAATCATCGCCAAGACCGTCCTTAACCGGATGACGCTGGTCGATGCGACGATCAAGACGATCACGAAGAACCTGACCGAAGGGGCGATTCTCGTCATTGTCGTCCTGTTCCTCCTGCTGGGCAACTTTCGGGCCGCCTGCATCACAGCGCTGGCGATTCCGCTCTCGATGCTGCTGACGGCGACGGGGATGGTGCAGGGGAAGGTCAGCGGCAACCTGATGAGTCTGGGCGCGATCGACTTTGGTTTGATCGTGGATGGTGCGGTCATTGTGGTGGAGAATTGTTTGCGGCGATTGGCCGGGCGGCAGCATGAGCTTGGGCGCAAGCTGGCGCTGAACGAGCGGCTGGATGAGGTGATCGCGGCGGCAAAAGAAATGATCAAGCCGTCGGTCTATGGACAGGCGATCATCATCACGGTCTACATTCCGATCCTCGCGCTGACGGGGGTGGAGGGGAAGATGTTCAAGCCGATGGCGCTGACGGTCATTTTCGCGCTCGTCGGCGCGTTCGTGCTGTCGATGACCTTCATTCCCGCGATGATCGCCATCGGGATTCGCGGGCGGGTCAGGGAAAAGGAAAACGGGCTGATGCGGCTGGCAAAGCGCATCTATGAACCGGCGCTGCGATGGTCCTTGCGCGGGCGGTGGGTCGTTGTGCCGCTGGCGGTGGTCGCGTTCGCGCTGTCGCTGATCCTTTTCACGCGGCTGGGGCAGGAGTTCGCCCCGACACTTGATGAGAAGAACATCGCGGTGCAGGCGATCCGCATCCCCAGTACAAGCCTCACCCAATCGACGCGGATGCAGTTTGAGGTGGAAAAGATTCTCGGAGCATTTCCCGAAACGGCGGTTGTCTATTCCAAGACGGGCACCGCGGAAATGGCGGCCGACCCGATGGGGCCAAACATCTCGGACACATTTGTCATATTGAAACCGACTCATGAGTGGCGAAGCGAGCGCGAGCTCGATGAGGCCATCGAGCGCCGTGAGCGCGAACTGGCGGCGATCCTTCCATCGCACGACGAGGAAGCCGGAGGGCACGGGCATGAGGAAGGCCCGCCGGCGAGCGGGCACAAGGGAAAACTGCAGCGCCTGATGGAATTGGAGCTGTCGGTGCTTCCGGGCAACAACTGGGAATGGACCCAGCCCATTGAGATGCGTTTCAACGAGCTGATCTCCGGCATCCGCAGTGATGTGGCGGTGAAGGTGTATGGGGATGAGTTTGAGCACATGGTGCCGGCCGCCGAAGAGATCGCACGGGTGTTGCGGGGCATTCCCGGCGCCGCTGACGTGAAGATGGAACAAACGAGCGGCCTTCCGGTGTTGAATGTTGAGATCGACCGCCAGGCCGTGGCGCGCTACGGCTTGAACATCGCGGATGTGCAGGAGGTGGTCTCCGTCGCCATCGGCGGGCGCGAGGCGGGACAGGTGTTCCAGGGGGACCGCCGGTTTGATCTGGTCGTCCGCCTGCCCGACGCCGTGCGCGGCGACGTTCATCAACTGGGCAACCTGCCCATTCCGCTGGCGAACAAGGATGAAGGAGGAAGGATGAACGATGCTGAAGATCCGCTGCATCCATCCTCATCCTTCATCCTTCATCCTTCATCCTTCGCTTCCACGCCTGCGTTCGTGCCCTTGTCAAGCGTCGCCCGCGTGGAAATGATTGAGGGGATCAACCAGGTGAGCCGGGAGAATGGGAAGCGCCGGGTTGTCGTGCAGGCGAACGTGCGCGGGCGCGACATCGGATCGTTCGTGGCCGAGGCGCAAAAGGCGATCGCCGTGCAGGTGAAAGTGCCCCCGGGCTATTGGCTGGATTGGGGCGGTCAGTTTGAAAACCTGATGACCGCGCGGCAGCGCCTCATGATCGTCGTGCCGCTCTGCTTTTTCCTTATTTTCCTGCTCCTGTTCAGTTCCTTTGGATCAGTGAAACACGCGGTGATCGTCTTCACCGGCGTTCCGCTGGCGCTGACCGGCGGCATCGTCGCCCTCTGGCTGCGCGGCATGCCGTTTTCCATCACGGCGGCGGTGGGCTTCATCGCGCTCTCGGGCGTCGCGGTCCTCAACGGCCTGGTCATGATGACCTTCATCAACCAGCTTCGGCGCGACGGCGTCGGTTTGGACGAGGCGATCCTGCGCGGCTCGCTGACGCGCCTGCGCCCGGTGCTCATGACGGCGCTCGTCGCGGCGCTGGGCTTTGTTCCGATGGCATTGGCGACGGGAACGGGCGCCGAGGTGCAAAAGCCGCTGGCGACGGTCGTCATCGGCGGAATCATCTCCTCGACGATCCTGACGTTGATCGTCCTGCCCGGACTCTATCGGATGTGGCATCGCCCCGAAACGATCACCGCAGGCGATCGATGCAGTTGAGCAGCGCCCGCGTGGTGTGATAACAGGCTTTCCAGTTGTTGCTCTTGGCGCCCGAGCCGATCAACGCGCCTTCGCGGGTGAGTGTGCCGTACCAGCCGCCGCGCTCGTGGTCGATCATGTGCGCATTGACAAACGTCCACGTTTTCACGAACGCGTCCCAGTATGTCCCCGTGTCGCCCTTCTCGAATTGATCGTGCATCAGGAGCAGGGAATTGAGCGCCTCGGCCTGGACCCACCAGACCTTGGTGGTGTCGAGCTTGCCGCCGAAGGCGGTGGCGGCGGTGTCATACAGGCCGCCGAGTTCATCATCGAAGCCCCACGCCAGGGCGTGATCGTCGAGCTTGCGGGCGATGGGCCAGGTGCTTTGAATCAACGCGGGGTCTTTAAGAACTTCGGCCGTCTCCATGAGCAGGTACGCGGTCTCCACATCGTGGCCGAAGGAATCGGTATACGGCACCGCCCGCCAGTCGCGGGTGTAGATCATCCCCAGGCAGCCGGGATCGACGGCGATGACATCGCGGACGATGTGGAACAGCGCCGTCATGCTTTTCTTCAATTCCGCATCCGGCCAGACGCGATACAGCTCGGTGTAGGCTTCCAGCAGGTGGATGTGGCTGTTCATCGACTTGTAGCCGAAGGGCGTGATGGCGCCTTTGGCTTTTTGCGGCGGCGTGCCGGGCTGGGCTTGCAGGATCGGCGCGCCATCCAGCGTGGCGGTGTCGAAATAGCCGCCGTCCTTTTGATCGTGCAGATGCGCTTCCACCCATTGATAGCCGCGAATGGCCAGATCGAGCGCGCCGCTATTTTTGTCCAGCACGCGGGAGGCATTGGCGGCGGCGTAGATGGCGAAGGCCTGCCCGTAGAGTTCCTTGGTCTGCGCCAGATCGGGCGTCAACATGCCTTCTTCATTCAGTTCCCAATAGAATCCGCCATGCCGCGCGTCCCACATCGTGCTTTCAAGATATTTCGCGCCATGCTCGGCCAGCGGCTTGAGCCGGCCGGCGTTTTTGGGGCGGCGGTACGCCAGCTCCGCGGCGATCCACGTCATTCGCGCCTGAAAGACAATGAACTTGCTCTGTTCATCCGCGCGCTTCCAGTCGGCGTCGAAGTTGGGCGTAAAACCCCCATGCCTGCGATCCACGGCATGGGAGAAAAACGCGCGGACATCCTGCTGGAGGACATCGGCCATCTGATCGGCGATCTGGGACTTGCTTTGCGCCATGGTGGGGGTGGGAACAATGACACTGATCAGCAGCCCGATGCCAACCGCCAGCAAAAAGGATCGACTCATGAAATGCCCTTCGTAGGGTGGGCACTGCCCACCACGATTGCCTGGCGCGCTTACGACCGGTGGGCATTGCCCACCCTACTTAAAAAGCCGCAGCGCGATGTCTCGCGTGAACGTGGGGATGGCGAGCTTCACCACGCCGTTGTCCACTTCGGCTTGATCTTCCTTGACAACCTTCCCGCTCCGCGTGTCCCACCATTGCGCGGTGTAAGCACCGGCCGCCTTGGTGGGCATCGGAATCGAAAGCAGCGCATCGGACTGCGGCCTGGGCTCGATTTCCTTCATGTCATGGATCCAGTCCGAGGTC
This sequence comes from uncultured Tepidisphaeraceae bacterium, assembly GCA_964435775.1. GTDB lineage: Bacteria > Planctomycetota > Phycisphaerae > Tepidisphaerales > Tepidisphaeraceae > CAYTAP01. Next base: position 5,180 of record CAYTAP010000034.1, read on the forward strand.
GGATCGAGCAGCCACACCAGCGTCTCGCCCGTGGGCGCATCCTGAAGCGAATACACTTCCAGATTGGTATAGCTGGATGAACGAACTCCCGTGAAGGTGATCGACTTGAGCGACACCCAACTGATGCCCGTGCCGTTATCGAGCGTGATCGTGTGCTTGCCGGCCGGCACTTCGATGCGCCGATCCTTGTTGATCACCGCCCTGTAGGTGTGATATTTCTTGTCTTCCTCAACACTTTCGGCCTCCGGCGCGCCGGGCTTGGCCGTGAACTTGAAGTTGTCAACGACCTTGCCATCCAGACTGATGTTCAGATTGCACCCGGCGAAAACCTTATCGATATGCACGAGCATCGTTGACGCCTTGGGCAAATCGACATGCAAAATGGTGGGCGCTTGCATGTCGGGCTTGTCCATGCCGTGGTAAGTCACGGGCAATCCCGGCCAGGCCTGGCCGCTTTTGTTGATGGTGATTGGCTCGATGGGCGACGGTCCCCAGCCGCCGGTTGCTCGAACCACCATGTCGCTCCATGTTTGCGAACCGGCCGGCTGCTTTTGAGGCGACTCAATATCCAGAGGCTCAAAATGACGCTCGGACCAGGGGATCGTTTTGGCGAATTTCCCGATGCCGCCAAAGACATGCCACACGTTCTTCGGCTGGACGTAGTTGTCCCACCACCAGGTCATCGCCACGCCCGGCGAACCGGACATCGCCGCCGCCCACATCGCGTTGTGCAGGCTGGTGCCCTTGCCCACCTTGTCGATCCACTGGTCGGGCGTGCTCCAGCTCAAGCCAAACTCTCCGATGAGGTGCGGCTTGTGGTAGCGGGCGTTGAAGGATGCCACCGAGATCGCCACCGCAGGCGCGAAATCCGCCCGGCTGCCCAGTCCGGCGCCGTACAGGTGTGTTTGCGTCAAGTCGATGGTCGGCAGCGCCCATATGGCATCCGGACCTGATCCCATGAAGGCCGTGGTGATTGGATGCCGGTAGGGATCAACTTCCTTCATGTAGGTGGTTACATTGCGCGTCCACTCCACCGATGCGTTGGGGCCGGGAAGGTGATCCTGTTCACCCCACAGTTCCCAGAACGCCAGCGCCGTGTAGGCGCTGTAGCGCGCGGTGCAATAGCGCACATACTTTTTATAAAACCGGATGGCTTGGGGGTTGGAGAAATAGTCCTGGCGCTTGTCATCCGGCACCGGGCCGCCGTTTTTGGCGTTATAGGGATTGGTCGCCCATGTCGCATTGCCGGGGGTTTTGGCTGTTCCAAACGCGGAGGCGACGTTCAGGGTGAACATCATGCGGATGCCGCTTTTTTCGGCCATCTCAAAGATGCGATCGTAATAAGCCGCACCATTTGCATCATATCGGCCGATGCCGGACTCGTGTGATTCAACCAGATGCCCGCCGTTAATGAACACGCGTGCGAAGTTGCAATCCTGCGCCTCCATTTTGGCGAACCAGTCTCGATAGTCGTCCAGGCCCCGCTTGTCGGCCCACGCCATGTTCAAGCCCACCATGAAATACGACGCACCGGAATCAAACTGGAAATAGCGATGGCTGTCCTTTTGCCGGCGCACCATGCCCGGATTGGCTGAGGGGGCAACCTCAAAACTCACGCTTTCACTCGTGCGCGTGCCAGCCTCGTCCTTGGCGCTGACCATAAACGTCCATTTGCCCGCATGGGGCGCGAAGCGAATGCGCCACTGCGGCTGCTTTGGCATATCGCCACCGGCCACCGAAGCATCCGTCGGCGGTTCATACCAGAACGCCGGCATCACCCATTTCTTGCCCGCCTCATCGGTGAACGTCGCATCAACGGCAATCACGTCGGGATTGAATGGATTGTCATAGCTCTTGCCAAGGTCCACCGACCATTGCACCAGGTCATACGCGGCGATGGACGACTTGCCATCGACACGCTGGACATGAATATCCTGTGCCCAGGCACTGATGGCGCTCAGCAGGATGCAGACAACCAAGGCGATCTTTAACTGCATGGTGAAAATCTTTCCCGTAGGGTGGGCCTTGGCCCACCAGTTCATGCACATTTCATTATTGCGGTGGGCCAAGGCCCACCCTACTTATAGAGCCGCAGCGCGATGTCGCGCGTGAATGTGGGGATGGCCAGCTTGACCACGCCCTTGTCCACCTCAACCTTCTTCTCCTCCATCACCTTTCCGCTCCGCGTGTTCCACCATTGCGCGGTGTAATTGCCGCTTGCGGATTTGGGCATGGGAACGGAAAGCCGCGCTCCCTCGCGCGGCCTTGGTTCAATGCCTTTGGCGTCGTTGCTCCAGGTGGAATCGGGATCGAGCACCCAGGCGATGGTGTCGCCGGTCGTCGGGTCCTGCATCGCATAGGTTTTCAGATCGGTGTAACGGGATGAGCGAACGCCGGTGAACGTGAGGCTTTTCAGGCGCATCCAGTCGCCGGTGCGGTTCTCGATTCGGATCGTGTGTTCCCCGGCCGGAAGATCGACGCGAAGGTCTTTGTTGAGATTCGCCTGGTAGATGTTGAATCGTTTGTTGAACGTCACCTCTTTGGCATCGGTAGCGCCGGGGAAGGCGATGAACTTGTACTCATCCGCCACTTTCCCATCGACCGTGATGAGCAAATTGATCGCCACGGACACCCTGTCGATCGCGAGCACCATCGTCGATGGCTTGGGCAGATCAACCTTCAGAACCATCGAGTGGTGGAGCTCTTTTTTGAGAGGGCTGAAGAGCATCGCCGACACGGCCGGGAACGCCGACCCATTGGCGTTGATGATGATCGGCTCGTTCGGCGCCACCACCCACGCCGGAACCAGCCGCACGTTCATATCGCTCCACGTTTCATCCCCGCTCGTCGCCTGGGCCGGCGAAGGAATGCCCAGGGGGGCGAAGTCGCGCGTGGTCCAGGGAATCACGGCGCTGAACCGCGAGATGCCGGTGAACAGATGCCAGAGATTTTTCGGATCGATGTAATTGTCCCACCACCAGTTCATCGCGGTGCCCGCGCAGCCGGTCATGGCGCTGGCCCACATCGCGTTGTGCAGCGCGGTCCCCTTGGCGGAAGTGTCGGCCGCCACTTCGCCGCCGTGGTTCCAATCCCAGGTGATGCCGAACTCGCCGAACAAAAAAGGTTTGTGATATTCGGAATAAGATGCCGCCCCCAGCGCGATCGCCTCGTCGAAATGCGACCAGTCGGCCGCCCCGTAGAGATGCACCTGCGTCAGATCGATCGTCTTCATCGGCCAGACGCCGGCGCAATGCTCGCCGGACGAAGTGGTGACCAGGTGCTGATATGGATCGATGGTCTTGAGATAAGTCGATTCGCGCTGGTTCCATTCATCGGGCACAAGCCCCACATGCTCCTGCTCATTCCACAGCTCCCAAAACGCCAGGGAGGTGTAGGCGCTGTAGCGCGCCACCAGATAGCGCAACCGCTGCTCATGGTATTGAATCGCCGCCGGATCCTTCACATAGTCCAGCTTGTCCTGCACCGGCCCGCCGTTGGCGGCGTTGTAGGGGCTCATCTTCCACCACTTGCCGCCGAACATACCCGGCGCATTGAGTGTGAGCATGACCCGGATGCCATCCTTTTGCGCCAGCTCGAGCACGCGGTCGAAGTACGCCGCGTTGTTCGCGTCATATCGGCCAAGCCCGCTCTTGTCCGTCTCCAAAACCCGCGCCTGCGTGATCCAGACCCGGGCGAAGTTGCCCCCGGCCTGGCTGAACTTGCCGAACCAGTCGTAATAAGGCTTGAGGCTGTTGTTGTGCGTCCCCCATGCGATGTTCAGCCCCACCATGAAGTACGGCGCGCCGGAATCGAAACAAAAATAGCGATCGGATCCGGGACTCCGCCGGACAAACCCCGGATCATCCGACGCCGCAACCTCAAACCTCACGGCCTCGCTTGTTCGCGTGCCCGCGCTGTCCTTGGCGCTGACGACCATCGACCACTTGCCCGCATGGGTCGGGGCAAAACGAATCCGCCATTGCGCCCGCTTCGTCGAGTCAGCGCCAACAACCGCCGCCTCGGTCGGCGGCTCATCCCAGAATGCCGGCATGACCCATTTCTTGCCCGCTTCATCGGTGAAGATCGCATCGACGGCGATTTCATTCGGATCAAATGGATTCCCGTATTGTTTGCCCAACTCCACCGACCATTGCGCCAGGTCATACGCCGCAATGGGCGACTCGCCATCGACCCGCTGGACATGAATATCCTGCGCCCATGCGCCGACGGCGCTCAGCAGGATGCAGACAACCAAGGCGGTTTTTAACTGCATGGTGAAAATCTTTTCCGTAGGGTGGGCATCGCCCACCGCGATTGCCAAGCACGCCTGCCACCGTCGGGCAGTGCCCGCCCTCCAGAAACAGGTGTAGGGTCCGCCTCGCGGACCTTGGCATGGTGAAGCGCTGGCCACAAAATGATCCGCGTGGCGGACCCTACTTAAAAAGCCGCAGCGCGATGTCGCGCGTGAATGTGGGGATGGCCAGCTTGACCACGCCCTTGTCCACCTCGGCCTGATCTTCCCTGACCACCTTCCCGCTCCGCGTATCCCACCACTGGGCGGTATACGCGCCGGCGGCTTTGGCGGGCATCGGAATCGTCAGCAGCGCATCGACCTGCGGCTTGGGTTCGATCCCCTTCACATCGTTCATCCAGTTGGATTGCGGATCACGAATCCACAGTAGCGTTTCGCCGGTCGGCGCATCCTGGATCGCATACGTCTCCAGATCGGTATAGCCGGGGGCGCGGGCGCCTTTGAAGATGATCGAGTCGAGGCTCACCCAGTTTCCGTAGGACATGTTGACGATTGTGATCGTGTGTTTGCCGGCCGGAACATCGACACTGCGGGTCTTATTCAAGACCGCCGTGTAAATGTGGTAGGTCTTGTTCTCCTTGATGCTTTCGGCTTCGACACCGGGCTTGACTTTGAGCTGGTACTGATCAACCCGCTTGCCATCCACGCTGATTTGCAGATCGACGGCATCGAAGACCGTGTTCAGGTGAATGAGCATGGCCGTCGCCTTGGGCAGATCGACGCTCAACACGATGGGCGCGTGCGCGACGGCATTTTTCGGACCAAACAGATACGCCTGAAGCCCCGGCAACGTCTGTCCGTTGGCGGTGACATGAACGGTTCCGACGGTGGGCAGGCCGAATCCGACGGTGTTGAACTTGAGCACCTGGTCGGACCACCCTTGTCCCGCGGCGTCCCTACTTCGTGGCGAATCGACGAACAACGGCGCGAAGTCACGCTGCGACCAGGGGATCGTGGCCGTGAATCGGGAAATCGGGGTGAACAGATGCCACAGGTTGAAATCCTCGATGTAATGCCACCACCAGGTCATTGCCGTCCCGGCGCAACCGCTCATCGTCGAGCACCACAGTCCGTTGTGCAGTCCGGTCCCTTTGCGCGACGTGTCCAGCTTTTCCGGCGGGTCATCCCAGTTCCAGGTGATGCCGAACTCGCCGAGCAGAAACGGCTTGTGGAACTGTGAAAAATAGGCGACCGCCGCGGTGACGCTGGAGGATAGGTCCGCCTCGGTGCCGTGCCCGTACAGGTGGTCCTGGGTCATGTCGATCTGCGGAACCTTCCAGTGTTCGCCCAGGTCCGGATCCGACGCGTTGGTGATCAGGTGCTTGTACGGATCGACCTCGCGCAGGTAGGAGGTCATTTCCCGGGTCCACGCGACCGGAATGTTGGGAACGTGCTGCTGCTCGGTCCACATCTCCCAAAACGCCAGCGCGTTGTAGGAGCTATACCGGGCCACCATGTAGCGCAAAAACTGCTTGTAAAGTTTTCTCGCCTTTTCATTCGTGAAAAACTGCATCATGTCGTCATACGGCACGGGCCCGGCGTTGGCGGAGTTGTAGGGGTTGTTCCCCCATTGCTGGCTGCCGGGGACGCCGTTGTATGGCTTGAAAGGCCCCGCCCCGATGAACGTGAACATGAGATGAATGTCGTTTTTTCGCGCCAACTCGAAGACGCGATCGTAATACGCCGACGCATCGGAATCGTAACGGCCGATGCCGCTTTGGTACGATTCAATCACATAGGGCGGGAAGATGAAGACCCGGGCATAGTTCCCGCCGGCCTTGTGCAGGTTGGCGAAACGCGAGCGATATTCGTCCAGGTGATGCTTGCTTTCAGAGAATGGAAGATTCAGACCCACGGGGAAAAACGGCGCGCCCGAATCAAACTTGAAATAACGCTCGCTGTCGCTTCGCCGGCGGACCAGGCCGGGATTGTTCGACGGCTTCACCTCAAAGCTCACGGGCGCGCTCGTCCGCGTGCCCGCCTTGTCCTTGGCGCTGACCGCAATCGTCCACTTGCCCGCGTGCGGCGGCGAAAAGCGAATACGCCACTGTGCCGCTTCCGGCGTGTCCTCGCCCCCCAGCGTCGGATTCACCAGCGTGTCATACCAGAACGCCGGCATGACCCATTTCGTGCCCGCCTCATCCGTAAACGTCGCGTCAACGGCGATCTGGTCCAGGTCAAACGGCCGTTTATAGACCTGCCCCAGGTCAGCCGACCATTGCGCCAGGTCATACGCCGCAATGCTCCCTTCCTTGAAAAGGGGCTTGGCCGCCACCTCCGCCCCTTGAACGGCCGCGGCCGACAAGAGGATCAACAACGCCACGATTGAAGTCGGTCGAATCATCCAAAGACTCCTTGAACTATAAAACCATTCCGTAAACAGTTTTTATGCACTTCGAGCGGCCGGGTCCGTGTGATGGACCCTGTAAGCGGAAAAAGCCTCGCCGCCGCCGTGTTGGCGGAGAGGCTCCCACTGTCCTGCCGCGTTACTGGTTGCTTCCGGCCTCGCGCGCCGCGCCCGCATCGGGGTGATACAGCCGAAGGGCAATGTCACGGGTGAACGCCGGGACGGTCACCCGCACGGCGCCGTCCTTCACCTCGGTCTTGTCTTCCTTGATCACCTTCCCCGCGCGTGTGTCCCACCACTGCGCCGCGTAACTGCCGCTGGCGGATTTGGGCAGGGGGATGGAAAGCAATGACTCTTCCCGCGGCTTGGGTTCGATTCCCTTGGCGTCATTCATCCAGTTTGATTCCGGATCGAGAATCCACACGAGGGTTTCGCCCGTCGGTTCATCCTGTATCGCGTAGGTTTCAAGGTCCGTGAACTTTGACGAACGCATCCCCTTGAACGTGATCGAATCAATCGTCACCCAGTTTCCGCTGGCCATGTTCTCCAGCTTGATCGTGTGCCGGCCGGCCGGCACTTCAACCGTGCGGTCCTTGTTGATGGTGGCCTTGTAAACGTGATACTGCTTCTTCTCCTCGATGCTTTCGGCCTCCGGCGCGCCGGGCGCGGCCTTGAACTTGAACTCATCGGCCAGCTTGTCGTCAATGCTGATTTGCAGGTCGGTTGAGTCAAAGACATCCTTCACACGAACCAGCATCGTGGATGCCTTGGGAAAATCGACGCTCAACAGAATCGGCACCGGCGACGCGCCGCTTTTCCTTGAAGGACCGAACAGGAACGACGGAATGCCCGGCAGCGCCTGCCCGTTGCCGGAGGCGCGAACCACCCCGTAAGGCGGCAACCCAAAGCCGATGGTCGTCGTTTTGATGGCCAGATCGCCCCACGTTTCCGGTCCGGCCGATTCCTTTTGCGGCGGATCAAGAAGCAGCGGCGCGAAGTTCCGCTGCGACCATGGAATCGAATTGGCGAAGCGCGAAATGGGCGTGTACAGATGCCACAGGTCGTAGTCCTCCACATAATGCCACCACCACGTGACCGCCGCCCCGGCGCAGCCGGACATGGTGGATGCCCACAGCCCGTTGTGAAGCCCCGTGCCCTTGCGGGATGTATCCAGTTTTTTGGGTGGATCGCTCCAGTTCCAGGTGATGCCAAACTCGCCGAGCAGATGCGGCTTGTGAAATTGTGAATAGTAGGCGACAGACGCGGTGACGCCGGACGACAAATCCGGCTGGGTTCCGTAGCCGTAAAGATGCTGCTGCGTCATGTCGATCGCCGATACTTTCCAATGGTCATGCAGTTGTTGGCTGGACGCATTGGTAACCAGGTGGTTATAGGGATCGACCTCGTGCAGGTAAGAGGCCATTTCCTCCGTCCATGCCACCGGAACGTTGCGAATATGTTCCTGCTCCGTCCACATTTCCCAGAAAGCCAGGGGGTTGTAAGCGCTGTAACGGGCGACGAGATAGCGCAGATATTGCTTATAGAGTTTGCGCGCCTTGGGATTGGTGAAAAACTGCATCTTGTCGTCGAAGGGAACGGGGCCCGCGTTGATGGAATTGTACGGGTTGTTCGCCCATTGCCGGCTGCCGGGAACACCGTTGTAGGATCCGAACGACTGGGGCGTGTTGATCGTGAACATGAGATGGATGTCGTTCTTTTGCGCCATCTCAAAGATGCGGTCGTAATAAGCGGACGCATCGGCCCCGTAGCGGCCGATGCCGCTGTCATACGACTCGATGATGTACTTCCCGATGATAAAGACGCGGGCGTAGTTGCCGCCGGCCTTGTGGAGCTTGGACAGCCGCTCACGATATTCCGCCAGATGATTCTTGCCTTCGCCAAAGGGAAGATTCAAGCCCACCATGAAAAACGGCGCGCCCGAATCAAACTTGAAATAGCGCTCGCTGTCGCTTCGGCGGCGGACAATGCCGGGGTTGGCCGAGGGCTTGACCTCGAAGCTCACGGCATCGCTGCTCCGCGTGTCGGTCTTGTCCTTGGCGGTGACGGCAATCGTCCATTTCCCCGCGTGAGGGGGCGAAAAGCGGATGCGCCACTGCGCGGCCGGGGGCATGTCGTCACCGGCCAGCGAAGCATCCGCCGGAGGGTCGTACCAGAAGGCGGGCATGACCCATTTCGTCCCCTTTTCATCGGTAAACGTCGCGTCAACGGCGATCTGGTCCAGATCAAACGGACGCTTGTAGCTTCGACCCAGGTCCACCGACCATTGCACGAGATCATACGCGGCGATCTCCCTCTCGCCCGCCACGCGATGAACGGAAATATCCGCGGCCAACGACCACGCCGCCGACAACAAAACGACCAGCACTGAAAGCAAGACGGATCGAATCACGACAACTCCTTTTGCAAGACGCGATTGGCCAGAGTCCGACATCCAAGTGCAGGCCGAAGGGACAGACCCACAGGGTGTTTCAATTCCCTTGGGTAGGGGCGGCTTCAGCCGCCGTCTTCCTCTAAACCGGCGGCTGAAGCCGCCCCTACGGTAGATCCATTCGAGAATGGAAAGGCTCTGAACAGACCCTCTCCTGTCCCTCCCCCGCAAGGGGGGAGGGGGATCATGACTTCCAACATTTCAGAAAGAATCGATGCCCCGCTTCAGGCCACCGCCCTGCGGCGACGAGCCAGCAAGCCCAGGCCGCCCAGCGCCAGCAGGCTCAAGGAAGCCGGTTCGGGGACGCTGATGGTCGTCTTGTTGGCGTTGCTGTCGAAACTTGCCACCGTGGTGTTCGGGTCATGGACGAACCACGACTGGTTGAGCAACGAAGTCTGATCTCCATCCAGGGTGATCGTACCACCGCTGAAATTGAAGGTGCCAACATATACATTATTCTTGTCCGGAATGCGGATAATATTGCGGGCATCCAACTCGCCTCCGGTCATGTTGAACGTGCTCGCCGTTGTACCAAACGCAACGTCCCGGTCCATGACGATCTTGCCATTTCCACTAAGGTTCACGGCGCCTGTGCTACCGTTGCCGATAAGCAATTGATTGTCATTTCCAAAAACCAGAGAGAGCGTTCCACCACTGACATCCAGGGTGCCGCTGCCGCCTTGCCCCACCCTGACTTGCTCGTTGGTATAAAGGCTGTAAGTAAGGTCACCGCCGCTGAGCGACATCGTTGCGTTGGAACCCGAGGCTTGGCCGATGATGACTGCCCCCACATAAGTGTTGATGGCCGTGCCGCCCGTCATCGTATAGCTGGCGGTGCTGTTTGCCGTCGAGCCGAGCCACACCTTGAAGTAACCGCTGCTGTTGGGAAAGGAGGCGTTCAATGTCCCGGCGTTTTGGGTGAATGCACTGCTGCCGCCAATCTGCCAGGTGTTGAATTTGGCGGTGATGCTGAGATTGAGCGTGCCGTCGTTGAGCGTGTAGTTGCCTGCGGTGGTCGCATCGCCCAATACGATATTTCCGGGGGCAGTGACGGAGACGGTGTTCCCGTTCTGTGTAATGGTTCCGTCGCCTTTGAATGCGAAGTTTCCTGACCCGACTGTAACGTCCACGGCTGCCCCGACATTACCAATCGTGGCGCTGTCGCCATCCTGTGGAACGCCGTTGGGTGACCAGTTTGTGGGCTGCATAAAACTATTGGTACCGGAAGTTCCACCGACCCAGGTATAGCTGGTGGCCGCCATCGCCGGCACCGCCGCTCCAAGGCCCACGATCGCGGCGCTCGCCACAATCCAACGCTTCGCATGAACAGACTTCATAGCAGTCTCCTATTCCAGCCCTCCAAGGGGCGACATGATTTCCGGCGACGCCCACATGGACGCGCCGATGTGTTTTGCGATCCGGACCGACCATCGGCCCGGGTTCGCTCGCGATTATTGATCCACGTCAATCAGCCGAAACGCGTACTTGTCCCCCGGATTGCTCCATTCATAGGTGCTTTGCGCGCTTCCATAGGTTCCGGCCACCCAGTGGGGCATCTGCTTGGTATTGACCGACGCGGCGTGTCCATCCACGAAGACAACATTGCAGGTATCCCCCTTGGTGCCGTGGCGATAACTGTAGCTGTCCGCCGGCCGGGCGGGGTTCATGATGAAGCCGTCGAAAGCGAGCAGCAGTTCGCTGGCATGACGGATGACACCCAGCTTCAGCGGCGTGATGTTGCTCGTCGAACCATGGTTGTACGTCCCCATGGGGAAGGCGGCCTTCAAATTGGCGGGCGCCGAGGTGATGTCCGCGTTGACGCCGTAGTTGACCCGGACGCTCCAATCCCAGTTCAGATCCCCGAAGCCGTAAAGATATTGCATGTTGTTCGGGTCCCCCCGGGCGGCCGACGTGATCCAGGGATTGGTGGTGCCAACTTCGCCGCCGGAGGGGCACATGAGCACCGAGTTGGGCGAATCGGAAACAACCGGCAAAAATTTGAAGTACGTCAGCTTGTTGAACCAGAACACATTGATGTTGCCGTAAGGGGTGGCAACGCCGCTGGGGTCAATCTCCCTGGCGATTGGGAAATGGTTGCTTTTATCACTCTCGGCATACATTCGCAGCGCGATGGCGATCTGCCGAAGATTGGACAAGCACGCCACGGATTTGGCCGCCTGCCGGGCCGATTGCAGCGCCGGCAGCAGGATCGAGATCAGAATGCTGATGATCCCGATGACAACCAGAAGCTCGACCAATGTGAAGGCGTGCATCCGCCGCCCGGTGGACTGGCGACACGGTACCTGATGCGCTGCAGTGAACGGCCTCATCTGATTCTCCTGGCAAGCCCGCGCGATCGCGGCGACATGGATATTCCTTGTATGATTTGTTTTACACAAGTACTTGTCTAATTTACCCTGCTTTTGAAGTCTGTCAAGGATTTCTTCATTTTTTTCTTTCATCGCTCCCCCTTCGCCGTAGCGGGGTGATCGTTACCACCCGTACATCGATAAATTCCGCGCCACACGGCGCAAAACCAACTGCTTGTAAAACTCGGCCATCCGCGCCGACTCCGACGGCGCCAACCCCTGGGTCATCCATCGCTTGACCATCGCCCGTCGCTCGTCGGCCGCTTGATTCGCCTCCTGGCTGCTCACTCCGCTCAACCTGGGTTGGTGCTTGTTCGCCTGCTCAATGGCGTCGTACCAATTCAACACCCGATCCAGATATGCCGTCTTTTCACGGGAGGTCTTCTGTTCAAAGTAGCCGTTGGTCGTCTGGGTAATCATGAGATAGCCGAGGTTCTGGAAAGCGGCGTTTTGCTGATCGGGGGTGAGGGAGCTGATCATGGCGGCCGCGTTGTGGGGGTCCAGCGCGAACAGGGCGCGTGCATAGGGGGCTTTCCGCTGATCCGACAGGGCGGAGAATCGATCCGAAGCGACGACCTTGACCAGCGCCACCGGCGTCAGGCCGTCGGGCGCAGGCAGCGGACCGGGGCGCAGGATCAGCATCGCCACACCGACGATTACGACCGCACCGGCGGTGCCACCGGCCATCCATGCAAAGCGTCTCGATTTGAATCCAGTCCATCGCATCGGCAAAGACCTCGCCCACCAACGTTATTGAACCACATCCGCCACATGACCATCCACGAACAGGCAGTTTTTCCCGCCTTTTTGAGGCGTATTGCCGTCGGGGGAATCACTTCCAAAGAAGGAGTTTTTCCGCCAGTTGTGAAACGATTCCTTGTCCCAGAAGACCGGCACATGAGTGGCATCCATCCATGAAATGGCGTTCATCGCCTTGCGGATTCCGTCGTTCCAGGTCACCGGCGGCGCCGGCGGCGCGGGGGAATTGAAAACGAACCCATCATAGGAATAGCTGCTGTCGTCCCGGTCGAAATAGGTGTCGATCCCGCCGGGCGTGGCGGCCAATTCCGTCGGATCGGTGATCCGGTCGCTTGGGCAATCAAAGACGGCCATCACGCTTTTCCACTTCGCCGGATCCGCCGGCGCATTCAGATAAATCGTGGCCAGCAGTTGCGGCATCGTCTGGTAGCCCGGCGCGATGGGATTGGCCGGGGAGGTCTCGACATGCGGCATCAGCCCGCCGAAGTCGTTGACGTACATCTGCATGAAATGCCCGATCTGTCCCAATTGCGACCGGCACGTCACCCGTCTGGCCGATTCCCGCGCCTTCATGAGCGTCGGCATCAGGATGGCGATGAGCACCGCGATGATCCCGATGACGACCAGGAGCTCCAGCAGGGTAAAGCCGTTGAGTCTGATGGGGCGCGATTTCAAGAGGGGGCCTTTCGTGCAGGCGACAGCGCCGGATGACTCGGCGGCGAAACCTGTAATAGTCATAATCTTACTAACACAAGTACTTGTGCAACAATATGAGGTCCGTGGACTTGCTGTCAAGACAATTCTCGCAGGGACCGGAACTTTTTAGGGTTGGGCCGAAGGATTTGCCTTTGGCTCGCCGGTGGTTTCCCCGGCGATGAGGACGGGCTCAATCTTGATGTGCGGGGATTTCAGGCTTTGGCGTCGTTCGGGATCGACAATCATTGAGCCGGCGACTTCTCCAATTTGCTCGGGCCGTTGATCGATGTGGGTGAACCTTGGACAGGTGACGAACTCAAAACGCGGCCGACCGAAGCTGACAATGGAGAGGTCACGCGGCGCCTGCAGGCCTAGTTCACCGGCTATATGCCAGGCGCTGATCGCCAGTTGCTCGGAACCCGCGATGACCGCCGTTGCCTGGGGCAGAACCTGCTGAAATTGGACGGCGGTGTCCGGGGCACCCTTGCGCACTTTCAAGACGAACGCCGGCGTCAGGTCCCGCTTTCGCATGATGTCCGCAAAAGCCTTTTGACGATGGACCGCCCAGTTGTGGCTCCCCTCGTGGCTGTAAAACCCGATCCGGCGGTGGCCCAGTTCCAGCAGATGGTCCACCGCCTGCTTCATCGCCATGTACTCCTGGGTCTGGACGACGATCGACGATCGCGGCACGGGTAATTCAAACTCGATCGTCACCACCGGCACCTGCGGCGCGCAGACGTTATACAAATAGTCGATCGCCACCTTGTCCCGCAGCGGCCAGCAGACAAAGCCATCCACGCGCCTCTCCATCAGGTGTCGAAGATAGCCCAGTTCCGTCCCCACGCCGCCATCCGTGGCGCGGGCGTCATAGTCGGGATACAGCGTGATGGGCACACTGTCGGCCTGGAGGAGGGTCCGATGCAACGACACCATGACCGCCTGCCAATGCTCGCCGAACGGCGCCATGACCAATCCGACCGATCCGGTCCGCCCGGTTTGAATCCCCTGCACCAGGCGATTCGGCGACCACCCGCACTCCTGGGCGACCCGATACACACGGTCGCGCGTCTCCTGGGGAAAGCTTTTGAGGTTCTGCCCGCGAAGAAGGCGCGAAACCGTCGTCAGCGAGACATTGCTCTTCTCGGCGATGTCCTTCAGGCGGACAACCTGCCGCTTTGGAAATGGTGGTGTTTGGGAAGCCATAAATACGTCGAGAGCCTCCGCGCGGCGCGACGGACGCGAATCCATATCACCCGCGCGTTGATCGATGGACGGATTTCGCCATCCGATCAGACGTTTCCATCATAGTGCATTTGTTGCCCGAGTCCAACCTGCACAAGTGTTTGCATTAAGGAAATTGCGCACTTGTCTTGTCTTGGGGCGCTCGCCTTCGAAGCGCCGCGGCTTCGATGAAGATTTGTTTCACTTCGGGATGGGCTGCGCGAATGGAGCGCTCCAGGCGCTCGATGATTGATTCCATGTCGGCGGCGCTCCGGTCGCCGTTGAAGCGGACGTCCAGATTCACAAGCAGGTGATCCGGCCCCATGTGCATTGTCAGCGGCGGCCGGGCTTCACTCACGGCGGGGTCGGCCTCGACCAGCCGTTCAATCGCCGCGACGACACGCGGGTCGGCGCTCTCGCCGATGAGCAGTCCCTTGCTTTCCCATGCCAGCACGCCGGCGATGGAAGAGAGGATCAATCCGATGACGATGGAGGCCGCCCCGTCGAAGTAGGGGTTGCTGAAATGATGCCCCAGCCAGACGCCAAGGAACGCCGCCAGCAATCCAAGCAGCGCGGCGGCATCCTCGAGAACCACCGTGAAGATCGTTGGATCCTTGGCGGTGCGGATCGTTTCCCACGCGCTTTCGTCGGCGCGCTTGACGGCGAAGAAATGACGGAGCGCGATCCACAGCACAATCCCCTCGAAAACCGCCGCCAGGCCGAGCACCCAATATGCCCATGTCGGGTCCTCCAGTGGCGCGGGGTGCATCAGGTGCAGAATCCCTTCATACGCGGATATCCCCCCGCCGACGCCGAAGATCATGATCGCCACGACGAGCGACCAGAAGTAAAGTTCCTTGCCGTGCCCGAAGGGATGGAGCTTGTCCGGCGGGCGCTTGCTCAGATGGATTCCCATGAGCAGCAATCCGGCGTTGCCCGTGTCCACCAGCGAGTGAATCCCCTCCGAGAGCATCGCCGAGCTGCCCGTAAACGCGGCCGCGATGAACTTCATCACCGCGATGGCGAGGTTGCCCCCCATGGCGGCGAAGATCGCGGGTTTGGATTCTGAAGACATGAGTGCAGTGTAACAGAACACATCCGAATGAATCACCGCCATCGCCGGTTATTTCAGCGGTCGCGCCCTCACCACGTCGGCTTCAACATGCCCGGGCGTGCCCAGCACGGTCGCGCGTTCGCCGACGTGAACGCCGGCGCGGATCGACTCGTACACATACGCCTTGCCGAGGGTGACCGCCTGGCACAGATCGTTGCCGCACGCCAGCGCCGCGGCGATGGCGGCGCTGAGCGAGCAGCCGGTTCCGTGGGTGGACAGAGGGCCGCGAACGACCGGTGTTTCCAAGACCGCCAGGTGCGCACCATCGTGGAAGACATCCCGCCCGCTGTTGGCCGGATCATGTCCCCCCTTGACCAGAGCCGCGCATCCGTATCGGTCGAACAACTCACTTGCCGCCTCGCCCATCGCACGCAATCCGATGACGGGATGATCGAGCAGCACCTCGGTTTCCGGAAGGTTTGGCGTGATCAGCGTCGCCTGCGGCAGCAGCCGCGCGCGATAAGCATCCACCGCATCCGATTCAAGCAGCCGCGCGCCGCTCGTGGCGACCATGACCGGATCAACGACCTTGAGCAATTTGGGGTAACGTGAAAATTGATCCGCGACGACTTCAATCAGCGCCGCCGTCGCCAGCATCCCCGTTTTGGCGGCGCGAATCGCATAGTGGGGCAACACCGCATCCAACTGTTTTCCCAAAAACTCCGGCTCCACGCCCGCGATCCCCTCCACGCCCCACGGATTCTGCGCCGTCAGGGCGGCGATGGCCGTGCAGCCATGAACGCCAAAAACATGAAACGCGCGGAGGTCCGCTTGAATCCCCGCGTTGCCCCCGCTGTCACTGCCGGCGACGGTCAACGCCGCCGGGTGAATCGTCAAATCGACTGTACCCGCCATCATGCCGCCAACCTTTGTCTTTCAATCGATGCGCCCCATTCCGTCCGGCGAATGATATGCGCCCCGCGCCTGTTTTTCGCGCCGGGCATCGCCATGCAGGTTCGGTTCAGGCCAGGCGCGCGTCATCGCGCCGCGCGGCGCGATGACGCCGTCGCCTCAGGAGGATCAACGGCGCCAGCGCCAGCGCCTCCAGTTCCTCCGGTTCGGGCACCGCCGACACGACGACGCTCGTCGGCGTGTAGCTCACCTGCCACCCGGCCGGGATGTTCAACGCGTCGAACGTCCCGCGGATTGAATCGGCGGTGAGGATTGTGAAGGTGTCGCCATACGCGATGATCGCGCCGCCGAGCAATCCAACGTCTAGCGTTCCTCCCAACGTCACCGCATCGCCCGTGCCGCTGAACATGAATTTCCCGAAGTGTGCCGTGTCCATGATTTGCGATTGCAGGATTGCGCCCTGCCCAAGATTCAGCGTGCTGTCGATGAACGACAGGACACCCGGCTGGCCGGCGTCCCCGGCGCGGAGCGTTGCGCCGGTGATGTTCACGGCATAGCGCTGGATCGATCCAGCGCCGCCGAGCTCGCCGCCGGTGATGGTCGCAGCGCCCAGGGGATTGGATGCGTTGTCGGGCGCGAAATAGAGCAGTCCGTTGACGAGTGTCTTCCCCGCCGACTGACTGTATGCCCATTGATCGACTTCCCCGGCGGCGCTGATCGTCAAGACGCCGGAATTGGAGACCGTGCGCTCGGCGGTTGGGGCGTCGTTCCAATGCCCGTCGATCGTGAACGTTCCGTCGCTGGCGATGGGAAGAAGCTGCGAATCGGCCCAGCCGTGAAACGTCGCCCCGGCGGGGAGGTTCATCGCGCCGCTGTTGGTGATCGTCTGCGCGGTCGTGTTGAATGGCACAAACAGCGCCCCGTCGGCCAATGTCAGTGTGCCGGCGTTCGTCCAGGCGGAATACACCTCGATGCCGCGCCCGATCTTCACCGTGCTGCCGGAATCGAAGGTGTAATTGCCGATCGCCAGCGTGGTCGCCTTTGAAAGGTCCAGATTGGAGCCGGTGAGCAGATGTCCATCCTGCGCCGTGGCGGCAAGCGTAGCGCCGTTGGCGAGCGAGATCGCCGAGGTCGCCCTGGCGGCCGCGCCAAGGTCGAGCTCCGCCGACCCATCGACGGTGATGTTGCCGTTCAAGGTTCCCCCCAGGACGAACGTGTTGAGATCTCCGCCGCCCAGCAGGTGGACATCCCCATTGAGCGTGGCGCCGCCCGCCAAAATGAGCTTCTCCCCCGGATCGATCGAGATCGCGCGATCCCCCGCGTTGATGACGCCATTGAAATCCGTTTCCCGCGCCACCGGCTTGAGATCGATCGTCAAGCCGTGATCGAGTGTCACATCGGTCAGCGATCGCACGTGCGTGATTTGATCGGAATGAATGACGCTGCCGCCGCTGAATGACACATCGCCGTTGTCCGCGCCGCTGGCGCCGTGAATGATGCCGAAGGAAACATGATCGCCGAGCCTCGTGAAATCGAACGTCTCCCCGGCCGGTGTCGTGATGGTCCCGCCCACCTGAACGATTGTCGATGAATCGAGCGTGGCATGATCGAGCAGGGCCGTGCTGAACCCATCGAGATCGAGCTCCGCGCCGCTGGTCGCACTGATGCTCCCGGCGCCACTGAGGTTTTTGAAGAGGGCCCGGGTACCCGCGCCCTCGACGGTGATTGATCCGCTGTTCGTTGCGTTGGCCATTCCGCCGGAGATGGGAAGCTGTTCGAACACCGCGCCGTTCTTGATGGACAGCGTGCCGCCGTTGGTGATGTCTCCGTTCACCCGGCTGTTTCCGACGCCCGACAACGAAAGGGCGCCTTGGTTGTTCACGGTGATCGCGTTGAACACCCCCGTGTCGCCCGTCCATTGCCCGGTGGCGCCGATGGTCAAATCCGCGAAGATCGCCGTCGCGCCGCCGCTCAAATTAAGCGCGCCGTTGAGCGTGAATGCCGAGCGCCCGGAGTCGAGCATCCTGTGGCTGAACCCCAATCCGCTGGAGACGCCGCTCGTGATGTTCCAGACATACCCCGCGCCATAGGTGGTGGGGGCGCTGGGGCTGAAGACGCTGTAGGCGCCTTGCGTGATGTTGGCGTTGAGCGTCAGGGTGTTGCTCGTGAACATCGCGGCGGTCGAACTCTGCGCCCCCGGCTGAACCCCCAGCACGATGCCCACGCCCGGATCGAACTCAATGAGCGAGCCGGCCACCAGAATCTCCGACGACGACGGATCGGTCCCGGCCACCAGGTTGAGGTTCACCTTGCTGCGGATCGATCCGACGAGCGACTGGTTTCCATTCAGCGTGACAGTCAGGCTCGAAGGGTTGGTGAAGGTGACGCCGCCATGATCGTAGCCAAGATAAACATCATCATGGTGAATCGGGATGTTGTTGCTCCAATTCGCGTCGATGTTCCAGTCGCCGCCTGAGGTGTTGGTGAAGTAATCGTCGCCTCGCGCCGGTGTCGTCCCGAGAAAGTTCAAACCGCAACTCATCCCCGCAACCAATGCAATCGATATGGCGCGCATCGTCACCTGGCTCCCTTGTTCACACTCCTTGTCATCCCCCAACGCTCATGCGCCCACCAATCGCCGATCAATCGACCTGCCGCTGAGTAAATCCCTCGGCGCGGTAGCCGGCCTGCGTGATCGCCTCCATCAATTGCGCGATCGTGACCGACCCCTGCGTGTACAGCACCGACGCCTGCCCGCTTGGCAGGTCCACTTCAACCTCGTGGACGCCGGGGAAGACGCTCAACGCCTTTTGAACCGCCTGCTCGCACTTGTGGCAGTGCATCCCCTTCACACGAATCACAACAAGATGGTCTTGTCCAACATCCTGCGACATAAGAGTCTCCCAATCTCTTGCCCTGACCACACCCCTTCGGCCAATGCCCTCATGCCAAACGCTTCGCTCCCAAGATAGGCTTTCCGGGGCGGCGCGGCAATGTTAAAGTGCTTCATTTTTATCAAGCCCACGTGGGCATGGTTTGCCGACCATTGGAGCACCAGCATCAAGGTGGGGCTGTTTATTCGCGGGCGTTTCTTCCTTATGATATGCCGGGGGCGATAGGGGTGCTGAAGAAAGTGGATCATGCCTGAACCGACATTGAAGGAACTCCTCGCGGTCGCCGCGGACATCGCTTACATGGCCGGGCGTCGGACGCTCGCTTATTTCAACAACGGCGTGGCCGTTGAAGACAAGGCGGATGACACCCCCGTCACCATTGCCGACAAGGAGGCCGAACGCCTCATCCGCGAGCAGGTGGCCAGGTATTATCCCACCCATGCGATCCTCGGTGAAGAGCAGGGCGAAACCGCCGGCGACAAACGATACAAGTGGATCATCGATCCCATCGACGGCACCAAGAGCTTCATCCACGGCGTGCCGATGTATGGCACGCTGATCGGCATTGAAGTGGACGGTCGCCCGCGCGTCGGCGCTGCGTATCTGCCGGCGACCGATGAAATGGTCCTTGCCGCCGAAGGTCATGGATGCACCCACAACGGTCGGCGGGCGCGGGTCTCATCCATCTCCCAACTGAATCAGGCAACGCTTCTGACCAGTTCCTTCGTCACCTGCGCCGAACGATCCGACGCCTTTGAAAAACTCGCCGCGCAAGCCAGGCTTGTCCGCGGCTGGGGCGACTGCTACGGCTATCTCATGTTGGCGACCGCCCGGGCGGACATCATGCTCGATCCCAAACTCAACCCCTGGGATTGCGCCGCGCTGATGCTCATCATCACCGAAGCCGGTGGCCGCTTCTCCAGTTGGAACGGCGAAGTCTCCATCTACGGCGGCGACGGCGTCGCATGCAACGCCGCCCTGTATGACACAGTGATCCAAGTCCTGCGCAACGAAAAGCGCCGGGGGCATTGATTCAAGTGGCATGGGCGACGGCGTCCATGTTGCGTTGGCGGTTGCGGGCCGTTCTCCATCACGGGGCATTCTCCATTACTTGGCATAGCGCAGATCAAGCTGGAAATCCGTCGCGGCGTTGGTGGTGCTGTTGAAGATGATGCTGTCGGGGACGTTGGGGGCGAGCACCTTGTCCTTCCAATGGCTGGACCAGATATCCTGGCCGTTGCGATCGACGAAGCGGTAGCGGTAGTCGATGATCATCTGCCGGTCGCGGGTGGAACGAATGGGGACCTGGATGTGCAAAAGCCCGGCCTCGTCGCGGGTGGCGATGGGGATGCCGACGGCCGTTGAGCGTTGCAAATCCTTGTCCACATACATGATCTGCGAGGGGGCGTAGGGGTCTTGTCGGCCTTGGATGGGGGCTTTGACGCCACAGCCGCCGATGAAGAGCAGAAGGGCGATGGAGGGCGTCAATAAGGATGAAGGATGAAGGATGAAGGATGAGGGGAGTTTGAAGCGAATCATAGTGTGATCCTTTTTTGGAAATTCAAAGGGCATAATTACCGACGCTATGGAACTGACTGCCGGTCAGGGGGCCGGGGCGACGGGGTGGGTTGAAGGCGTTGCTGGGGGAGCGGGTATCGCCGATGCGGGCGCGGCTGGTTCGGCCGATGGCGGCGGTGGGGCGTTAAGCCACGTTTGCGTCATGTCATCCATCAGCTTCGCCGCCAGATAACGGGTGTATTTGTTGATCTGCACCTTGTCCAGGGGCGGGGGGACATCGACAACCGCCTGCCCGATGGACTGCCCGCCGTGCAGGCTGATCGCCTCGGCGACCATCCGCACCTCCACGCCCTGCGGCGTCTGGCGGGTGGGATGGGCTTGCACCTGGATGAGAATGTCGGCGTCGAGCCGCCGCGCGATTTCCGCTGTTGATTGCGGCCGGCCGCTTTGCAGGTCCTTGATCTGTTCGTCGCTCAGTCGTCCGCGCGCCATGGTGGGGGAAATGACCGTCACGGCGCCGTTGGAGCGAATCCAGTCGGTCATGATTGTTTCGACGGCCTGGTAGTCGAGGCTTTTCGCCCAGACTTCATCATATTCGCCGGGCTTGAG
Organism: uncultured Tepidisphaeraceae bacterium; assembly: GCA_964435775.1. Taxonomy (GTDB): domain Bacteria; phylum Planctomycetota; class Phycisphaerae; order Tepidisphaerales; family Tepidisphaeraceae; genus CAYTAP01. The sequence continues at coordinate 26,320 of CAYTAP010000034.1, forward strand.
GTAGACTGCGGTTCGTTCGTGATATTCGCCGGGGCCCTGGGTTTGGAAGCGGTCGGATGTTTTTTCGCGGGTGCGGGTGTAATACCCCTCGCGCGTCGTGCGCTCGGTGCGGTCAACGGTCATGCCGGTGGTCGCGGTCCGCGAATGCTCGACGCTCACGAGCGGCAATTGATCGGTCACGGGGATGATGTTCCCTTCGAGGGTGCGGTTGACGAAGAGCACGATTCGCGGCGCGCCGACCTGCCGATAGGTCTGGACGAATTGCCCTTCGCCGGGGAGTTCCTGCTTGATGATTTGCTCATTGGGAAATGGGCGATCATCAACAGCCGTCTGAGGGGGAAGCGGCTTCTGGGGCGCGGTTTCCCGAATCATCGACTGGTTGGAGTTCGCGGGAATCGCCACCCGCGCAACGGGCTGTGATGCGCAGCCGGTCCCGGCGATGATCCCGATCAGGGTCATACCGATGCCGGCCAGGATCGGCCGGGTCCGCGATGAAGTCATGATTGGCACGTTGAAACCTCCTGGGGAGTGGGAAAGACTTATCCATTTCGACGACCACAGTAGGGGCGGCTTCAGCCGCCGTGCGCCGCGAGAGACGGCGGCTGAAGCGGCCCCTACGGCCACTGTAGGCTATGCTTGGTCCATCATTGCATCCTTCGTCCTCGGTAAGACACGCGCTGGGCACAAATGGTTGGACACCATCTTTTTCCCTTGGCGCGTGTCTGATGGTGCGCCATCGGGTTTGCCGGGTCCGGCGTTCATGCGTATCGTACAATCGGCGGCAGGATAAGATAAGGGATATTCAAGGAGAACATCCGCATGTTTCAATTCACACGAGTGTTGCGGGCGCAACGGGCGCTGGTGGTTGTTGGGCTCCTGGCGGGGATCGCCGGGTGCAAGTCATACGCCAACCAGCGACCACCGGTCGATCAGTTGGATTCCCGCGACAAGGGGATTCAGAGCAAGGATCTGGTCAATGTCACTGACGAAATGACGGCCAGCCTCCTGAGCAACATCCCCCTGAACACCAGCCAGACGCAGTGGACGATCGTGACGACGAACACCGAAAATGACACCTCCAAGCGCGCCAATTACGACATCTTCATCGACCGGCTGAAAACAAATCTGTTCAAGCAGAGCAACGGCCGGGTGACGTTGATTCAGAACAAGGTGAAATACAACCAGCTTCGCAGCGATGAACTGGACACGCCGACGGACACGTTTGGGCAAACCGCCGGGGGCGTCGGACCGAACGGCCGAATCCAGCCGGATTACGCCCTCACGGGCAAGGTGCAGGACATGCCCAATCGGGGGACGAACACGTTTCGCTTTGAGTTCACGCTGACGAACCTGAAAAACGGGACGCTGGCATGGACGAACGATTACCTCGTGAAGGTGGCGCGGTGAGGGATTACAGACACGCGATGGCGAGGGATGCGGTTTCGTGGCATGGGCGGCTCGCCCATGGCTTGAAGACCACGGGCGGGCCGCCCGTGCCACGTCGAAGGCTTGCGTCACTTCGAAAGGTTTTGGGCCTTGGCTTCATGCTCCTCGGTCTCGCGCCGCTGCTGTGTGGCTGCGCGTCGGCGGTGTCGGCGGGGCAGAATGCGGCGCTCGATGGGACTGATCTCGTGAACATGACCGACCAGATGGCCGCGAGCATCGCGGCGGATCCGGAGGTGCGGGAGGCGGTCCGCGAACACGGGAAGCTTGTGGTCGTCGTGCAGCCGGTGGTCAACATGATGACGGCCGAGGTTTTGCCCCGCGGTCCGGCCGAGGCGTTCACTGGCCGCGTGCGCTCGCTCCTGGCCAACCATGACCCGGACAGCTTCACCTGGGTGATGAACCGCGACGCCTATTACCGGTTGCGAAACAGCGAGCGTGATTATGACCTCGGGCAGAATCCCGATCGAGTCCAACCGGAATATGCCCTGACGGCCAAGTTCAGCTCACTGACCAAGGAAACCAAGGACCGTCGCAGCAGCTATTACCTGTGCGTGTATGAATTGACGAATCTGCACAATGCAAAGGTGCTCTGGACGGACAAGTTTGAGGTGAAAAAGACAGCCGTCGGCGGCGGAATTCTGGACTGAGTACGCCGCAATGTTTGTCGTTGCGGGGTGATTTTCGATTTTTGATTTTTGATTTGCGATTGAAAGACGGGTGCGCGACGGACCCTACTGGGTCATGGTCCGCGGGGCGGACCCTACGAAAGCAAGGGATTGCAGCAGAGCTGTGTGGCGATGATGACCGCGCTTCGATCCATCTGTCGGTTCGTTTGTCTCGGCGGCGCGATGATGCTGGCCGGGGGATGCGCATCGGATCAGAAAATCGCGCAGGCGGTGACGGAGTATCACGCAGCCGACTATGTTCAGGCGGCGAAGATTCTCGAGCCGCTGGCCGAAGAGACGGATGAAAACTTTGTCCTCAACAACCTGCGCCTGGGGTCCTGTTGGCTGGCGGCGCAACACCTCGATGATTCGCAGCGCGCCTTTCTCAAAGCCTACGAGGTGATCAACAGCCTCGGCGTCAACGACGGCGGGCGAACCCTCGGCGCGGTCCTTGTCAGCGAAAACATCAAAATCTGGAAGGGCGAGCCGTTCGAGCGCGCGATGGCCAATTTCTATCTTGGCCTCACCTTCTATATCCAGCGCGACTACGCCAACGCCCGCGGCGCATTTGAGAACGCGCTGTTCAAGCTCAAGGACTATGATCCCGACAAGGACAAGGATGTCGGCGACCTGGAAAACCGCTTCGCCCTGGCGCAATTGATGCTGGCGAAAAGCTGGCAGCGACTGGGACGGGAGGATCAGGCGAAGTCCTATTTCGACACCGTGGCCGGCGATCACCCGGAGCTGGCGGAACTGGCCGATCCAGTGGTCAACGCGCGCTCCAACGTGCTGCTGGTTGTTGATTATGGATATGGTCCACAGAAGGTGCGCAAAGCGAGCGGCGACATTCTCGGTTTCGCGCCCACGCCGGCGCAAGCCGGATCGATTCCCCGCCCGCAGGTGATTGTCGATGACCAGGCGCTGGCGGTGGCTGATCTGGCCCGGCCGACGATTGACCTGCTCGCTCTCGCGCAGCAGCGGCGGTGGCAGAGCATCGACACGATCCGGACGATCAAATCGGCGCTGGGGTCGGGGCTGATCATCGCGGGGGGGTATGAAGGGCTTCGCAAACATTCCAATCCCGAAGCCTCCGTCGCGCTGATCGCGGCCGGGCTGCTGTTGAAAGCGACCAGTCAGGCGGACATCCGCCAATGGGAGATGCTGCCCCGAACGACGTTCCTGATCCCGCTGTCATTGCCGCCGGGCGACCACCGGATTACGCTCACCTTTCCCGATGGACTTCGTCAGACTTGGCTGAATCTCCCCGTTTCCCCCGGGCAGGAATCGACCTACTACCTCCGCATGCAGCGGTCGAGCCCAGGGCCGTACTCTTGGCCGCCGCAAGACCCGCCGCCATTCGCCGCGCCTACAGGACAATCACATTTCCGCGTTTCTCCCTCCCCCGCGTACTCGCGGGGGAGGGTTGGGGAGGGGGTCCGCCATTTTTCGCACGAAGCCCCCCCCCCCCCCCCCCCCCCCGCCGCCCGGGAGCGGGGGGGATAAAAGAGGGAGGGTAGCACCAAAAATTGGTGGTGGGGGGCTGCGACGGC